>CAYUPF010000022.1:0-30869 GCA_964446545.1 uncultured Rubrivivax sp.
GTACATGTGCTTCCCACGCGCACCGGCTGCAGATCCACTCGACCAATCTGCTGGAGCGGCAAAGCGCCGAGATCAAAGCGCAGGACCGACGTGGTGGGCATCTTCCCCATCGGATGGTCGGCTACTTCCCTCATGATTTCACTCGTGCCGTTCAAATATTGAATGAAAGACATATATTGAACATCATTCAACCTTCTGTCATCATCGCTCCTCTTTCGAGGCTGACACGAGATTACGCATGAACAACCGCCCAACGCGCCGAAGCGCTTTCCACACGAGGCAACGCGCCGGCTCGGCGAACTAGGGGCACCGATGGCACTGCTCGGCAAGGCCGCCTTGGCCATGTGGTGGGACGTGTCGCAGGAACAGCGCGCGGAGTTCGAGCACTGGCATGCGCACGAGCACTTCCAGGAGCGCCTGGGCATCCCGGGGTTCCGGCGTGCGTCGCGCTGGACCAGTGCCGAAGGCGGCGAAGGCTTTTTCGTGATGTACGAACTGGAGGATCACGCGGTCCTTGCCTCGGCGCCCTACGCAGCCCGGCTCAACGCCCCCTCACCCTGGTCGACGCGCATGATGCCGCTGCACCGCAACATGGTGCGCAGCCAGTGCCAGGTGTTGCAAAGCCACGGCGCGGTCACCGCGCGGCATGCCCTGACGGTTCGCCTCTCTCCCGCGGACGGCCAGGCGGACTCGCTGCAGCGCAGCCTGGGCGAGCTGGCGACATCGGTGTGGATGCGGCCCGGCCTCGTCGGCCTGCACCTGCTGCGTCATCAAGCGCCGCCGCTCGCTGCCACCACGGAGCAGCAGATTCGGGGCAACGCCGACCGCGTGGCCGATTGGGTCCTCGTCGCCAGCGGCTACGACGCCGACGCGCTGCACGGGCTCGGGGAAGCAGAGCTCGGCGAGGCCGGACTTGGCTCCCTGGGAGCCGCGCCCGGCACCGAGCGGCACCTCTATGGACTGGCGTATTCCGCCACGCCCACCGACGTTGGCTGACACGACCCGCGCTGCAACGCCACCGCCGAAGCCCATGAGTCACCCGCTCTGCCTGGCCCATTTGAGCCTGATCGAACTGACGCCGCCCGACATGGTGTCCGCGGCCGCGGCCGCGGGCTTCGATCGGGTCAGCCTGCGGCTGGCGCCGGCGTCGGCCGAGGAGTCGCAACATCCGATGATCGGCGACACACCGATGATGCGCGAGACGCTGGCGCGCCTGCGCACGCTGGGCGTGGCCGTGCATGACGTCGAGCTGGTACGTCTGCGTGGCGACAGCGACATCGGCGCCTGGGAGCCGTTGATGGAAGCGGCCGCGCGCCTGGGTGCCAGCCAGGTGCTGGTCGCCGGCGACGACAGCGACGAGCACGCACTGGCCGGACGCCTGGCCGCGCTGGCCGAACTCGGCGCGCGCTACCGCTTGCGCATGGGCCTGGAGTTCATGCCCTGGCGCGGCATTCGCGATCTGGCCGCCGCGCGCCGCGTGGTCCAGGCGGCGGACAGCGGTGGAGTCATCGTCGACGCGATCCATCTCGATCGCTCCGGTGGGACGGCCGCAGATCTCGCCACGCTTTCGCCGGCGCATTGGGCCTTCTTCCAGATCTGCGATGCGCCGGCACGCCGCCCGGACACCGACGACGAACTGCTGTTCCAGGCGCGCAGGGCACGACTGGCTCCCGGCCAAGGGGGCCTCGACCTGGTCGGCATGCTGCGCGCGCTGCCCGAGGGCCTGACGATCTCGATCGAGGCACCTCTGCATGCCCAGCCCGGCCCGCTGCCGCCCGTCGAACGCGCGCGCATGCTGCGCGAGGCGGCGCAGCAGGTCATGGAGGCGGCGGGTGTCCACTGAGCCGCGCTGGGACCATGAGGCCGACTTCGTCGTGGTCGGTGGCGGCAGCGCCGGCTGCGTGCTGGCGGACCGGCTGTCGCACAGCGGTGCGCATCAGGTGCTGCTGATCGAGGCCGGCCCTGCCGATCGCCACCCCTATATCCATGTACCGGCCGCATTCCTGCGGCTGATCGACCATCCGGAATTGAGCTGGCGCTATCGCGCCGAGGCCGATGCGACATTGGGCCCGCGCCAGATCGCCTATCCGCAAGGCCGGATGCTCGGCGGCACCGGCTCGTTGAACGGCATGCTCCATGTGCGCAGTTCGCCGGCCGAGCATCGGCAGTGGCTGGCCCAGGGCTGCAGCGGCTGGTCCTACGAAGAAGCTCTGCACTGGTATCACAGGATCGAGAGCCCGCAGAGCGACACGCCGGCGCATGGCTTGCCGGTCTCGCGCTTTCTGGAACAGCACCCGCTCAGCCAGGCCTTCCTGCAGGCCTGCGGCGAGGCCGGCATGACGGTACGCGACTCACTGAACGGCGCGCAGCGTGAGGGCGCGGCCTCTTTCCACCAGAACCGGCTCGGCCGCTTCCGTCGTGGGCCGGCGCAGAGCTACCTGCGCCGCGCGCGCCGCCGTGCCAACCTGAAGATCCTGACCGGCAGCCTTGCGCAGCGGGTGCTGTTCGACGGCCGGCGCGCCAGCGGCGTGGAACTGAAGGCAGCGGGCGGCCCGCGGCGCATCCGTGCGTGGCGCGAAGTCATCGTCGCCTGCGGCGCGATCCGCTCGCCGCAGCTGCTGCAGCTGTCCGGCATCGGCCCGGGGCCGCTGCTGCATTCGCTGAACATCCCGGTGCTGGCGGATCGTGCCGGCGTCGGCGCGAACCTTCGCGACCACTACGCCGTGCGCATCACGCAGCGCGTGCGCGGCGTGCGCACGCTCAACGAGCGCACCCACGGCCTGGCAATGCTGGGCGAGTTGCTGCGCTACGCGCTGCGCGGCGACGGCCTGCTCACGCTAGGCGCCAGCACCTGCGCCGCCTTCGCCCGCAGCCGGCCCGAGCTGAGTGACCCCGATCTTCAGTTGAGCTTTGCACCGGGCAGCTTCGAGGCCGGCACCTACGAACTCGAGCAGGCGCCGGGCATGACGCTCAGCATCTACCACTCGTTCCCGCAGAGCCAGGGGACGGTTTGCATCCGCTCCATCGACCCGGCTCAGGCGCCGGCGATCGTGCCGGGCTATCTGCGCGCGCCGGGCGACCGCGCGGCACTGCTGGCGGGCCTGCGCCTGGGTCGGCGTCTGTTCGCCATGCCGGCGCTGAGCCGTTGGGCGCTGCAGGAGACGCTGCCCGGCAGGGCTGTCGACGGCGACGACGAACTGCTGGTCTATGCGCTCGCGAAGGGTGTCTCCGGCTACCACCTGGTGGGCAGCTGCCGCATGGGCGGCGATGCCGATGCGGTCGTCGATGCGCAGCTGCGGGTGCGCGGTGTAGCGGCGCTGCGGGTGATCGACGCCTCCATCTTGCCGAGCTGCACCTCGGGCAACTCGAACGCACCGACGCTGATGGTCGCCGAGCGGGGTGCGGCGATGGTATTGGCCGACGCGGGAGGCGCATGACACAGCCCCCGTACCGAGACGACCCGGCCGAGACCGGGCCCTGGGATCTCATCGTCGCCGGCGCCGGCTGCGCCGGCCTGGCCACCGCACTCTTCGCGGCCATCGAAGGCTTGCGCGTGCTCGTGCTGGAGCAGTCGCGCTGGGTCGGCGGCACCAGCGCGTTGGCCGCCGGCGCGGTGTGGATACCGAACACGCATCTGGCGCAGGGCAGCGGCGACACGCCGGAGCAGGCCGATCGCTACCTGGCGCAGGCGAGCCACGGCTACGCGCCCGAACTGCGCAAGCGCTTCCTTGCGCTGGGGCCGAAGGCCGTGCAGTGCCTCGAATCGCAGAGCGAGGTGCGCATGCGTGCCTTTGCCCACCACCCGGACTACCTGAGCGAGCTGCAAGGCGCCAGCACCCGGGGCCGGGTGCTGGAGTGCCTGCCCTTCGATGGCCGACAGCTCGGCGACGCGCTGTCGCTGGTGCGCCCGCCGATCCCGGAGTTCACGATCCTCGGCGGCATGATGGTGGACCGCACGGACATCGGCCACCTGCTGAACATCCGTCGCTCGCGCGCGTCGTTCAGCCACGCGGCGCGGCTGCTGCTGCGCTACGGCGCCGACCGGCTGCGCCATCCGCGCGGCACGCGCATGGTCATGGGCAATGCGCTGGTCGGGCGCCTGCTGCTGTCGCTGCGCCAGCGCGCCGTACCGATCTGGACCGAGACGCTCGCCGAGCGCCTGCTGACGGAGGGGGGCCGCGTGACGGGTGTCCAGCTTCGCCGGCATGGGCGCGCCACGACGCTGCAAGCGCGGCGCGGCATCGTGCTGGCCGGTGGCGGGTTCAATGACCATGCGCAGCTGAGGCAGCGGCTCATTCCGGCCGAAGTGAAGCATTCGCCGCGCGCGCTCAGCTCGACCGGCCTGCTGCTGCAGCAGGCACTGGATCTCGGCGCGCGCCTCGCCCCGATGGCCACCAGCGCTGCCTTCTGGGCGCCGGTCTCGGTACGCCGGCGCAAGGACGGCAGCCAGGCGGTTTTTCCGCATTTCGTGCTCGACCGCGCCAAGCCCGGCACGGTGGTGGTGAATGCGCGTGGACAGCGTTTCGTCAACGAAAGCTGCTCCTACCACCTCTTCGGCGAGCGCATGCTGCGTCCCGCCGCCGCTGGTGATCGGCCGGATGCCGTGGCCCATCTGCTCGCCGACCGGCGTGCGCTGCTGCGCCATGGCCTGGGCATGGTGCGGCCGGGTGGGAGTGGCGTCGCTGGCTTCGTGCGCGATGGCTACCTGACCGAGGCCCCGACCCTGGCGGCTCTGGCACAGCAGCTGGGCATCGACGCCGCGGCCCTGCAGGCCAGCGTCGAGCGCTTCAACGGCTTCGCCCGCACCGGGGTCGACGAGGACTTCCAGCGCGGCAGCACCGTCTATCAGCGCAACCTGGGTGATCCGACGGTGCAGCCCAATCCGACGCTGGGCCCGATCGAACAGGCGCCCTTCTACGCCGTGACGCTGTACCCCGGCGACATCGGTTCGGTCGTCGGTCTGGCCACCGATGCCGATGCCCGCGTGCTGCGCGACGAGGAGCCGATCGAGGGCCTGTTCGCCGTCGGCAACGACATGCAATCGATGATGGGTGGCGCCTATCCAGGCCCCGGCATCAACCTGGGACCGGCCATCGTCTTCGCCTATGTCGCCACCCAGGCGGCCGCGCGTGCCGCCGCCCCCCACCCAGCACAAGGAGTCGCCGCCTGATGAAAGCCGTCGCCAAGCTCGCGCCCCGCGCCGGGGCCATGGAGCTGATCGAGGTCGAACCGCCACGACGCAAGCCCGGCGAGGTGCTGATTCGCATCACCGCGGGCGGCATCTGCGGCACCGACGTGGCCATCTGGAAGTGGCACGAGGCGGTGGTGGGCCAGTACGCGCCCAGCTTCCCGCTGATCGTCGGCCACGAGTTCGCCGGTGTGGTCGAAGCCTCGGACAGCCCCGCCGTCGCCATCGGCGCCGTCGTGGCCGTCAATCCGCAGATCGCCTGCGGCCACTGCCGCTACTGCGGCATGGGCCGGCCGACGCTGTGCGACGACCGGCGACTGATGGGCGGGCGCATCGACGGCGGCTGGACCGAACAGGTCAGCGTGCCGGCGCACAACGTGCACGTGCTGCCGCAGGGCATCGACGCCGCCGTGGCGCCGCTGCTGGAGCCGCTTGCGGTGGCCGTGCATGCGGTGCTCGAACGCGTGCCGGTGCGCGCCGGCGACGTCGTCGCCGTCATCGGCGCCGGCCCGATCGGCCTGCTGTGCGCCCTGCTCGCCCGCGCCGCCGGGGCTTCCAAGGTGATGGTCACCGGTGTCGCAGCCGATGTGGGCCGCCTGCGCCTGGCCGAAGCGCTGGGCGCCATCGGCGTGGATATCGAGGCGCGCGACCCGGCCGTGGTGCTGCGCAGCCTGCAGGCCGATGGCGCTGACATCGTGTACGAGACCAGCGGCGTGGCCAGCACGCTGGAGCAGGCCGTGGCGATGGCACGCCGCGGCGGAAGCGTCGGCCTGATCGGCCTGTGCCACGGCCCCAGCACCCTGAAGAGCACGCCCGTGGTCCTGAAGGAACTGGCCCTGATCGGCTCGCGTGGCTACAACGAGACCACCTGGCGGCTGACGATGAACGTGCTGCCCCAGCTGGCCGCCGAGGTGCTGAAGCTCGTCACCCACGAGGTGGCGCTGGCCGACTTCGAGCGCGCGCTGCAGATGGTCGAAAGGCGCGAGGGCAGCAAGATCGTTCTGCGCCCGCATTGAACACCCGATCCGATTTTTTCAACCGAGAAGGAGACTGACGATGAGACTTTCCAAACTGTTTTGCAGCGCCGCGCTGGGCCTGGCGACCGTGTTCAGCGCCCAGGCGCAGGACAACATCACGCTGCGCTTCGGCCACGTCGTGCAAGCGGGCCACCCCATCTCGCTGGGCACACAAAAACTCGGCGAGATCCTCGCCGCCAAGAGCGGCGGCCGCATCAAGGTGCAGGAACTCGGCGGCGGCACGGTCGGTGGCGAGGCGCAGCAGCTCAGCGCCGTGCAGGGCGGCATCCAGGACATGACGCTGCCTTCGGCAACCACCATGGGCGGCGTGGTCAAGGAGTTCACGCTGATCGACATTCCCTTCTCGTTCAGCAACGCGCAGCAGGTCGATGCGCTGCTGCAGGGGCCCTTCGGCCAGCTGCTGATGTCGAAGCTGGCCGACAAGGGCATGGTGGGTCTGGACTTCTGGGAAACGGGCTTTCGCAACTTCACCAACAGCCGCAAGCCGGTCGTCAACGTCGAGGATCTGAAGGGCCTGAAGCTGCGCGTGATCCCGAACCCGATGTTCATGGAGAGCTTCGCCGCGCTGGGCACCAACCCCGTACCGATGGCCTTTCCGGAGCTCTATGGCGCACTCGAATCCAAGGCCATGGATGCCCAGGAGAACCCCTTCAGCGTGATCCTCACCAGCAAGTTCTTCGAGGTACAGAAGTTCCTGAGCGTGACCAACCACGTCTACACCGCCAACCCGGTGGTCATCAGCAAGAGGACCTGGGACAAGCTGTCGGCGGCCGACCAGAAGCTGGTGAAGGAGGCGGTCCAGGAAGCCGGCGCCTTCCAGCGCAAGACCAGCCGTGATGCCTCGTCCGTGGCGCGCAAGGAGCTGGAAGCCAAGATGCAGGTCAACGACGTGCCGCCGGCGACGCTGACCAAGATGCGCGAGCTGACCAAACCGGTGGGCGAGAAGTTCGCTGCGTCCTACGACCCGAGTGTCGTCAGCGTTTATCGCGCTGAACTCGACAAGGTGCACGCCACGGTGCGCTGATGCCAGGGCGCCGGCGGTGCGCCCCACGGCCCGCCGCCGGTCTTGAACCCCTGCCTGGGAGATTGACGATGGATCGCTTCATCGACGCGCTTTGCCGCTTCTTCGGCCTGCTGATGGTCGTGGCCCTGGCGCTGATGGTGCTGATGGTGTTCGGCAACGTGGTGCTGCGCTACGGCTTCAGCTCCGGCATTGCGATCTCGGAGGAACTGTCGCGCTGGCTCTTCGTGTGGCTGACCTTCCTGGGCGCCATCGTCGCCATCCATCGGCGTTCGCACCTGGGCACCGACTTGCTGGTCTCCAGGCTGCCGCGCGCCGGCAAGCGGCTGTGCTTCGTCGTCGCGCACCTGCTGATGATCTACATGTGCTGGCTGATGGGACGCGGCGCCTGGCAGCAGACACTCATCAACTGGGACACCACCAGCGCGGCAATGCAGGCATCGACGGCCTGGTTCTTCGGGGCCGGTGTGCTGTTCGCGGCGGTGGGCGGCCTGATCCTGGTGCACGAACTGTGGAAGCTGCTCAGCGGACGACTGAACGATGCCGAGTTGGTCGGCGTCAGCGAATCCGAAGACCTGCCGAGCGCGGATGCCGGCCACGGCCGCTAGCAGGACATCGCCATGACGATCCTCATCTTCCTGAGCGCGCTGCTCGGCGCCATGGCGCTGGGCGTGCCGATTGCCTTTGCGCTGCTGATCTGCGGTGCCGCGCTGATGTGGCACCTGGACATGTTCGATGCGCAGATCCTGGCGCAGAACGCCATCGAGGGCGCCAACAGCTTCCCGCTGCTGGCGGTGCCCTTCTTCATGCTGGCCGGCGAGATCATGAACGCGGGTGGACTGTCGCGCCGCATCGTCGCCTTCGCCATGAGCCTGGTCGGCCATGTGCGTGGCGGCCTGGGCTATGTCGGCATCGTTGCCGCTGTCGTCATGGCGGCGCTGTCGGGTTCGGCGGTGGCCGACGCGGCGGCGCTGGCCGCGCTGCTGCTGCCGATGATGAACCGCGCCGGCTACGACACCGCGCGCTCGGCGGGCCTGTTGGCGTCGGCCTCGATCATTGCGCCGGTCATCCCGCCGTCGATCGGCTTCGTCATCTTCGGCGTTGCCGCCAACGTGTCCATCACCAAGCTGTTCATGGCCGGCATCGCACCGGGCCTGATGCTGGCTGCGGGCCTGTGGCTGACCTGGTGGTGGCTGGTGCGCAAGGAGAAGGTCCAGCCCGCACCGCGCGCCAGCCGCGCCGAGGTGCTGCGCTGCTTCAAGGATGCGACCTTCGCGCTGGTGATGCCGGTGATCGTCATCGTCGGCCTGAAGTTCGGCGTCTTCACGCCCACCGAGGCGGCGGTCGTGGCAGCGGTGTACGCGCTCTTCGTGTCCACCGTGATCTACCGCGAGCTGAAGATCTCGCAGCTGTACGCGCTGTTCCTGGCGGCCGCACAGACCACCGCGGTGATCATGTTCCTGGTGGCCGCGGCGATGGTCTCGGCCTGGATGATCACCGTGGCCAACCTGCCCGCCGAACTGATCTCGCTGCTGCAGCCCCTGCTCGACCGGCCCGTGCTGTTGATGCTGGCGATGATGATCATCACCATGCTCGTGGGTACTGCGATGGACATGGCACCGACCATCCTGATCCTGACGCCGGTGTTCATGCCGCTGGTCAAGGCCGCGGGCATCGACCCGGTCTACTTCGGCGTGCTGTTCATCATCAACAACGCCATCGGCCTGATCACGCCGCCCGTCGGCACGGTGTTGAGCACCGTCGCAGGCGTCGGCAAGATCAGCATGGATCAGGTGACGAAGGGTGTCTGGCCCTTCATGCTGGCGCAGTTCATCGTCCTGTTCCTGTTGATAATGTTTCCGCAGCTGGTGATGGTGCCCGCGCAGTGGTTCTATTGACGCCGCCCGAACTTGCAGGGGCTATGCCGCCGGGACGCTGAGGTCCACGCCCACCCCGGTGCGCGCACTGGCGGCGATCGCATCGATGGTCGCGGCAATGTCCAGACTGGCCCGTGCCGCCCGTTCGGCCGCCGCGAAGTCCTGTCGCTCGACCAGCGCTGCAAAGGCTTCGGCTGCGAAGCGGAAGCCGCTGCCGGCGGGGCTGCTCACGGATTCGATCGGTCCGTTGCCGCTGCCGCGCCGCACACGCAGCTGGCTCGGCTGATATCCCCAAGGGTGCTCGATGCCGGGCTCGGCCGTGTGGTTCAGGAACTCGGTCGTGATCATGCCGTCGCTGCCGATGATGGACGCGTGCCGATGCAGCGCAAGGTCCATCGCACAGTGCAGTTGCGCCACGGCACCGTCGCCGAACAGCAGTGTGGCACTGGTGGCGATGTCCACGCCCGTGGGCCCTGGACGCGAGAGGGCCTGCACACGCTGCGGTGCGCGGCCCATCACCAGACGGATCAGGCTCAGGCAATAGCAGCCCGAATCCATCAATGCACCACCCCCGAGTTCGGCGAGCGAGCGCACGTTGCGGCCCGCCGGGTCGACCAGCTTGAATCCGAAGCTGGCCTGCACCGCACGTATCGTGCCGATCGCGCCGCCATGCAGCAGCTCGAGCATCGTGGCCGTCTGCGGCTGAAACCACCACGGGTAGGCTTCGAGCAGGATCACGCCGGCATCTCGGGCAGCGCCGAACATTTCGCGCGCCTCGGCGAGGTTCATGGCCAGCGGCTTTTCGCACAGCACATGCTTGCCCTGCCTGGCGCAGGCCACCGCCCACTGCGCATGCAGACTGTTGGGCAGCGGGATGTAGATCGCGTCGAGCCCTTCGTCGAGCAACAGCGCTTCGTAACTGCCATGTGCCCGGGGAATGGCGAACTGCGCGGCGAAGCCTGCGGCCTTGCTCGCGTCTCGGCTGGCCACCGCCCCGATGCTTACCAGCGGACTCGGAGCCACGTCCCGCGCGAACTGCCGGGCAATGTTGGCGCAGCCCAGGATGCCCAGGCGAAGCGGTGGATGCAGGGCGGCTGTCATGGCAACGACGATGCAGTTCAGAGAGCTGCATCCTACGCCGACGATGCGCAGGCGAGACATCAACATCGGCGTTGCGAATGGGAAACGAGCGAAGTTCGAGGCGTCGCTGTCGTTCGCTGACTTGAAGCTCCCGATCGCACGCCGGTTGCGCTGAGGCTGGTACCGGATGGCGCCTACCTGCCGCGGCAAGGTCAACTCGATAGCCAGGCGGTGCATGCAGCGCCAGACTGGTCTGGCAGCCTAAAGCCGGCAGAGCCGGAACCAAACAAGTAATACGATGGCCGGCGAACCGATAGCGAGGTGATCGGCGATGGCTGCAATGGCACTGACTGAGCGCTATGCGCCCAAGCTGCACGGCGTGTTGTCGTGCTGTGTGATTAGCGACAAAGCACAGCAGCCCGGAGACGTCGCTCGGGACGAGGCGGTGCGGCCAGCAATGCATTGAGCAGACGAACGAGGATGGCGCGCATGTCGAATCGGCGGTTAAAGCGGTACTGGACCTCGTCGAGGTAGCGATGAGCGTACTTGGCGAAGTCGAACGAGCGGTAGGTCCCGGCAAAGGCGGTCTTCAGGTTGCCCAGCAGCGTGTTGACCGCCCGGAACTGAGGCGGCTCCACGCTGGCCCTGCTGCTGCCGATGACCACCCGCTCATGCTCGACGCCGACTTGCGTGACCGCACGAAGCACCACAGCCCATCTGAGACGACGTGGGCCGTGGTGGCGATGTGTTGCGCGGCGAACGCTGCCACTTCTTCGCTGGTGTGCTCGCTGGCCGGCACCTCCACGCTGGAGCAGACGCGGGTCGACAAGGTCAAGCCGCCGCCGATGGCGCGGGCCGATGACTCGATGAGTCTCACGGGCGAATCGAACGCGATGATGAAGGGCGACGGCGTGATGATGATGGCGGCCAAACCGGGAGCGGCCTCTGCGTGGCCCTGTCATCGAAGGGCCGATGCCGCCCCTGTCCGGTGCGGTGGAGTGGCTGAACTCGCCGCCGCTGAGCGCCGAGGGCCTGCGCGGCAAGGTCGTGCTGGTCGACTTCTGGACCTGCTCGTGCATCAACTGCTTGCGCTCGATTCCCTATGTCCGCGCCTGGCCGAGAAGTACAAGAACCAGGGCCTTGTCGTGATCGGCGTACACGCACCGGAGTTCGCGTTCGAGAAGAACCTGGCCAATGTCCGCAAGGCGACCCGGGGCCTGAACATCGGCTACCCGGTGGCCGTGGACAACGATTTTGCGATCTGGCGTGCGTTCAAGAACCAGTTCTGGCCGGCGCACTACTTCATCGACGCGCAGGGCCGGCACCATCACTTCGGCGAAGGCGAGTACGACAAGTCGGAGCGCAGCATCCAGCAACTGCTGGCCGAAGTCGGTCAGGGTGACGTACCGCGCGATGTGGTGGCCGTCGTCGATGCACGCGGCGCGCAGCCTGCGGCCGATTCGCGCAACGCGTTGTCACCTGAAACCTACGTCGGCTACGGGCGCGCCGAGAACTTCGCGGCGCCCGGCAGCTTGGCGCGGGACCGGCAGCATCTCTACGCCGGCGCCCCGCCGCTGAAGCTGAATCAATGGGCCCTGGCGGGCGACTGGACGGCGGAACGCGAGCACGCGGTCCTCAGTCGCGCCGGCGTACGCATCGCTTGTCGCTTCCACGCCCGGGATCTGCACTTGGTGCTGGGTGCTGCTTCGGACGGCAAGCCGGTGCGTTTTCGTGTGCTGATCGACGGCGCGCCGCCGCTGCGCGACCATGGCGTCGATGTCGATGAGCCAGGCCACGGCAGCGTCAGCGGGCAACGGCTGTACCAGCTGATCCGCCAGGCGTCGCCGATCACCGACCGCCTGTTCGAGATCGAGTTCCTCGATCCCGGTGCGCAGGCCTTTGCCTTCACCTTCGGCTGAACCGGATCGCCGGTTGCCACTTTCTGGGAGTAAGCAACCATGAAAACACCATCCACGCCTGCCCGACGAGCCGCGGCTGGCCTGCCGCGGCGTCCGCTGCTTCTGCTGGCCCTGGCCGGTGTGCTCTCCTTCGCGCCAGCAGCGCGCGCCGCCGAGTCTGCCGTGGTCGTCCCGGCACCCGTAGCCGATCTGACCGCACCGTCTGCGCCGGTGTTGCACACGGCCGTGCTCGCGGGGGGATGCTTCTGGGGGGTGCAAGGCGTGTTCCAGCATGTGGCGGGCGTCAAGAGTGCCGTGTCGGGCTACGCCGGCGGTAGCGCGCAAACGGCCACTTACGAGCAGATCGGCACGGGAAGGACCGGCCATGCCGAATCGGTCCGCATCGTGTACGACCCGAAGATGATCAGCTACGGCCGCCTGCTGCAGATCTACTTCTCCGTGGCCCACGACCCCACCGAGCTCAACCGCCAGGGCCCGGACATCGGTACGCAATACCGCTCCACGATCTTCCCTGCCGACGCGGAGCAAGCACGTGTGGCGCGCAGCTACATCGAACAACTCAACCATGCCAACACCTTCGGCAAGGGGCTGGCGACGACGGTCGAACCGCTCAAGGTCTTCTACCCGGCCGAGGCCTATCACCAGGACTTCCTGACGCGCAACCCGCGACATCCGTACATCGTGGTGAACGACCTGCCGAAGATCGGCAACCTGAAGCGCCTGTTCCCCACCGTCTACCAGGCCACGCCGGTGCTCGTCGGGTCGGCCAAGTAGGCTTGTAGGCTTGCATTCGGTAACTCGCCTCGGGCGAGCGGAGCGCATCCGTCGTGCGCCTGGCCTGTGGCGCGCGTGTCTTAAGTGATACGTGATACGAGGAACGATGCGAGGCAGCACGATCGCCGTCTCGGCGGGGCCGAACATCTCGTGCCCGAGCCGCACCTGGAACGCCGTCTCGAAGGGGATGCGGACTCAGGCGAAGCGGTTCGGAGCGGGCGCAGCGGGGCTCTGAGCGCGCAGTGAGCCAAAGGCCGGGGCCAGGCAGAGGGTCGGACCGTCCGACCTCGACCAGTGGCACGGGCCCTGCGTTGCCCAGCGATACCTGCGAATTCGAAAGCAAGACCCAGGGTGCGCTCGAACCTCCCTGCTCCTAGAGTGCCGTCATCGATTCAGACACACTGGAGCAAGCGATGAACAGCACCACCCGAGACCAGATGCGGGCGACCAGCACCGTGGCCGACCCGCGATGGGCGGCGGTTCGCACCCGCGATGCGCAGGCGGACGGCAGCTTCGTCTATTCAGTCCGCACCACCGGCGTGTACTGCCGGCCCAGCTGTGGCTCCCGCGCGCCGCGGCCGGAGAACGTCTCCTTCCACGACACGCCTGCCGATGCCCAGCGTGCCGGCTTCCGCCCTTGCCTGCGCTGCCAGCCCGACCAGCCGTCGCGCGCGGCGCAGCAGGCGGCGGTGGTGGCGCGGCTGTGCCGTCTGCTGGAAGTGGACGAACAGCCGCCGAGCCTGGAGGCTCTGGCTCGCGAGGCGCAGTGGAGCCCGTTCCATCTGCACCGCATGTTCAAGCGCATCACCGGGTTGACACCGAAGGCCTATGCCGCGGCACATCGCGGCCGCCGCGTGAAGGAGGCGCTGTCGCGCAGCGGCAGCGTGACCGAGGCGATCTACGACGCCGGCTACAACTCGGGCGGCCGCTTCTACGCCGATGCACCGAAGGTGCTGGGCATGACGCCGACACGCTACCGTGCCGGCGGTGCCGACACCGAGCTGCGTTTCGCTGTGGGACAGTGTTCGCTGGGCGCGATCCTGGTGGCACGCAGCGATGTGGGCGTATGCGCGATCCTGCTCGGCGACGACCCCGATTTGTTGACGCGCGACCTGCAGGATCGTTTCCCGCGCGCCCGGCTGCTGGGCGGTGATGCCGAGTTCGAGCAGTGGGTGGCACGGATCGTCGGCTTCGTCGAAGCACCCGCGCTCGGGCTGGACCTGCCGCTGGACGTGCGCGGCACTGCCTTCCAGCAGCGGGTGTGGCAGGCGCTGCAGGCGATTCCGCCTGGCGAGACGGCGAGCTATTCCGAGATCGCCCGGCGCATCGGAGCACCGAAGTCGACGCGCGCCGTCGCGCAGGCCTGCGGTGCCAATGCGCTGGCGGTCGCGATCCCCTGCCATCGAGTGGTGCGCAACGACGGTGGATTGTCGGGCTATCGCTGGGGCGTCGAGCGCAAACGCACGCTGCTGGTACGCGAGGCGCAGCGATGAACCTGCGTGATATCGGCCTGGCCGTCGGCCCGGCCAGCGAAGACCCGCAAGCGCGCATCGCGACGATCGACTGGACGCAGGCACGCGCCGAACTGGACGCGCAGGGTGCAGCGGTCATCCCCGGTCTGCTGCCGCCGGGGGCCTGCCGCGGTCTTGCGGCGCTGTACCCGCGCGACGATGTCTTCCGCAGCCGCGTGGTGATGGCGCGCCACGGCTTCGGGCGCGGCGAATACCGCTACTTCGACTATCCATTGCCCGAGCTCGTCGAGCGCCTGCGCACGGCGCTGTACCCGCCACTCGTGCCGGTTGCCAACCGCTGGCACGAGGCGATGGGGCTGCCGGTGCGCTTTCCGGCGCAGCATGCCGACTTCATCGCACGCTGCCGCGCGGCCGGGCAGCAGCGGCCGACGCCATTGCTGTTGCAGTACGGCCCCGGCGACTACAACTGCCTGCACCAGGACTTGTACGGCGAGCACGTCTTCCCGCTGCAGGTGGTGGTGCTGCTGTCGGAACCGGGCCGTGACTTCGAAGGCGGCGAATTCGTGATGACCGAGCAGCGGCCACGCATGCAGTCCAGGCCGATGGTGCTGCCGCTGGAGCAGGGCGACGCCGCGGTGGTCGCCGTGCATCACCGGCCGGTGCAAGGCTCGCGGGGCGTGTACCGCGTGAACCTGCGGCACGGCGTCAGCCGCGTGCGCGCTGGCCAACGTCACACGCTCGGCATCATCTTCCACGACGCGGCCTGAGCGATGTCAGCCCCTGGCATGGCACGGACGATGGACCTGTTCGCGGACGACGCCGCGCTACCCGGCGAAGGCCAGGCGCTTGAGCCGCGGGTGCGGCTTGGGGAAGGCGCCACGGTGCTGCGAGGTTTCGCGGCACCGATGGCCGGCGACCTCTGGAGCGACATCGGCAAGCTACTCGACGTGGCCCCGCTGCGGCACATGGTCACACCCGGTGGCCTGCGGATGTCGGTCGCCATGAGCAACTGCGGTGCGCTCGGCTGGGTCAGCGATCGACGTGGCTACCGATACGACGCGGTCGATCCCGACAGCGGGCAGGCCTGGCCGACAATGCCCGCGTCCTTCTCCAGCCTGGCCGGCGCGGCCGCCGAAGGGGCTGGATTTGCAGGCTTCGTTCCGGACGCCTGCCTGATCAATCGCTATGAGCCCGGGGCTCGGCTCGGCCTGCACCAGGATCGCGACGAGCGCGACTACGATCGGCCTATCGTGTCGGTGTCGCTGGGCTTGCCGGCGGTGTTCCTGTTCGGTGGACTGAAGCGTAGCGACCCGACGGTGCGCGTACCGCTGGCGCACGGCGATGTCGTCGTCTGGGGCGGGCCGTCGCGGCTGGCCTATCACGGGGTGCTGGCGCTGAAGGCGGGGTGCCACGCGCTGACCGGGGCCTGTCGCATGAACCTGACTTTGAGGTGCGCTGGCCGGCGCACGGCGGACGCGGCACGCGGTGCTGCGGCACATGCCGGCAGAATGCACACACGAATGTAGGATGCCGACATGGATCTTGCCGAACTGACCAAGCGCCTCAGCGCAACGACGCTGTTCTCGCCCCTGGACCGAAAACAGCTTCGCGCGCTCATCGAGCGCAGCCCGCGGTGCACCGCCAAGCAAGGCGATTGGCTCGCCGATCTGCCTCGGGGACTACGCCACCACCTCATCCTGCTGGCCGGTGAAGTCGAGGCACAACGTCGTTGGAGCGGGACGGATGGCGAGGTGAGCCGCAGTGTCCGGCGCGTCTGCGTCGAAGGCGGGGGCCCGGGCTTCGCCATCCTGGGTGCGGGGGGCAGCGGGCTTTGTGTACAGGCAACCGCGGACACCGAGTACCTGGCGATCGACACCGACGATCTGGACGACCTGCTCGGCTGGTCCTTCCTGGGCGCGTTTGTCCTTCCAGAGCCGCATCTGAAGCTGTTTCACAGGCTTCCGCTGGAGACCGTCGCCAGGGCCATCGACCGTCTGATCGAGCGGCCGGTGGCGCCCGGCGAGACCGTCGTCAGGCAGGGCGAACCGGGCGACAGCTACTACGTCATCCTCGACGGAGAAGCCGAGGTGTGGGCCGCCGATCCGGCAAGCGGCGTGCCGACGCTCGTCAACCGCCTGGCCGACGGCGACAGTTTCGGCGAGGAGGCCCTTCTTGCCGAATGCAACCGCACGGCGACCGTCACGATGACGACGCCCGGGCGGCTGCTCGTGCTGAGCAAGGCCGATTTCGACGCCCTGCTCAGACCTCCGATGGTCGAGGAGGTCGACGCGGCAGCGGCCAGGGACATGATCGCGTGTCGAGTGGCCAAGCTGCTGGACTGCCGCCATGCGGCAGAGTACGAAGGTAGCCACATCGTGGGTGCGCAGCTGCTGCCTTTGGATTCGCTGCGGCACGAAGGCGTGTTCACGCTCAACCCCGATGCCACTTACATCGCATACTGCGACACCGGTCGACGCAGTCGCGCCGCCGCCTTCCTGCTCGGTGAACGTGGCATCAAGGCGCTGTCGCTCGTCGGCGGCATCACCCGTTGGCCTTACGAGGTCGAGGGTGCGACAGTCTGAGGCATCAGATGGCGCATGACATGCAGTCTCGAATGAACCAACGACGAGTCTGGTGAAGCAAATGGTCGACCTGTCCGAGTTCTTCTATCTGCTGGTCAACCATCCGCTGCTGATCGCCATACCGATCATTCTGTTCGCTGCGCTGGCGCTGTGGAGTCATTCGATCACCGCGTGGGTGGCCACGGCTGCTTGGAATCTCTACCTCATCTATGAACTCGGCATGAAGGCCGAGGAGCTCTGTACCGGGTCCGCATGCTTGAAGCGCACGCCGCTCTACGTGGTCTATCCGTTGCTGGCCATTCTGTCGTTGGTGGCGCTGGTGCAGGCCTACGTGCACATACGCGACAGGCGGCAGCAGCAGCGGCCGCAATAGTCGGGCCGCCGCTGCGTATGCAATCAGCCTGCCACGGCTCCGGGCGCAAAACGTCACTCGGCATAGCCGGCGCCGCGCGGCAGCTTGCGCACCAGCGCCGCATACACCGCGGCGCAGACGGCCGGCTCCAGCGGCCCGGCCTCGCGCACGCATTGCGCGCGCGCCTGCGCACTCACCGCATGTAGGCTGCCGGCGCTGCTGGCGGCGACCTGCACATCGCAGGCGCGCTGCAGCGTCCACAGCCACATGAAGGCCTCGGCAATGTCGCGGCCCCAGCTCAGCAGGCCGTGGTTGCGCAGGATCACGCAGCGCTTGTCGCCGATGCTGGCCAGCATGCGGCTGCGCTCGTCGGGGTTGACGGTGATGCCCTCGAACTCGTGGTAGGCCACCTTGCCGTGCAGCTGCGCGCCGTAGAACGAGTCGTGCGACAGCCCCTGTTCCAGGCAGGCCACCGCCATGCCGGTGGTGGTGTGGGTGTGCATCACGCAGTGCGCCGCGTCGACGTGGCCGTGGATCGCGCTGTGCGTGACGAAACCGGCGCGGTTGACCGCATGCTCGGTCGGCCGCACCGGGTGGCCGTCGATGTCCACCGCCACCAGGCTCGAGGCCGTGACCTCGTGGTACATCAGGCCGAAGGGGTTGATCAGGAACACCCGCTCGGGCCCGGGCACGCGCAGCGTGATGTGGTTGAAGATGGTCTCGGTCCAGCCCATCTGGTCGAACACGCGGTAGCAGGCCGCGAGCTGCACGCGCGAGCGCCATTCGGCGTCGGTCATCGGTATGGGCGCGCCCTGGCGCGGGTTCTCCTGCATGGTCAGCGTCATCCTGCGTCTCCTTGGCTGCGGGGTATTGGGCATCTTAGCGGTGTGGTTGTTCCCCCCGAAGGTGTGATGTCGGTCCGGCCAGGCCTGGCCGACAATGTCGCGCATGAGTCCGGTGAAACCTCGCGCCTCGTCCGCGGCGTCCTTGCGCCTGGCGCGCAAGTCCTGGCAGTTGCTATACAGCGATTCGCAGGGCTGCATCGCCGCCGCCGAGCTGGCCTTCGAGCGTGCCGTGCGGCGCGGCGACCTGGCGGCACAGGGCTGGGCACGGCTGACGCGCGGCTTCCACCTCATCTGGTACGGCACGCCGCACGAGGCGATGGGTGACCTGGACGAGGCGCAGCGCTGCTTCGCCGCGGTGCCCGACCGCGCCGGCCAGCTGCTGGCCGAAGTCGGCCTGGCGCGCTGCGCCTGGCGTGACGGCGCCTTCCGCGCCGCGCTGCAGCGCGTGCTGCCGCTGCGCGACGAAGGGCTGCGCATCCTCAAGCACGACGAGCGCGGCATGCTGCTCAACACCATCGCCGGCTGTTATTCCGAGCTGGGCGAATCGCAGCAGGCCTTTGCCTACATGTACCAGGCGCTGCGCGAGGCCGGCAGCAGCAAGAGCCAGGGTTTCGACGTGGTGCTGTACTGCAACTTGGCGCACGAACTGATCCAGCTCGGCGACTACCACCAGGCGCTGAGCTACGTGGAAGAAGGCCTGGAGCGCTGCGCGCGGCTCAACAATGCGCGGCTGTTCAGCGTGCTCAGCGTCAACCGCGTGATCTGCCTGACCAACCTGGACCGCCCGGCCGAGGCGTTGCCCGACCTGCGCCGCCTGCTCGGCCTGCCTGCCGACCGCGACGGCCGCGGACCGATGAACGCGCACTTCGAGACGCTGGCATTGGCGGCGCTGCATGCCGGCGACCTGATGCTGGGCGCCGATCTGGTGGAGCGTGCGCTGCGCATGCTCGCCGGCACCTCGGTGCCCGACGAACTGGCCACGCTGCGCGTCGCGCAGGCCGAGTTGTTGATGGCGCGTGGCCGCTGGGCAGAGGCGGCCGAGCAGTTGCAGGCACAGGCCGATGCGCCGCTGGCCGGCGCGAGCCTGCGCGTGCGCTGCATGCACTTCCACGCGCTGGCCGCGGCTCACGAGCGCCTGGGTCATCCGCAACAGGCGTTGCAGGCTTTGCGCATGTGGCAGAAGCTGCACACCGAGCGTGCACTGCTGGCCTCGGGCGCGCGCTACCAGGCGGCGGCGCTGCAGACCGAACTGCTGCGCATGAAGCACGAGCTGCAGAGCATCGACGCGCGCCGGCGCAGCACCGAGCGCGCGCGCGCCGAGCTGGAAGCGGCCAACCAGCAGCTGAAGAGCAAGATCGCCGAGGTCGAGTCGCTGCAGCAGGCGCTGCAGCAGCAGGCCACGCGCGACTTCCTCACCGGGCTGTTCAACCGCCGCCACCTCGACGATGTGCTGCCGTCGATGCTGGCCATGGCGCAGCGCGACCGGCAGCCGCTGTCGGTGGTGATCATCGACCTGGACCACTTCAAGACCGTCAACGACGAGCTCGGCCACGCCGCCGGCGACCGCCTGCTTTCGGCCTTCGGCGCGCTGCTGGGTGCGCACAACCGCAAGAGCGACGTCGCCTGCCGCTACGGCGGCGAGGAATTCTGCCTGCTGATGCCGCGCACCTCGGCGACGGCGGCGCGGCGCAAGACGCTGACGCTGCTCAAACAATGGTCGCTGCAATGCGAGGGCGGCGCGCAGCCGCTGCCGGGCGCGCGCAGCTTTTCCGCCGGCATTGCCGATTCGCTGCTCGCGCCTGGCGAGGCGGCGACGCTGCTCAAAGCCGCCGACGACATGCTGCTGCTGGCCAAGCGGCGCGGACGCAACCGCGTGCTGGTGCACGACAACGGCGCGCGCGCGGCCGCCTGAACCGGCCGGCGGCCGCGCCGCCGCTTGTACCGGACAATGGGGCGCCTTGCTGGCGCGCCTGCCCATGACCGTCCGTTACGACATTACCCACACCACGCTGTACCGCTACCGCGAGCCGGTGCACTTCGGCGAGCACCGCGTGATGTTCCGGCCGCGCGACAGCCACGACCTGCGCGTGCTCGCCACCGACCTGGTGTGCAGCCCCGATGCGAACGTCCGCATGATCCAGGACCCGCATTCCAACTCGGTGGCGCTGGTCACGCCGCGGCACAGCGCCGCCGAGCTGAAGATCGTCTGCACCTTCCGCATCGAACATGCGCCGGGCGATGGCGCCGAACTGGAACTGTCGCCGAGCGCGCTGATCTTTCCCTTCGCCTATTCGGTGGAGGAGCGCTTCGATCTCGAACACTACATGCGCCCGCTGCACGACGACCCGGAGGGTGTGCTCACGCACTGGGCGCGGCAGTTCATGCGCACCGACGGGCCCACCGGCACACGCGACCTGCTGCTGCAGATGAACGGCTTCATCCGCGAGCATTTCGGCTACGCCGCACGCGACGAAGAAGGCACGCAGACACCGCTGCAGACGCTGGCGCTCGGCACCGGCAGCTGCCGCGACTTCGCACTGCTGATGATGGAAGCGGTGCGCCGGCTGGGCATGGCGGCCCGCTTCGTCTCCGGCTACCTGTACGACCCGGCGCTGGACCCGGCGGCCGTGCCCGGCACGGCGGCGACGCTGGGCGCCGGCAGCACCCATGCCTGGCTGCAGGTCTACCTGCCCGGCGCCGGCTGGGTGCCTTTCGACCCGACCAACAACCTGCGCGCCGGCACCGCGCAGTTGATCCGCGTCGGCGTGGCGCGTGACCCGCGCCAGGCCGCACCGATCAGCGGCAGCTGGTTCGGCCCGGCCGACGCCTATCTCGGCCTGACGGCGACGGTGCAGGTCAGCCGCGTCGCACCCTGAGCCATGGCGATCATCCTGGTGCGCCACGGTGAGACGGCGCTCAACGCTGCGCGGGTGATGCAGCCGGCGGCCACGTCCTTGAGCGAGCGCGGCGTCACCCAGGCGCTCGCGGTGGGGCGGCGGCTGGCGCAGCAGGGTGGCATCGGCGCCATCCTCAGCAGCGACCTGCCGCGCGCCTGGCGCACCGCCGAGGCCATCGCTGACGCGCTGGCGCTGCCCATCGAGCCCAGCGCGCTGCTGCAGGAACGCAACTTCGGTGACTTGCGCGGCCGGCCCTACGATGCACTGGGCTTCGACCCGCTGGTCATGGACGCGGCGCCGCCGGGCGGCGAATCGGCCGCCGACTTCGCGCAGCGCCTGCGCACGGCCTTCGAGGCGATGCTGCAGCGCCATGCCCGACTGGACGGCGATCTGGTGGTCGTGACCCACGGCCTGGTCATCCGCAGCTTGCTCGGCGGGCCGCTGCAACTCGGCGCCGAGCGCTTGCGCGAGCTGCACCTGGCCAACACCTCGCTCAGCATCTTCGACGCGGCGCCGCCGCATGTGTTGCAGTTGCTGAATTGCACCCGCCATCTCGACGATGCGGCGCGCGATGATGCGCGCAGCCTGTCGGGGGGCTGACCAGACAAGGAGACCACGATGCGCATCCGCCAGATCGTCTTTGCCGCGGCCGAACTCAACACCGGTGCCACCCAGCTGGGTGCACTGCTGGGTATGGACGCGCCCTACCGCGACCCGGGTGTGGCCGAGTTCGGCCTGGACAACGCGGTCTTCGTGTTCGGCGACCAGTTCGTCGAGATCGTCTCGCCCACGCGCGGCGGTACCACCGCCGGGCGGCTGATCGAGCGGCGCGGCGACTGCGGCTACATGCTCATCCTGCAGACCGACGACTTCGACCGCGAACTGGCGCGCTTCGAGCGCCTGGGCGTGCGCCGCGTCTGGGCCAAGGATCTGCCCGACATCCGCGCCACCCACCTGCACCCGAAGGACATCGGCGGTGCCATCGTCTCCATCGACCAACCGACGCCCGCCGCATCGTGGCGCTGGGGCGGGCCCGACTGGAAACTGCAAAGTGGCGGCGCCGCGCAGCAGCGCGTGGTCGGCATCCGCGTCGGCGCCGACGATCCGGTGGCGATGGCCGCTCGTTGGGCCGAGGTGCTGGGCCTGGGCGCACCCGCGGCGCACGGCGCCACGCAGCGGCTGCTGCTCGAGGGCGGCTGGATCGATTTCGAGCCGGCCGATGCGCGCGGCAACGGCATCGTCGGCTTCACGCTGGCCGTGGCCGACCGTGGCGCCGTGCTCGCGCGCGCCCGCGAACGGGGCCTGGCCGTGGCCTGCCACGCGGTGACACTGCTCGGCACGCGCCTCGAACTGCGCGATCTGTAGCTGCCGCGCTTCAGCCGCCCCAGACCTCTCGCGCCACGTCCACCACACGTTCCAGCTTGCGCCACTGATCCTGCTGCGACAGCGCGTTGCCGTGGTGCGTGCTGGAGAAGCCACACTGCGGCGACAGGCATAGATTCTCCAGCGGCACGAACTTCGCTGCCTCGTGAATGCGGCGCTTCAGATCGTCCTTAGCCTCCAGTTCGCCCAGCTTGGTGGTCACCAGGCCCAGCACCACTTTCTTGCCCGGGGGCAGCGCGCGCAAGGGTTCGAAGCCGCCGGCGCGCACGCTGTCGAATTCCATGAAGTAGCCGTCGACCTGGGTCGAGAACATGGCCTGCACGACGGGGTCGTAGCCGCCTTCGGCGACCCACGCGCTCTTGAAGTTGCCGCGGCAGGTGTGGATGGTCACGTGCAGGTCGGCCGGCTTGGCCGTAAGCGCGGCGTTGATGGTGTCGGCATAGGTCTGCGGCAGCGCCGCCGGGTCGTCGCCGTTGGCGCGGCAGTTGGCCTGGATCTTCGGGTCGCACAGGTAGGCGAAAGTGATGTCGTCCAGCTGCAGATAGCGGCAGCCGGCGTCGTACAGGTGGCCGATGGCCACGCGGTAGGCGGCGGCCACGTCGGCCCAGAACGCGTCCATGTCCGGATAGGCCTCGCGCGAGATGGCGGCACGTCCGCCGCGCAGGTGCAGCATCGACGGCGAGGGGATCGTCATCTTCGGCGTGCGCGTGGTCTGCTTCAACAGGAAAGCGAAGTCATCCGCCATGATCGGCCGGCTGCAGCCGATGCGGCCGCTGACGGTGGCGATCGGCGGCTGTTCGCCGCCGTGCTCGCCGGTCTGGAACTTCGGCCCCGGGTTCTCCTTCAAGGTGACGCCGTCCAGCTGCGCCAGGAAGTCCAGATGCCACCAGTCGCGGCGGAACTCGCCGTCGGTGATGCTCTGCAGCCCGATCGCCTCCTGCTGCCGCACTGCCTCGGCGATGGCGCGGTCCTCGGTGGCCTTCAGCGTCGCGGCATCGCTTTCGCCGCGCTTGAAGCGCGCACGTTCGGCCGCCAGCCAGTCCGGACGCAGCAGGCTGCCGACCTGGTCGGCGCGATAGGGGATGCTCATGAGCGGGTCCTCGGTTTGAAGAGATCGATCATAGGGTCTGCAGGGTGTGGCGAGAATGCCGCGGATGTGAGCGCAGACTGACCGCTAAGTGCTTGTCATCGAAGAAGTAGTCTGTTCCGCCTAGAGAAGATGCTGCCCATCACCATGGCGTCACGGGAGCTGTGCTAGTCTTGATTCAGGGTAAACACTTAGGAGGGCCTATGTGGAGTTTCCCCTTGCTCGATCTGGCCTGCCTGCAGTGGCAGCGCCAGGAACAACTGCAGCGCCGCTGGTTCGAGCTTTGGCAGCGACCCGGCCCGCACGCAGCCCGACAGGCGCTGGGCGGCTGGTGGAGCGGGTTGCGCGACGTAGTGGCGCTGCCCTTCGACGTCGCCCGGCATCAGCATGCCGCGGGCGTGCGCTCTGGCGCCTTGCCGCGCTCGCTGCTGGAATCGCAGCGTTTCGAACAGCAACTCGGCCTGATGGAGAGCCTGTCGCTGGGGCCGCTGGCTCGCAACCTCTGATCAGGGGTCGAGGGCTGCGCCCCTGGGGCAGGCCGTGCCGCCGTCGCGCTGGATGCGCGGCGTGCCGCCGTCCTCGACCCTTGCGCCCGGCGCGTAGGGCGGGTTCGGTGCCTTGAAGCGTGCCATGTAGTCGACCAGCGCGTCGATGTCCAGCGCGCCGCCCAATAGGGCTCTGCCCTTCAGGAAGGTGCCGAAGCTGTCGCCGCCGCTGGCCATGTAGCTGTTTACCGTGACGCGGTAGTCGCGCGCCGGCTCCGGCAGCTTGCCGCTGGCATCGACCAGCGTCTCGGTGCGGCCGTCGCGCGTCAGCGTCACCGAGTGGATGCGCTGGTCGCAGGCCTTGGCGCCGTCCCAGCGGTATTTGAAGCCGGCCGACGGGATCATGATGCGCGTGGCGCTCGGCAACTGGCCGCGGCAGCTGGCGAACTGCTGCTCCAGCACGTCCTTGATCTGCTGCGCCGTCAGCGTCATCGTCACCAGGCTGTTGCCGAAGGGCTGGGTGGTGAAGGCCTCGCCGTAAGTGACGGTGCCGTCGCCTTCGCCGGCGCGTTGCTGGTAGGTGAAGCCGGGCGCGCGCACGCCGCCGCGGTTCATGAAGGCGATGGCGGCGCCGCCGAAGGCCGGCGCCGCGGTGGCGGCCAACTGCGCGTCGGCGATCAGTTCGCCGGCCGGCATGTTGCAGGCGGGGTCGCTGGCATTGTTGGGCAGCTCGGTGGCGATGCTGCCGATGACCAGCGCCGCGCGCGGCGCCACCAACGCGTCGTAGCCCTTGACGATGCCGGCCAGCGCCGCATCGGGCGGGATGTCGTGGCCCACCAGCCGGTTGCTGACCTGCACGGCAACCACGTCGCGCGTGGCCGGGTCGATGCGCAGATCGATGTCGCTGAGCACGCGGCCGAAGGCATTGGCGCTGCTCACCGGCACCGCGCGGCCCTTGGCATTGGGCAGCCGGCAGTTGTAGGCCGCATGGGTGTGGCCGCTGAGCACCACGTCCACCGCGTCGTCGAGTTGCGCCACGATGCGCGCGATCGGCGAACCCGCCAAGTTGCCTTCGCAGGCGTTGATGTCCTGCTGCGGCCCGCTCTGCACGCCGCCCTCGTGCACCAGCACCACGATGGCCTCGATGCCTTCGGCGCGCAGCTTCGGCACCAGCGCATTGACCGTGGCCGCCTCGTCGCGGAACTCCAGCCCGGCCACGCCTGTCGGGATGACGATGCCCGGTGTGTCCTTCAGCGTCATGCCGATGAAAGCCACCGCCACGCCCTCGAAGCGCTTGATGCCATAGGCCGGCAGCAGCGTCCGGCCGGTGGCGCTGACGACGACGTTGGCCGACAGCCACTGGAACTTCGCGCCTTCGAAGGGCACGGGGGTGCCGACCTTCGCGCCCTGGCAGCTGCTGACCCCGACCTTGCCGTCGACCACCTTGCAGCCGCCGCGCTGCAGACGCAGCAGCGTGGCCGCGCCCTTGTCGAATTCGTGGTTGCCCACCGCGTTGAACTCCAGGCCGATGCGGTTGAGCGTCTCCACCGACGGCTCGTCGTGGAACAGCGACGAGATCAGCGGCGTCGCGCCGATCATGTCGCCGGCGCCGACGACCGCGTGGTTCGGGTTGCGCGCCTTGAGCTGGTTGACATGCGCGGCGATGTATTGCGCGCCGCCCACCGGCACGCGCTGCGCCGCCGGCAGCGCCAGGTCGGGCGCGAAGCTGCCCGGCGACTGCAGGTGGCCGTGGTAGTCGTCGAAGCCGATGAGCTTCACCTCGACGGGTGTGCCGGTCGTGGCACAGCCGGCCAGCGCCAGCGCGGCGGCCAGGATCAGCGCGTGCTTCAATCATCCGCTTCGCGGCGCCACACGCCCAGGAAGGCACGGGCCTTGTTCCACACCCCCAGCCGCTCGTCCGACAGCGCATCCAGAAAGTCCGACAGCCGCTTCGACTTGGCCATGGTGTAGACCGTCAGCGCCGCGGTGGCGACGAAGACCAGGCCGAACAGCAACAGCCGCTGCGCCATCGGCGCATCGGCCTCGTCCAGCAGGTTCATGCCCAGGAAACCGGTGGTCACGGTACCGATCAGGCCGAAGATCGTCACCACCGTCAGCCGCACCACGGTGTTGGCCTGGCGGCGCAGGCTGTCGGCTTCGAGGTAGCCGCTCATGTCGGCGATGCGTTCCTTCACCTCGGCATAGAGCGCGTCGGTACCCAGGTGGCCGGTGGTCAGGCGGAACAGCGCGCGCGCCTGCGCCTGCTCCGACACCTCGTGGAACCAGTAGCGGTGCGTGAAGGCCAGGAAGCCGGCGAAGCTTTCGCGGATATTTCGCTTGAAGCGGCGGATGCTGTCGGGGTCGGCAATGTCCAGGTGCTTCAGCGCCTCGGCCAGCCGGTCGCTGAACATCAGCAGCGCCGCCTTCTGGAAGTGCGCGATCAGGAAGAGCAGGAAATGCTGGTGGCGGAACTGCGCCAGCACGCCGCGCTCGGCGCAGTTGAAGAAGGGCGCGCGCGCATCGCCCACCACCACCAGCGAATGGCCGCTGCACAGGTAGCGCGTGTTTGGTGCGGCGCCGGCGTCGGACCAGAAGCGGTCGTAGCAGTGGCGCGCCTCGAACTCGGCCAGATGCGGCTCGGCGAAGGGCAGCAGCGCGTTCTCGCCGCCTTCGGGCGCGGCCGTCAGCAGCCCCAGGCGTACGAAGTCGTTGCGCGTCAGCGCGCGTGGGTCGTCCACGGCCAGGTAGGCCATGGTCGGCATGCGGTAGTACTCGATCTGGCGGAAGCGCAACGCGCCGGCGCGGCCCGAATGGTCGCTGACCAGCGGCTCGAGCATGAAGGCCCAATGCGCGGCGATGCGCGGCGCGCGGTGTTCGGCCACGTGTGCCAGGAAGGCGTCGCGATCCTGCGCATCCGATACCGCCAGCACCCGGCCCGAGGCGTCCAGGAACTCGACGCTGTCCATGCAATGCAGCGCCTGGCCCTGTGCGTCCCAGCCGGCCGGGTAGGCGCGGCCGAAGCGGTACAGCAGATCCTGCGCCTGCGCCAGCGGCAGCTCGGCGGCGCTGATCTCGACGTTCAGCAGCACCAGGTCGATGTTCAGGAAAAAATACAGATCGACATGCACGATGTCGAGCAGCAGCGGCGCATCGCCCGGCTTCGACACCACACGCACGCGCGCCACGTCGCGGCGGCGGAACAGGCGCATCGGCGACCCGGCGGCGCGCGCGCCGCGCTGCGCCCGGCCGTCGCCGTAGAGGAAGCGCTGCACGTAGGGCTGGAAGGTGACGAACTCGTTGTAGTGGCGCTCGTGGAAGTCCTCGGCATCGCCGGTGTATTCGTCCACCACTTCGCGCCAGGCCGGCGTCAGCAGCTCCCAGGGCCGCGCGAGCGCGCCCGCGGGCAGCGGCATCAGCCGCAGCGGCCACAGCAGCACCTGGCGCAGCTGCCTGACCTGCGGGCGGGCGGGGTTCGGCATGGCGCACAGTGTAGGGGCCGCTTGTGACTCTTCAGCCGGAGTCGACGCCGGCCTGGAACACCTGCAGGTCGAAGTCCGACGAGCCTTCCTTCATCGTCGCGCACAGGATGCGCCGGCCGTCGCTGCGCACGTTGACCAGGCCGTACACCAGGTCGGTGGCCATCGGCAGCCAGGACAGGCGGCGGTAGTTGCCGAGCGGCGAGTCGTCGAACTTGGCTTCCAGCTGCTCGGGCCTGTAGTCCATGCGCGGCGCGGCCACGGTGCGCGTGCGCGAGGCGAAGTCCAGCCTCACCGAGCGCGCCAGTTCGGTGCTGTACAGCAGCGGCGGCATCAGCTCGCCGCCGGCGCTGCGCGATTCGCGCCCGTAGCGTGCGCTCGCACCCAGCACGCGCGGACGCGGGTGCGCGTAGTCCTCGTTGTCGCCCGAGGAGATGACGGTGGCACGCGCCGCCATCGCGCGCACGAAGCGCAGGTCGATGTCGTCGCTGCCGTGGTGGCAGCCCTTGGCCAGGTCGGCGGCGAACTCCTCGGCCGCATGGCAGCCCAGCAGCAGCCGCTGCGAGGCGGTGTTCAGGTCGCCGGTGAGCAGCATCCGCGCCGCGCCGTAGTCCACGCGCAGCACCACCGAATGGCCGTTGCGCGTGACGCTCTCGCTGCCCAGCCAGCGCAGGCCCTTGCCGCCGCCGGCCAGCTTTTCGACCACCGGGCCGAGCACGCGGATGGCCGCCGCGCCAGGCGCTGGCGTGTAACCCGGCAGCCAGCCGTTGGCCTGCGACAGGCTCACCACCTTCTTCGGCAACTTTCCCACCAGTTTGGCCAATGCCGCGAAGTCGGTGGCGAAGGGGCGCGATGGCCGGCCGAAATGCGTCTTGCCGCTGATCAACTCGACGATGAAGCGGCCCTCGGGCTTGAGCTTGGAGCCGGGTTGCGGCAGCGGCGTGGTGCTGGTGTCGGCGCGCAGCGCGCCGAGCTTGTCGCCGTCCTTGAAGCGGCCGATGCCGCAGTGCCAGAAGTTCTGCACCTCGATGCCGAAGCTGCGGCCGTCGGGCAGCGCACCGGACAGCAGGTCGACCAAGCCGCCGTAGTGGTCGGCGTCGGGGTGGCTGAGGATCATGTTCTTCAGCGTGATCCGCTCGCGCTGCAGGTCGTCGATGAACTTCCAGCGCACGAAGTTGGCCGCGCCCTTGCGCGTCATCTGCCGGCTGGCGCGCACGCCCGCGTCGATCATGTGCCAGGCGTCGTCCTGCGGCGTGCGCATCAGCACACCGTCGCCCTGGCCGACGTCGATGACGTAGATCTCCAACAGCCCGACATTGCCCACCGCGCTGGCCGGCAGCCAGCCGGTACGCCGCCGCGCACGCACCTTGACGCGCTCGCCGGCGCGCTCGATCTCCTGCAGCGGGTCGCCCCACAGCAGCGTGCACAGCGTCTTGCCGGCATCGTCCTTGAGCGGCAGCTTGAAGCGGCCGCCGGCATCGGTGAGGTAGTTCACGCGGCCTCAGCTGTTAAGGTAGACCCTGCCGCGGGCCACGATGCCGGCCGCGGCACACCCAACGGCCAGAACGGGCCGCCTGGCGTGGTTCGTGTGCGGTGTGGCTTTCTGTTTTGCCGTCCCTGGGCTTCGTGAGCGTCTCGTCATGGCCGTCATTGTTGCTGCAACGACGAAGGACTCCATCGCGATGACACACCCGATCCACAACATCAGCTTCCCGGTCACGGAACCTGGCGCGCTGACGCAGGACCAGTCCTATTTCCTGCTGCGCGAAGACGACCAGGTGCAACGCTTGCGCTTCCACGACTATGGCGCGATCTACCGCCGCCCGGGTCTGTACGAACAGCTGTTCTACGAGCGGCTGCGCTGCAATTCGCCGACCAAGGCGCGCGACGTGCTGCTGAAGGTGCTGGCCGACAACCAGCAGGACGTGCACAGCCTGCGCGTGCTCGACCTGGGCGCGGGCAACGGCATGGTCGGCGAACTGCTGGACGCGGCGCGCGTGGTCGGCGTCGACATCCTGCCCGAGGCGCGCGCTGCCTGCGAGCGCGACCGCCCGCATGCCTACGATGCCTACTACGTGACCGACATGACACGGCTCGACACGGCGACGGCGCAGAAGATGACGAGCTGGCAGCTCGACTGTCTGACCTGCGTGGCCGCGCTGGGCTTCGGCGACATTCCGGTGGCGGCCTTCGCCCAGGCCTTCAACCTCATCAGCCCGGGCGGCTGGATCGTCTTCAACGTCAAGGAAAGCTTCCTGCACGAAGGCGACCGCACCGGCTTCTCGCGCCTGGTCAAGGAGCTGATGTTCAGCGAAACGCTCGAAGTGCACCACCTGGAGCGCTACCGCCACCGGCTGTCGATCGACGGCGCGCCGTTGTTCTACTACCTGATGGCCGGGCGCAAGCGCTCCGACATCGGCGCAAGCTGGCTGCAGGCCAGCGACTGAGGGCCGGGCCACAATGGCGGCTCGCGTCTGCCTACAACGATCGCCGCCATGCCCTCACGCCCCATGTTCATCGCCCCGGCGCGCTTCGACGACCCATCGCAGGCGCTGGCGCAGGTGCAGGACATCTACCGCAACAGCGTCGAACACCTGCGCGATTCGCTGCAGCGCTTCGTCGCCGGCGAGGAACTGCCGCAGCGCGTGCGCGCCTGCTATCCCTTCGTGCGCGTGCAGACCGCCACCGTGGCGCGCGCCGATTCGCGCCTGAGCTACGGCTTCGTCTCCGGCCCCGGTACCTACGAGACCACGCTGACCCGTCCCGAGCTCTTCGGCCGCTACTACCTGGAGCAGTTCAGCCTGCTGCTGCGCAACCACAAGGTGCAGCTGGAGGTGGGCACCAGCGCGCAGCCGATCCCGGTGCACTTCAGCTTTGCCGAGCACGACCATGTCGAAGGCTCGATAAGCCCGGAACGCCGGCTGCTGATGCGCGACCTGTTCGACTTGCCCGACCTGGCGGCGATGGACGACGCCATCGCCAACGGCACGCACGAGCCGCGCCCCGGCGAGGCGCAGCCGCTGGCGCTGTTCACCGCGCCGCGCGTCGACTATTCATTGCAGCGGCTGCGCCACTACAGCGGCACCACGCCCGAGCATTTCCAGAACTTCATCCTGTTCACGAACTACCAGTTCTACATCGACGAGTTCATCAAGCTGGGCCACCAGACGATGGCCGACCCGAAGGCCGACTACGACTGCTTCGTCGAACCCGGCAACGTGATCACGCGCCGCGCCGGCCGCCGCGCGCAGAGCGGCGACGAACTGGGCAGCGCGCCGCCGCGGCTGCCGCAGATGCCGGCCTACCACTTGAAGCGCGGCGACCACAGCGGCATCACCATGGTCAACATCGGCGTCGGCCCGGCCAACGCCAAGACCATCACCGACCACATCGC
>CAYUPF010000023.1:0-29065 GCA_964446545.1 uncultured Rubrivivax sp.
ATCATCAACATCGTCGCGCTGCTGATCGTGCCGCTGCTGCCGGTGGTGGCCAGCAGCCCGAGCGCGCATGGCGCCGCCGCACCGGCGGTGGCCGTGGTGGCGGTGCCGGTGATCGTCGAGGTGGCGCGCATCCAGGTCGTCGAGCCCGGCCTGGTGAAGTTCTACTTCGAGACCGGCAAGACCGATCTGGCCGGCGGCGCGGCCGAAGCGCTGGTCGACGTGGGCAAGGGCGTGGCCGCGGGCAAGAAGGCCGTGATCAGCGGCTATCACGATGCCACCGGCGACCCGGCGGCGAACGCCGAGCTGGCCAAGCAGCGTGCCTTCAAGGTCGCCGACACACTCAGGCAGATCGGTGTGCCCGAGGACAAGATCGAGCTGAAGAAGCCCGAGCAGATGATCGGCACCGGCCCCAACGCCGAGGCGCGGCGCGTCGAGGTCAGGCTCGAATAGGCAATACCGACGGCAAGCTGCCGTCGCGGGGCCCGGTTCGCGAGGACCGGGCCCCGCGCGCCTTCAGGGCTTGCCCCACGGCTGCTTCAGGCGTGCATCACCTGCAGCTGCTGTGGTAGTAGCGGTGCCTTCAGCTGCGCCGCATCGACCACGCACCAGAAGCAAGCCGCCGGCGAAGACGGCCTTGGCGCTAGCCGCTTGCGCGACGGCGGCCGGCAGCAACGGCAACCAGCCCCAGCAGCCCGATCAGCGCGGCCCTCATGCCGCCTCCGCCACGAACTTCAGCGCCACGCCGTTGTTGCAGTAGCGCTTGCCGGTGGGCCGGGGGCCGTCGTTGAAGACATGGCCGTGGTGGCCGCCGCAGCGTGCGCAGTGGTACTCGGTGCGCGGCATGAACAGCTTGTAGTCGGTGCTCTCGCCGAAGGCGCCGGGCAGCGTGGTGAAGAAGCTCGGCCAGCCGGTGCCGCTGTCGAACTTCATCTGCGACGTGAACAGCGCCTGGTCGCAGCCGGCGCAGTGGTAGCTGCCCTTGCGCTTTTCCTTGTTCAGCGCACTGCTGAAGGGCCGCTCGGTGCCCTCGCGGCGCAGCACGTGGTAGGCCGCCGGGCTGAGCCTGGCCTTCCACTCGGCGTCGCTGAGCGTGAAGCTCGGCGCCGAGGTCTTGTGCTGTGCGCCGGCGAGCGTGGGCGCGGCGCCCAGCGCGGAGAACCAGGCCAGCAGGTGTCGGCGTGTCATGGTATCCGGCTCCTTGTATGCGATGGCGAGCCTGGGTCGTGCCGACGTGGGCTTTTCTTTCAGGCAGCCACCAGACGCAGGTGCGTGATCTCCGACGGCGCGCCCAGCCGCTTGGGCGGGCCCCAGTAACCGGTGCCGCGACTGGTGTAGACCCACAGATCCTGCCATCGGTTCAGCCCGGCGGTGAAGGGCTGCTGCAGCCGCACGAACCATTTCCAGGGCAGGAACTGGCCGCCATGCGTGTGGCCCGACAACTGCAGGTGGAAGCCCGCCTGCGCCGCCGCCGCCGCACTGCGCGGCTGGTGTGCCAGCAGCACGCGCACGCGCGCCTCGTCGGGCACGCCGGCAATCGCCGCCTGCGGGTCGCTGCGGTGTGTGGCGTCGAAGTTGTGGGCGCCGTAGTCAGACACGCCGGCCAGTGCCAGTGCGGCATCGCCTTGGCGCAGCAGCACGTGTTCGTTCATCAACACATGCAGACCCAGGCGGCGCAATTCCTCGACCCAGGCCTGCGCGCCGCTGTAGTACTCGTGGTTGCCGGTGACGAAAAAGCTGCCGTGGCGCGATTGCAGCGCGGCCAGCGGCGCCACGTGATAGGCCAGATGCTGCACGGAGCCGTCGACCAGATCGCCGGTGATGGCCACCATGTCCGCGCCGAGCGCGTTGACGCGCTCGACGATGGCCTGCAGGTAGCCGCGCTTGATGGTCGGGCCGACGTGCAGGTCGCTGATCTGCACGATGCTGAAGCCTTGCAGCGCGGCCGGCAGGTCGGCGATGGGTACGTCCACACGCACCACCCGTGCGGTGCGCCGCGCGTTCACCAGGCCCCACAGCGTGAACAGCAGCGCCAGCGCCGGCACCGCCGCGGCCGACGCCGGCCACAGCCAGCCGGGCCGCGTGAGTGCGAAGGACAACGGCCAAACCAGCACCAGCAGCACATCGCGCAGCACGGTCAGCACGGTCAGCGACGAGAACAGTCCCATCAGCAGCAGCCCCGACCAGGCCAGCCGGTCGGACAGCGGCTGCCGGCGGATGCGCCGCGCCAGCAAGGCCATCGGCATCAACAACCAGGACGCCACCAGCAGCCCCGCCAGCAGCATCTGCAGCCCCGGCGCGAAGCCCAGCGCCGGAATCAGCCGCCAGCCCACGTAGGCGTGCAGCAACAACAGGATGAACATCAGCGCCATGCCGGACCTTCGCGAAGTGCAGCCCTGCCAGATGGGTACGGCGAAGCGCGCTTCAAGCGCCAGCTTCACGTGACCTGTACGCGCATCCAGTAGACTTCGGCCACCCTTCGTCCGACACCGATGCTTGCCACACGCCCTGCCCCGGCGGCCACCGGCCCCTTCGACAGCCTCAACGACGAGCAGCGTCAGGCGGTGTTCCACGGTGGCGGCGCGAAGGACACACCGCCGCTGCTGATCATCGCCGGCGCCGGCTCCGGCAAGACGCAGACGCTGGCCGCGCGCGTGGCCCGGCTGGTGCTCGACGGGGCCGACCCGCAGCGCGTGCTGCTGCTGAGCTTTTCGCGCCGTGCCGCCGCCGACCTGCAGCGCCGCGTCGGCCGCGTGCTGCACCGTGCGCTGGGCCTCGGCGCCGCGCAGCAGGCACCCTCGCTGCCCTGGGCCGGCACCTTCCACGGCGTGGCGGCGCGCTTGCTGCGCGAGCATGCACCGCGCATCGGCCTGAACCCGGCCTTCACCATCGCCGATCGCAGCGACAGCGAAGACCTGATGGGCCTGCTGCGCCATGAGCAGGGCTTGTCGAACACGCACAAGCGCTTCCCGCTGAAAGGCACTTGCCTGGCGATCTATTCGCGCGTGCTCAATAGCCAGGAAACGCTGGCGCAGGTGCTGCAGCAGCGCTTTGCGTGGTGTGCCGACTGGCCGCAGGAGTTGAAGGCGCTGTTTCGCGCCTACGTCGCCGAAAAGCAGAAGCAGTGCGTGCTCGACTACGACGATCTGCTGCTGTACTGGAGCCACATGCTCGACGATCCCGTGCTGGCGCGCGAGCTGGGCGCGCGCTTCCAGCACGTGCTCGTCGACGAGTACCAGGACACCAACCGGCTGCAGGCGCGGATACTGCACGCGCTCAAGCCCGACGGCCGCGGGCTGGCGGTGGTCGGTGACGATGCGCAATCGATCTACTCGTTCCGCGCGGCCGAGCTGCGCAACATCCTCGACTTCCCGTCGCAGTTCGAGCCGGCCGCAACGGTGCTGACGCTGCAGCGCAACTACCGCTCCAGCCAGCCGATCCTGCGCGCCTGCAACGCCGTCATCGCGCCGGCGCCGGAGCGTTTCGCCAAGACGCTGTGGAGCGATCGCGAACAGGGCGCGGTGCCGCAGCTCGTCAGTGTCGGCGACGACGCCGAGCAGGCCAGCTGGGTGGCCGACCAGGTGCTGGCGCAGCGTGAAGCCGGGCTGCTGCTCAGGCGTCAGGCGGTGCTGTTCCGCACCAGCCATCACAGCGCCGCGCTCGAGCTGGAGCTGGTGCGCCGCAACGTTCCCTACCTCAAGTTCGGCGGGCTGAAGTTCCTGGAGGCCGCGCATGTGAAGGACCTGCTGTCGCTGCTGCGCTGGCAGCAGAACCCGCGCCACCGGCTGGCGGGCTTTCGCGTCGCGCAGCTGGTGCAGGGCATGGGCCCGGCCAGCGCACGGCGGCTGCTCGATGCGATGGAACAGACGGCCGATCCGGCATCGGCGCGCCGCGACTTCCGCCCGCCCACCAGCGCCGCGGCAGGCTGGACGGCGCTGCTGGCCTGCCTGCAGGCGATGCAATCCGAGCCCTGGCCCGAGCTGCTGCACAGCGCATTGCAGTGGTACCTGCCGCAGCTGCCGCGCCTGCACGAAGACGCGGCGGTGCGGCGCGCGGACCTGGAGCAGCTGCAACGCCTGGCCGGCGGCTCCGCCTCGCGCGAGGCCTTCCTGGCCGAGCTGACGCTGGACCCGCCGGAAGCGACCAGCGAGGTCGTCGAACCTCATCTCGACGAGGACTACCTGATCCTGTCGACGATCCACTCCGCCAAGGGGCAGGAATGGTCCTCGGTGCACGTGCTCAACGTGGTCGACGGCTGCATCCCCTCGGAGATGTCGGCCGGCAGCGCCGAGGCGCTGGAAGAAGAGCGCCGCCTGCTCTACGTGGCGATGACACGCGCGCAGCACCGGCTGCAGCTGCTGGTGCCGCAGCGCTTTTACGTCACGCAGCAGGCGGCGAGAGGCGACCGCCACCTCTGGGGCGGGCCGTCGCGTTTCATCACGCCCGAGGTGGCGGCGTTTTTCGAGCCGGTGTGTGCCGGCGTGGCGAAGGCGACGCAAGCGGCTGCCCCCGGCTGCGCAGCGGCCATCGGCGGCATGGACCCGGCGGCACGCGCGCGCTCGATCTGGGCGTGACGGCCTGACGCCGATCGCGCGTCATCTGAACCGCGGCAGCGCATCGGCATGTCGCGCATGGTCCAGCTCCGGCCCGGCGCTCGGCCGGCGGGCGCCGAACTCGGCAAGTGGCTCATGCCGCGGCCGCGCGCACCACACGCGCTTCGCGGATCGGCAGGTTGACCAGCGCCGCACCCACTGCCAGCAGGATGTCGATGTACCAGATCCAGTCGAAGCTGCCGGTGGCCTCGAACACCTTGCCGCCCAGCCAGGCGCCGAGGAAACCGCCGACCTGGTGCGACAGCATCACCACGCCGAACAGCGTCGCCATGTTGCCCAGACCAAAGAACTTGGCCACCAGCCCGGCAGTGGGCGGCACGGTGGACAGGAAGGTCAGTCCCATGACCGCGGCGAAGAGCAACACCACCGTACCCGTCTTCGGCGCCAGCAGGAACAGCAACACCGCCACGGCGCGCGCCGCATACACCAGCGACAGCAGCGACTTCATGCGCCAGCGGCCGACGGCCCAGCCCATGGCCACGCTGCCGACGATGTTGAACAAACCCAGCAGTGCCAGCGACCAGGCGCCGAACTGCACCGGCAAGCCACAGGAGGCGATCACCCCCGGCAGGTGCGTGGCCAGGAAGGCGACGTGGAAACCGCAGACGAAGAAGCCCGCGCCCAGCAGCAGGAAGTTGCGGTCGCGCAGCGCCGTGCGCACGGCCTCGCGCGTGCCCACCGGTTTGGTGCCCGCGGGCGCGGCCTGCAGCGAATTGCCCTTCAGCACGAAGGCCGCCGGCAGCGCCAGCAGGATGATCAACCCCAGCACCTGCATCGCGCTGGCCCAGCCCAGCGCCAGCATCAGCGCACCGGCGATGGGCGCCATCACGAACTGCCCGAAGGAGCCGCCGGCATTGACCACGCCGGTGGCGATGCCGCGCTTGTCGGGCGCGATCAGCCGTGCCGTGGCCGACATCAGCACCGCCGGCCCGGCCATGCCGGCACCCCCGGCGGCGAGCACGCCGATGGCGAAGATCAGCCCGGCCGTGCTGGTCATGTAGGGCGTGATGAAGGTGCCGATGGCCACCAGCAGCACACCGAGCAGCAGCACCCGGCCCGCGCCCACCTTGTCGGCCATGGCGCCGGCGAAGGGCTGCGTCAGCCCCCACCACAGCTGGCCGAAGGCGAAGGCCAGGCTGATGCTGCCCACGCCCAGGCCGGTTGATGTGTTCAGCGAGCCGAGGAACAACCCCATGGTCTGGCGCGTGCCCATGGTCAGCGCAAAGACACCGGCGCCGGCCAGCAGCACCAGCCACAGCGGCCAGCGCAACGTCGAGGGGTTATTCATCGTCATCTCCAGGGTGGGCCGGCGCCAGGCGTTCGAGCGATGCGTCCACCATCGCATGCAGCGCGAGTACGGTGTCGCCCCCCAGCAACTGGTTCAGCCCCTGCTGCGCCGCCTTCCAGTGCCGCTGCGCCTCGGCGCGCTTGTCGCGGCCGGCGGGCGTGATGTGGACCAGACGACTGCGCCCGTCCTTGCCGGCCGAAAGCTCCAGCCAGCCGGCGGCAACCAGCGGCTTGAGGTTGCGCGTCAACGTGGACGCGTCCATGGTCATCGCCGTCGCCAGGTCGCCGGGGCGGATCGGCCCCAGCCGCAGCACATGCGACAGCAGTGAATACTGCGTGGTCTTCAAACCGGCCTTGCCGACCTCGGCGTCGTACAGCTGCGACACGCGCCGCGCCAGCTGGCGCAGCTTGAAGCTGGTGCAGCCCTGCGGCTTGGTTTCTGCGTTGCCCATGAATACGATTGTAGATACAATTTTTGTATTTGCAATTGTTCGAGGAAAAGCATGAGCAACGAAGCCACACTGGCGGCCTGGACCGAGGAACTCGACTCGGTGCGCCGGCGCGCAGCCGGCGCAGTACCCGGCGTATCGCGGCCCGAGCAGCTGCAGGGCAGGAGCGGCCTGCAGATCATGCAGGCCATGCTGGCCGGCGAGCTGCCCTACCCGCACATCATGCAGACGCTGGATTTCAGCCTGGTGCAGGTCGACAAGGGCAAGGCGGTGTTCCAGGGCGTGCCGCAGCTGATGCACTACAACCCGCTGGGCAGCGTGCACGGCGGCTGGTACGCGACGATGCTCGATTCGGCGCTGGGCTGCGCGGTGCACACCGCGCTGGAGGCCGGCCAGGGCTACACCACCGCCGAGCTGGGCATCCACATCGTGCGCGCGGCGTCGATGAAGAGCGGCCCGCTGCGCGCCATCGGCCAGGTGGTGCATGTCGGCCGCCAGCTGGCCACGGCCGAAGCACGCATCGTCGGCGCCGACGGCAAGCTCTACGCGCATGGCAGCACCACCTGCCTGGTGTTCGAGCCGGGCAAGCGCTGAAGCGCGCGCTACAGTCGGTGCCGAGGTACCGACCATGAGCGCAGCCGCCGCCACCATCCTGAGCTACCACGCGCACGTCTACTACGCCCCGGCGCACAGCCGCGGCGTGGCTGAGGCGCTGCGCCAGCGCATCGCCGAGCGCTTCGCCGTGCAGCTGGGCCGCTGGCACGACGTGCCGGTGGGGCCGCATACCGCGGCGATGTACCAGGTGGCGTTTGCCACCGAAACCTTCGCGAGCTTCGTGCCCTGGCTGATGCTCAACCGCGACGACCTCGACGTGTTGGTGCACCCGAACACGCTGGCGCCGCGCGACGACCATCTGCGGCACGCCTTGTGGCTGGGCGACAAGCGCGCGTTGAAGGAAGATGTGCTGCCGCTTCGCATCGAGGCCGCCGACGAATCGCCGATCGTGCCCAACACCACACCGACCTTCGCGCGCCCATGATCTTCGTGCCCGCCGTTCAACCGCTGGCCACTGCCACGCCACTGGCCTGGTGCTTCGCCTTCGTCGACGGCCAACTGCTGCTGCCCGAGGCCGACAGCGCGGCGCTGCGACCGCAGCCGCTGCTCGGCTTCGAGGGCCTGGCGCGCTCGCGCCACTACCTGGGACGGCTGGACGAGGTCGACTGCTGGGCGTTGCAGCTGAGCACGGCGCCGGCGGGCTGGCGGCGCAGCGCGCTGCGCGCGGCGATGCTGCAGTTTCCCGCTGCGCTGATGGGCGTGGCCAGCCGCGCCGCGCAGGTGCTCGAATGGGACCGCGCGCACCGCCATTGCGGCGTCTGCGGCACGGCCACCGAGCTGCAGGCGCACGAACGCTCGCGCAAGTGTCCGGCCTGCGGCCACGCCGCCTATCCGCGGCTGAGCCCGGCGATGATGGTGCTGATCTGGCGCGGGCGCGAGCTGCTGCTGGCACGCTCGCCGCACTACGCGCCGGGCATGTTCAGTGCGCTGGCCGGCTTCGTCGAGCCGGGTGAGTCGCTGGAAGAGTGTGTACACCGCGAGGTGGCTGAAGAAGTGGGCGTGACGGTGCGCAACCTGCGCTACTACGGCAGCCAGAGCTGGCCCTTCCCGCACAGCCTGATGGTCGCCTACACCGCCCAATGGGCCGGCGGCGAGATCGTGCGACAAGAGGACGAGATCGAGGCCGCCGGCTGGTTCGAGCTCGACGCGCTGCCCGGCGTGCCGCCGCGCTTTTCCATCGCCGGACACCTGATCCGCGACACCGTCGAGCGTTTGCGCAACGGCCTGGCACCCTGATCCGCCACACGCCCGGGCCGCAGCGGCCCTTGGTCAGAGTTGCGCCAGCGGTACGCTGGCAGCGCTCGAATCGGGCCGCAGCAGCGCGATCAGCAATGCCAGGTCGGTTTCGAGCCGGGCCAGCGCCTCGGCGTCGAGTTGCGCGATGGCCGCCGGCAGCACGCCGCTGAACGGCCCCGGCGCACGCCGCAGCAGCTCGTCGCCGGCGGGCAGCAACCGCAACTGCACCGCACGGCGGTCCTCGCCCTTGCGCTCGGCGGCGAGCAGTCCCGCCGCTGCCAGTGCCCGCACCAGGTTGCTGGCGGTGGTCTGCCGGATGTCCATGGCGCGCGCCAGCGCATTGACGCCGATGCCGGGCTGCAGCGCGACGACACTCAGCGCCCACAACTGCGCGCCGCCGATGCCGGCGACCTTCTCGACCTGCCGGAAGTGCGACTTCACCGCATTGAAGACCTGGCGGAACTGGCGCAGCACGCGTACGGGCGCATCCGGCATCGCCGCGGCCACCGGCTGCGCCGGCACGGAATCAGGCAGGGTGGGTGTCGTCGAGTCCATCGATCATGCTCTGCAAGGCCACGGCCATCTCGGCCGGACTGTCGAGGAAGAAGCGCGCCCGCGAATGCGGATCGTCGCGGCCGATGCGCACCGTCAGCCACTGCGGCGGCGCGGCGGCGAACACCGGCTCGTCGTTGACATCGTCGCCGGCAAAGAATGCACGGTCGCAGTTGCAGCGCTCGACCAGCGAGCGAACCGCGGCCGCCTTGTCGGGGGCGCCGGCGGCGACGACGTTTTCGACCATCTTGCCGGAGAAGACGTGCAGCTGCGGATCGTCCGTCAGCTGCAGTGCGTCGATCGCCGCCCGCGCGCGGTCCCGGTCCGGGGCCAGCCGGTAGTGCAGCGCGATCGACGGGCCCTTGTCCTCGACGAACACGCCGGCGCCGTCGATGGCGCCGCGATGGGCCTCGATGCGGCTGCGCAGCGCATCGAGCCGGCGCGTCAGGGCCTCGACCGCCGGCGCGTCGGCCGCGTCTTCGGCGCCATGGCTGCCGATGACGAAGCGCGGCTCGAAGCCGAGCCGGCCGCGCAGGTCGCCGACCGCACGGCCGGTGACGATGGCCACCGGCAGCCGCCGCGCCAGGCGCGCCAGCTGCGAGGCCACGGCGCGCGGAATGCGGGCATCGCGCGGCCGCGGCACGATCGGCGCCAGCGTGCCGTCGAAGTCGAAAGCCAGCAGCGGCCGCCGCCGCATCAGCGCGGCCAGCGCGTCGCGCCCCGCCGCAGAGAACAGATGCCTCATCATGCGCAGCCCCTCATTCGGCCTGAAAGCGCCGCACGCGCGCCTCGACGCGTGCGCGCAGCCGCCAGCGCCCGGCGTCGGTGAGCATGCGTCCCGCCCAGCGGTAGACGTTGAACTCGCGCACCGTGCTGCGCAGGCTGGCCATGCGCTCGCGCTGCTCGGCCTCGGGCATCGTCGCCGCGCGCTGCAGCGCGTCCGCGGTCTCCTCCACGTGGTAGGGGTTGACGATCAGCGCCTCGTTCAGCTCGCGCGCAGCCCCGGCAAAGCGGCTGAGCACGAGCACGCCGCGCAGGTCGTCGCGCACGGCGATGAACTCCTTGCACACCAGGTTCATGCCGTCGTGCAGGCTGGTGACGATGCAGATGTCGGCGGCGCGGAACAGCTCGGTCAGCGCGTCGCGCTCGTGGTGCTGCGCCAGCAGGCGCACCGGCTCGTAGCCGGGGCGGCCGAAGCGCTGGTTGATGCGGTCGGCCAGACGCTGCACGCGCTCCTGGAAGCTGCGGTACTCCTCGAGCGCGCTGCGCGTCGGCGCGGCGACCTGCACGAAGACGAAGCGGCCGATCGATTCGGGAGACTTCTCGAGCAGCCGCTCGACCGCGTGCATGCGCTCGATGATGCCCTTGGTGTAGTCGAAGCGGTCGACGCCGACGGCCAGGCACATGTCGGCGGGCAAGCCGAGCCGCTCGGTCACGCGGCGCCGGCAGTCGCCGACCGGCGCCCAGGTTGCGGCCTCGGCGTCGCCGGGCCACTCGATCGAGATCGGGTAGCTCTCGACCAGCGTCTCCTTGTTGCGGAAGGAGATCGTCGAGTGTTCATGCTCGATGCGCGCCTCCAGGTAGCGGTCCACCGTCTCGATGAAGTTCTTGCAGTGGTAGCGCGTATGAAAGCCGAGGATCGTGCTGCCGAGCATGCCGCGCAGGGTCTCGCGCCGCCAGGGGCAGATGCCGAAGGACTCGGGGTTCGGCCAGGGGATGTGCCAGAAGGTCAGGATGGTCGCCTGCGGCAGCTTCTCGCGCACCATCGCCGGCAACAGCGCGAAGTGGTAGTCCTGCACCAGCACCACCGGGTCCTCGCCGCGCGCCTCGGCCACCACCGCATCGGCGAAGCGCTGGTTGACCTTGCGGTAGGCCTCCCAGTCGGACTCGCGGAACACCGGCCGCACGTGCGCGACATGGCACAGCGGCCACATGCCCTCGTTGGCGAAGCCGTAGTAGTAGCCCTGCTCCTCCTCTTCGGTGAGCCAGATGCGGCGCAGCCAGTACTCCTGCTGCGCCGGCGGCACGCCGACGCGGTCGAAGGCGTCGACGACCTCGCGGTCGCCGCTGCCGCTGCCATGCGCGATCCAGGTGCCGCTGCAGGCGCGCATCACCGGCTCGACCGCAGTGACCAGGCCGCTGGCCGGGCGCTTGACCACGATGCCGCCGTCGCCGCGCTCGTGGATGTACGGCTCGCGGTTCGAGACGACGATCACCTGGTCGCCGCTGAGCTGCGTGCGCAGCAGAGAGCGCAGCCGCGCAGCGTTCCAGGCCGCTTCCGGCCCCTGCGCGCGGCGGTACTCGTCCTCGAGATCGCGCAGCCGGGCACGCAGATCGGTCGCCAGCGGTGCCAGTTCGGGCGCCGGCAGCCAGGGCGTGAGGATGCCCTCGCCGCGCATCAGCGCGCGCGTGCCATTGATCCAGCCGCGCCAGCTGAGCTGGGCCACCACCATCGTGATGAACGCGACCACCAGGCCCAGCGCGGTGATCAGCCCGATCAGGTAGCGGCGCGTGTCCTGGCTGCGGCGCTCGATGAAGCTGAGATCGTGCAGCAGCACCAGCCGGCCCAGCAGTTCCGGCGGTCCGGGCGGCGGTCCGAAGACCGCATGCGATCCGACATTCACCGCGCCGCCTGCAAGCTGCAAGCGCGGATCGGGATGCGCGGACAATGCCACCGCCGCGGCGCAGCCCAGATCCGGCGGGTAGCCCGCGCTGCTCTGCAGCAGGCGGTCGTCGGGGCTGCACAGGCCGATCGCGAACAGCCGCTCGTCCTGGGCCGTGCGCTCGAACAGCGGCTTCAGGCGCGTGCTGCGGTCGGCGAGCAGCGCCTCGGCCACCGAGTCGGACAGCGCGTTGGCCACGAGCATGCCGCGGCTGTTCAGGTCACGGCTGAACCAGCGCAGGGTCACCTGATCGAGCAAGTGCACCGACAGGTAGGCCGCAGCGGCCAGCGCCAGCAGCAGCGGCACCAGGAAGCGCAGCTGCAGCCGCAGCGTCTTCAGCGCGGCCACGGGCAGCCCGGACGCCGCAGCGCGGCGACGCCGCTGGGAATCGATGCCTGCAAACTCATTTATATTTGTTCAAATGTATAATGATAGCATCGACCCGGTTCGAACTCGAACCCAGCGGCCGCGCGGCATGTGCCCCGCGCCGTCGACCCATCACACCAAGGAGGACTCCACCCCATGATCGACACCAACTGGATCGCCGGCCTGCTCGGGGCCCGCGACGGCTGGGCCATCGTCGCCATGACGGCGCTGCGCATCGCCGCCATCCTCATCGCCGCCTGGATCGCGATCGTCGTTGGCCAGAACGCGGTGGGCAGGTTGCGCGCGCATGTCGCCAGCCGTCTGGACGACCGCGAGGCGGTGCAGCGCGCCGAGACCCTCGGCCGCGTGGTCCGCTACCTGATCGCGGTCGTGGTCTCGGCCATCGCACTGATGCTCGTTCTCGGCGAAGTCGGCGTCAGCGTCGCGCCGATCCTCGGTGCCGCCGGGGTGGCCGGCCTGGCCATCGGCTTCGGTGCGCAGAGCTTGGTCAAGGACTACTTCACCGGCTTTTTCCTCCTGCTCGAGAACCAGATCCGCCAGGGCGACGTCGTCAAGCTCGGCGACCATGCCGGCCTGGTCGAGGAGGTGACGTTGCGCTACGTGCGGCTGCGCGACTACGATGGCAACGTGCACTTCGTGCCCAACGGCCAGATCAGCAGCGTCGTCAACATGGCGCGCGGCTTTGCCCAGGCGGTGATCGACGTCCGCATTGCCTACGCCACCGACATCGACACGGCGATGAAGGTGATGCGCGAGGTCGCCACCGAGCTGCGCCTGGACCCGGCCTACAGCGGACGCATCCTCGACGACATCGACATCGCCGGCGTCGACAAATGGGCCGATTCGGCGGTGATCATCCGCGCGCGCTTCCGCGTCAAGCCGCTCGAGCAATGGGCCGTGCGGCGCGAGTACCTGCGCAGGCTGAAGGCCGCCTTCGACCGCTGCGAGATCGAGATCCCCTTCCCGCAGATGAAGGTGCACCTGCCGGCGTGAGGGCGGCGGCGCTCACCACGGGCCGGCACCGCCGTCGAGCGCGCGCCGCGCGAGCAGGAAGCTCGCCGCGTTCCAGCTCTGACCGGCCATGCCGCGCGGCTCGAGCGTGCCGCCGTGGAACCACTCGGTGAAGCGCCAGCCGCGCTGCGCATTGGCCTGGGCCAGCGCCTGCAGCGCCTGCATCGCCTGCTCGCGCAGCCCGAGCCGCGCCAGCACCAGCACCCAGAAGCCGCCGACGAAGGGCCACAGGCCGCCGTTGTGGTACTGCTGCATCAGGTTCTGGCGGTGGCGCCCCATGTACGGCCGCCACAGCGGGTGCGCCGGCGCCAGCGGATGCAGCACGACTCGGATCGGCCAGGGCCGGCCGGCACCGGCCGTGGCGATGGTGCGCACGATGCGATGGCCCATCGACTCCGGCGCCAGGCCACAGAGCACGGCCAGCAGGTTGCCGAAGACATCGCCCTCGTTGCCGGCGACAGCGAAGTTGACGAAGCTGAGGTACAGGCCCGGATCGGCACGGCCGCGGCGCGCGTAGTGGCGCAGCAGCCGCGCGCGGTGGTATTCGGGCAGATCGCGCTGGTAGGGGTTGAACAGGTGGTTGAAGTGATGATGCGTCGTGTCGATCGCCTCCAGGCCGTAGCGGCGCTTGACGTCGTGCCACAGTGCGTTGCTGTAGAGCACGTAGCCCGAGCGCGGCATGATGTCGGCCCAGTCGCTGGCCTCGTTCTGCTGCAGCAGTCGAAAGTGCGGGTGCTCCTGCGCCTGCAGCCAAGCGATGGCGCGGCGCACCGCCGGCGCCCAGCGGCGCTGCGCAACGCAGCCCGCACGGCGCAGGTGGTCGACCGCGATCAGCCACCACAGCGTCGCGTCGATGCAGCCCAGGTACCAGAAGTCGGCGTCCTGCCCTGCGGGGTCGACGTACTTCGGAATCTGGCCGTTCGACGCCTGGCATGCCGCCAGCGCGTCCAGGCTGGCGCACGCGCCGCGCTCCAGCGCGGCGTCGCCGCTGTCGCACATCGCCAGCGCGCAGATCGCCGCGTCGCGGCCGAAGATGCGCGTGTAGCGGCGCGCGTCGGCGGCGGCGCTGCGCGTCGCCGCCAGGATGCCGCCCGAGCCGAGATTGGCGCGCAGCAGCGCCATCGACGCTGCGCTGCAGGCGTCGATCAGCGAGGCATCATCGCTCGGCGTTGGCGGCAGGGGGACGGTCGATGGCATCGGCGGCGGGCGGCACACCGTACAGCGCCGCGACCGGCCATTCTCGCAGCAGCTCGCTGAGCAGAAGCACGCCGCCGCGCACGGCATGCCGGCGCATCGCGATGCGGTCTTCGAGCCAGGCCGCTGCGCAGCCTTCGTCCTTGGGCCAGACGATGGCGGTGTCGCCCCAGACATCACCGACCGGCGCCACACCGACGCCGGGCTGCAGCGTTGCCGCCAGCCGCGTGGCGATCACTACCAGCCATTGCACGCCGTCGTACCGGGCAAACGCGATCACGTGCTGCGCCGCGCTGCCGCTCACGGTCAGCGGCAGGTACTCGGCGCCAGTCAGCATCGCTTGCGCATCGCGGCGCAACTGCAGCGCGCGCCACGTCACCCAGAACTTGGCCCGCCCGTCGACCGCGCCGGCGAGCCACTGCCCCAGCGCGGCAGCACGCGCCGGCGCATCGGCCAGCACGGCGATCGCCTGCGCCTCGTCGAGCAGCGCACGGCGGCGCTCGAAATCCACCGGGCGGCGGTTGTCGGGGTCGACCAGCGACAGCTCGATCGCCTCGTGCCCCTGGTAGATGTCGGGCACGCCGGGCGACAGGCATCTCAGCAGCGCCATCGACAGGCCGTTGAGCGCGCCGAACCAGGCCAGCGTTGCGGCGCTCGCCTGCAAATCGGGCAGGAACAGGTTGCTGTCGCGCCGCTGCAGCAGCGCTTTCACGAAGGACGACAGCGCCGCCTCGTAGCCGGCATGAGGGTTGATCCAGCTGGTCAGGGCCTTGGCCTCGCGCGCGGACTTCAGCATCACCTGCTCGATGCGCAGCGTGTAGTCGGCCAGCGCCGTGTCGTCGAGGGTCCCGCACGGCAGGCTGCCGACCAGCAGCTGGTACAGCAGGTACTCGTCGTTGCGCGACGGCGCGTCGCGGCCCTCGACGCTGCGCTTGTGGCGCCGGTTCAGCCGCGCCCAGCGCCGCACCGCCAGGCGCCAGGCGGCCGGCATCTCGCTGATCACGTCGATGCGGCAGCGCACGTCCTCCGAGCGCTTGGCGTCGTGCGTGGTCGTGCACAGCATGGTCGCCGGCCAGTTCAGCGCGCGGTCGCGGCTGGCCGCGTGGAAGGCCGCTACCGACAGGCCGAACATCTCCGGGTCGCCGCCGACATCGTTCAGCGATACCAGCCGTTGGTGCCGGTACAGCGCCGTGTCCTCGATGCCCTTGGCCGCCACCGGCGCGGAGTACTGCTGCAAGCGCCGCGTGAAGGCCAGGAAGCGCTCGCGCGTGCCGGGCTGGGCCCCGGGCAGCGGACGGCCGAGCAGCACGCGCTTGAGGAAGTCGAACAGGCTGGCGTCGGCCGCCAGCGTGCGCCGGCGCGCCAGGCCCACGGCCCAGTCCACGAACTTGCGGTCCTGGGCGCTGGGCTCGTCGACGATGTAGCTGCGGTACACCGGAAAGGCGGCCACCAGTTCGACCAGCGCGCGCCGCAGCACGCTGAAGGTGAAGTCGCGCGTGCGCCGGTCCTCGCGCGCCAGGCGCAGCAGCGAGTTCGACAGCACGCCCAGTTCGCCGGCCAGGGGGCCGGCCATGACGATGCGCCGGCCCAGCCAGCTCAGCGCCTCGAAGTCCTGCGCCTCGTCGCGCACGGCCGCGCGCCAGGCGCGATCGAGCCGCGCGCGGGCGCGGGGGTCGACGAGCAGCCCATTGACGACATTGGCGAAGCGATAGCCGGTGGTGCCGTGCAGCGCCCAGTCGCGCGGCAGCTGCTCGTGCGGCGCGAGGATCTTCTCGGCGACGACATACAGCGGCCAGGCCGCGCGGCCGCCGGCATCGCCAGGGTCCGGTTCGGCGCTGCCGCACAGCTGCGCATAGCGGCACTGCAGGCGGCGGAAGTAGGCGGCCGGGTCGGCCAGCCCGTCGGGATGGTCGACGCGCAGGCCGTCGATCGCGCCTTCGGCCGCCAGCTGCAGCATCAGCCGGTGTGTCGCTTCGAACACCGGCTCGCGCTCCTGGCGCAGCGCCGCGAGGCCATTGACGTCGAAGAAGCGGCGGTAGTTGATTTCGTCGCCGGCCACGCGCCAGTGCGCCAGACGGTAGGGCTGGGCATCGATCAGCGCGTCGAGGGCGTCGAAGCTGGCGCGCTGGCCGACGCGGCCGTTCAGTTCGTCGCGCAGCGATTCGAGGCACTGGCGCAGCTTGGCCGACGCCGCCACCAGCTCGGCCAAGCGCAGCTGCAGCGCCGGCAACTGGTCGCGGCGCCGCGCGCGGGCCGCCGCGCCGGCCGCATCGTGCGGCGGCAGTTGCGACAGCGCGGTCGCCAGCGCCTGCACCGCCGGGCGCTGCGCATCGTCCCCGGGCAGACGCCGCATCGCGCGCATCAGCAGCGCGCCGAACGATGCCGGGTCGAGCGGCAGGCGGTGCTCGAAATAGTCGATGTCGAGACGGCCGCGCGCGGCATCGAAGCTCAGGCGCAGCTCGCCGCGTTCGAGCACGATGCCGTACTGGTCGCCCAGGATCGGCAGCAGCACCTTGCCGCGCAGCGCCGGGTCGGGCGCGGCCCAGTCGATGTCGAAGTGGTCGGCGTAGGCCGAAGCCTGGCCGTTCTCCAGCACGTCGAGCCACCAGGCGTTGTCGTTGCCGAGCACGCCCATGTGGTTGGGCACGATGTCGACCAGCAAGCCCATGCCGCGCACATGCAGCTGCTCGACCAAGCGGTCGAAGTCGGCGCGCGTGCCCAGTTCCGGGTTCAGCGCGCCATGGTCGACGACGTCGTAGCCGTGCAGGCTGCCGGGGCGTGCGCGCAGCAGCGGCGACACGTACAGGTGGCTGATGCCCAAGGCTTCCAGGTACGGCAGCAGCGCCGCCGCCTGCACGAAGCCGAATCCGGCATGCAGCTGCAGGCGGTAGGTGGCGCGCGGCACCCGCGCCGCGCGCAGCGGACCGGTCGATGCGTTCACTGGACTACCCTTCGCACTGCGTGCTGCGGGATGAGCGCTTGGGAGCGGCCCGGCGCGCTCATGCCGGCTCCCGCGCGACGATCGCCGACCAAGGCGGCAGGCCGGCCGCGTCGTCATGCGATCGGTAGATCGCGCGCCCCCGCAACTGCTGCGCCAGCGCCGCGGGGCCGGCTGCGTCGGCCAGCTGCGCCAGCAGGTGCCAGCGATGGCCGTCGCCCAGCGGCCAGCTGACATGCAGCGTACCCGGCGACGGCTCGGCCCAGGCACCGCTGCCTGCCGCGGCCAGATGCGGCATCAGTTCGGCATGGCGCAGCCGCAGCAGCCGCGTGTACAGCGCCAGCCAGGCGGCATGTGGCGCACGCCGCCGCTCGCGCCGGTCGAGCCGGCAGCGGCGGTAGCTGTCCTGTGCGTTCGGGTCGGGGATCGCGGCACGCGCCTGCGCGTCGGCAAAGCGGGCGAAGCGGCCGAACTCGTTGCGCCGGCCCTCGGTGACCGCACGCGCAAGCTCGCCCTGGAAGTCGCAGAAGTACAGGAACGGCGTGCCGGCAGCCCATTCCTCGCCCATGAACAACATCGGCGGCGATGGCGACAGCAGCAGGCAGGTCACCAGCGCACGCAGCGCGGCCTCGCGGCCTGACTGCGCCGCGAGCATGCCGATGCGCTCGCCCTGCGCGCGGTTGCCGATCTGGTCGTGCGTCTGCAGCGCGTTGACGAAGGCCAGCGGCGTCAGCTGCGCCGATGGCGTGCCGCGCGGGCCGCCGCCATAGGCAGAGAACTCGCCCTGGTAGGAGAAGCCTTCGGCCAGCGCACGCCCCAGATGGCGCAACGGCGCATCGGCATAGTCGGCGTAGTAGCCGTCGCTCTCGCCGGTGGCCAGCACGTGCATCGCGTGATGGGCGTCGTCGTTCCATTGCGCATCGGCCAGCCGAGCACGGCCGTCGCCGCTGCGGGCCAGACGCGCCGCGTCGTTGGCATGGTTCTCCAGGATCAGATGCACGTGGCGCGAAGCGCCGACCGCGTGCCGCACGCGCTGTGCCAGCTCGTCGGCGAAGTGCAGCACCGACGGGTCGTGCATGGCATGCACGGCATCGATGCGCAGGCCGTCGAGATGGAATTCCAGGGTCCAGTACAGCGCGTTGTGGATGAAGAAGTCGCGCACCGTGCCGCGCTGCGGCCCGTCGAAGGCGATCGCCGCGCCCCACGGCGTGTTCACCTCGGGGTCGAAGAAGGCGGCGCCGGCATAGGCATGCAGGTAGTTGCCGTCGGGCCCGAAATGGTTGTAGACGACGTCGAGCAGCACCATCAAGCCGCGCGCATGCGCGGCGGCCACCAGCTGCTTCAGATCGTCGGGGCTGCCGTAGCCGGCCTCGGGTGCGTACAGCAGCACGCCGTCGTAGCCCCAGCCGCGCTGGCCCGGGAAGTCGGCCACCGGCATCAGCTCGATCGCCGTCACGCCGAGCGCGACCAGCTCGTCCAGGCGTTCGATGGCCGCGCGGAAGCTGCCCTGGCGCGTGAAGCAGCCGATGTGCAGCTCGTAAATCACGGCTTCGTGCCAGGGCCGGCCGCGCCAGGCGCCGTCGGGCCAGTCGAACGCGGCCGGGTCGACGAGCTGGCTGGTGCGGTGCACGTCGTCGGGGTTGCAGCGCGACGCCGGGTCGGGCACCACCAGGCCGCCGTCGATGCGGTAGGCATAGCGCAGCCCCGGCTGCGCGTCATCGAGCCGAAGCTCGAACCAGCCGCCGCCGAGCGCCGGCATCGCGTCGGCGCGCCCGGCCAGGCGGCCTGAAGCCGGCCGCAGCAGTTCGACCCGTCCGGCGCCCGGCGCCCAGAGGCGAAAGCGCGCCCCGCCCCCGGGCAGCAGCTGCGCACCGAAGGGCATGTCGTGCGCACGCTTCATGGCTGTGTCTGCCGGGCGTAGCGCAGCAGCGCGAGCGCGTGCGCGCTCAGCGTGTAGCGCCCGGTGCCGGCAGCGAGCGTGGCCGACGGCGCATCGCCGGCCCACGCCGTGTCGACCAGCACCTCGCCGCAACGCGCGGCCAGCGTCGCCGGCAGTACGAAATCGATCGCCTGCGTGTCGGCGTTGAACAGCAGCAGGAAGTCGTCGTCGATCTGGCGCCGTCCGCGGCCGTCGATCTCGTTCAGGCCCTCGCCGGCCAGGAACACCGCCAGCGCCCGCGCATGGCTGTGCGACCAGGACGCCTCGGTCATCTCGCTGCCATCGGGTTGCAGCCAGACGATGTCGTGCACCTGGCTGCCGTACAGCGGCCGGCCCTGGAAGAAATCGCGCCGGTGGAAGGCCGGATGCGCGGCGCGCAGCGCGACCAGCCGGCAACTGAACTCGAGCAGCGCGCGCTTCGCATCGTCGAGCGCCCAGTCGACCCAGCTCGTCTCGTTGTCCTGCGCGTAGGCGTTGTTGTTGCCCCGCTGCGTGCGGCCGATCTCGTCGCCGGTCAGCAGCATCGGCACGCCCTGCGACAGCAGCAGCGTGGCGATGAAGTTGCGCTGCTGCCGCGCGCGCAGCGTGCGCACGGCCTCGTCGTCGCTCGGGCCCTCGACGCCGCAGTTCCACGACAGGTTGTGGTCGTGGCCGTCGCGGTTGTGCTCGCCGTTGGCTTCGTTGTGCCGCTGTTCGTAGCTGACCACGTCGGCGAGCGTGAAGCCGTCGTGCGCAGCGATGAAGTTGATGCTCGCGTAGGGCCTGCGGCCGCTGCGGTTGTACAGGTCCGACGAGCCGGTCAGGCGCTGCGCGAACTCGCCGATCAGGCCGCCCTCGCCCTTCCAGTAGGCGCGCATGGTGTCGCGGTAGCGGTCGTTCCACTCGGCCCAGCCGACCGGGAAGTTGCCGACCTGGTAGCCGCCGGAACCGAGATCCCAGGGCTCGGCCACGAGCTTGACGCGCGACAGCACCGGGTCCTGTCGCAGCACGTCGAAGAAGGCCGACAGCTTGTCGACCTCGTGCAGTTCGCGCGCCAGCGCCGAGGCCAGGTCGAAGCGAAAGCCGTCGACGTGCATCTCGGTCACCCAGTAGCGCAGCGAGTCCATCAGCAGCTGCAGCACGCGCGGGTGCTGCAGGTTCAGCGTGTTGCCGCAGCCGCTGAAGTCCTGGTAGTAGCGCGGCTCGCCGGGCGCCAGCCGGTAGTACGCGGCGTTGTCGATGCCGCGGAAGGACAGCGTCGGGCCGAACTCGTTGCCTTCGGCGGTGTGGTTGTAGACCACGTCGAGCAGCACCTCGATGCCGGCGGCGTGCAAGCTGCGCACCATCGTCTTGAACTCGCCGACCTTGCCCGACGCGCTGTAGCGCCGCTCGGGCGCGAAGTAGCCGATCGAGTTGTAGCCCCAGTAGTTGCGCAGGCCGCGCTCGAGCAGGTGGCGGTCGTCGACGAAGGCATGCACCGGCATCAGCTCGACGGTGGTCACGCCCAGGCGCTTCAGGTGCTCGATCACCGGCGCGCAGGCCAGGCCGGCATAGGTGCCGCGCAGCGCCGGCGGCACCTCGGGGTGGCGCATGGTGAAGCCGCGCACGTGCAGCTCGTAGATCACGGTCTGATGCCACGGCACGCGCGGCGGCCGGTCGTCGCCCCAGCTGAACGCCGTGTCGATGACCTTGCAGCGCGGCATGTAGGGCGCGCTGTCGCGGCGGTCGAAGGACAGATCGCGATCGTCGTGGCCGATGCGGTAGCCGAACAGCGCGTCGTGCCAGCGCAGCGAGCCGACGATGTTGCGTGCGTAGGGGTCGAGCAGCAGCTTGTGCGGGTTGAAGCGGTGGCCGTCGCGCGGCCGGTACGGCCCGTGCACGCGCCAGCCGTAGAGCATGCCCGGCCGCGCCTGCGGCAGGTAGGCGTGCCAGATCTGGTCGGTCTGCTCGCGCAGGCGCACCCGCTGCAGCTCGTGCCTGCCGCTGGCGTCGAACACGCACAGCTCGACGCGCTCCGCCGATTCGGCGAACAGCGCGAAGTTCACGCCCATGCCGTCCCAGCTCGTACCGCGCGGATAGGGCTGGCCCGGCCAGACGGCGTCGATCGTGGGGCTCATCGCGCCGTCGGCAGTGTCGGCGTCCGCGTCAGCGCTGCCGCGGCCCGGGACCGTCGCGATCGCGCGGGAACCAGCGCTCGATCAGTGCGGCGGCGCGCTCCCTGCCGCCGATGCCGAAGGCCAGCGCCAGGGCGACCACCACGCCGCCGAGCAGGATCAGGAAGGTCTGCTGGATCAGGCCGCCGCCGACGTCGAGGTGGTCGATCGCCAGCAGCATGACGAAGACCATCACGCCGTACTGCATCAGCCGGCCCAGCAGCTCGCCGTCGGCGATGTCGGCGCCGCGGCAGTAGGCCTGCACGCTGCGGCCGGCAAAGCGCGCGAAGTAGCTGCCGAAGACCACCACCAGCAATGCCACCAGCAGCTTGGGCACGAACAGCAGCACGCGGCCCAGCAGGTCGGTCACCTGGTCGAGGCCGAGGCTGTTGGACGCGACGATCAGCGACGCCAGGATCACCAGCAGGTAGGCGATCGCGCCGAACAGGTCGGTGGTGTCCTTCTCGGTGCCGCCTTGCTGCAGGAAGCTGTCGATGCCGGCGCGCTCGGTGAGCACATGGAAGTTCAGCGCGCGCAGCGCCTTGACGACCGCCAGGCGCGCGCCCTTGGCGAACAGCCAGCCCAGCAGCAGCACGATCAGCGCCGTACCCAGCCGAGGCAGGAACACCCCGACCTGGTGCAGCAGTGCGCGCAGCGAATCCACGACCATGTTCAGCTCTTGCATCACGTTCTCCCGCTTTCGCCAGGCATGTACTGCGGCACCGCCAGGGCCGCGAGCCCGGCCAGCGGCACGCCGATCCAGTCGGGCCGGTTGTCGATCTCGTAGCGCAGTTCGTACAGCGCCTTGCCGATCTCGAACAGGTCGAGCACGGCGAACACATCATCGCGCTGCCCGGCCTGGTACAGGCCGTCGGCGACCACGTCGGACCAGTAGGCGCGCAGGAAGACCTCGCGCGCGCGCCGCTCCCAGTGCCGCGCCGCCGCGGCCAGCGGCTCGCGATGCAGTGCGCCATGGGGCACCGCCTGCAGCGCCGCCTCGCGCGCATAGTCGAAGGAGCGCAGCATGCCGGCGACGTCGCGCATCGGGCTGGAGCGCGCACGCCGCTCGGCGATCGGCCGCGACGGCTCGCCCTCGAAATCGATGATCAGGAAGTCGTCGCGGCAGACGAGGATCTGCTGCAGATGCAGGTCCCCATGGATGCGCGTCTTCGACCCGGCCGGCGCCGCCCGTGCCGCATGGTCGATGCGCGCACGCAGCGCATCGCGCGCGGCCAGCACCGGCGCGGCCAGCGGGTGCGCGCCGGCCGCGGCGGCATGGCGCTCGAGCAGCAGCATCGACGCATCCAGCTCGGCGGCCACCGCGCCGACCCAATCGCGCAGGTCTGCTGCGGTGACGGGCTCGGGATCGAAGTCGGGATCGCCGTTGCGCTGGCCGAGTGCGACGTGCAGTTCGGCGATACGCTGCGCCAGCCGTTCGAGGCGCTGCGCCGCCGCCTCCGAGGCCTGGGCGGCCACGGTTTCCGCCGCCGCAAGCTCGTGGCCGTCGAGCAGCCGCACCAGCTGCTCGACGAAGTGGACCCAGGCGTCGCCCTGGTTCTCCACCTGCGCCTGCAGCAGCGCCAGCGTGGTCGCCTGGCCGTCCTTGTCGACCCATTCCAGACTGCCCAGCACCGGCACGCAGCCGCCGAAGTGCAGGACATCGGTCAGGTGGCGGCCGACCTCGACCTCGATGCTGACGCCCGGCTGCAAGCGCCGATAGGCCTTGAGGAACAGCCGGTCGCCAAGCAGGCTGACCGAATTGCTGCTGGTCGTCAGGCGCTGCAGCGCAAGCTCGCCGCGCAGCGCATCCCCCACGACCTCGGCATAGGCGGAGCCCGGCACGCCGCGCAGCGTGCCGCTCTCGGTCTTCAGCGTGCGGCCGCGGCCGACGAACCCGATGAGCGCGCGGCAGAACGCCTCGTCGCCCATCGCGTCGGCCAGCAAGCCCATGTTCGCCTGCTGGCGGATCTTGCTCACCGCCACCGGGCCGAGGGCATGCATGCGCTCTTCTTCGCTGTCCTCGAAGGCGATCGCCAGAGGCAGGAAGTAGCGCGTCCGCCGGGCGCTGTCGTCGACATCGACCAGCGCAACCAGCCACTCGCTGCGGCCGACGCCGAGCATCGCGTGCTCGACGATCTGTGCACGCTCGGGCTTGGCCGACTTCGTCGCGTACCAGCGCTGGCGTTGCATGAAGCTCGGCATCGTCTCGCGCTCGAGCGTCTGCCGCATCTTCTCGGCCAGCGAGATGCGCCAGGGCACGACGCGCTGGCGGAAGAAGCTGTTCCAGCCGTCGAACAGCACCAGCACCGGCAGGTCGTCGAGGGCCAGGCGCTCGCTGTGCCATTGCGGCGGCTCGACATCGAGCGCCAGGCGGAACCAGAAGAACTCGTGGCCCGGCAGCGTCAGCAGGTAGGGCAGCTCACCGACCGGCGGAAAGGCGTTGCGCCCGGTCATCTCCACCGGCACGCGGCCCTTCCAGGCCTGCAGGTCGAGCTCGACGGCCTGCGCCACGCGGCTGACGTTGGCCACGCACAGGATGACGTCGTCGTCGTGCTCGCGCAGGTAGGCCAGCACCTTGCGGTTGCCCGGATGCAGCATCGTGAAGCGGCCGCGGCCGAAGGCCTGGCTGCTGCCGCGAACGGCCAGCAGCCGCCGCGTCCAGGCCAGCAGCGAACCCGGCTCGCGCGCCTGCGCCTCGACGTTGACGGCCTCGAAGCCGTAGATCGGGTCCTGGATCGGCGGCAGGTACAGGCGCTGCGGGTCGGCGCGGCTGAAGCCGCCGTTGCGGTCGGACGTCCACTGCATCGGCGTGCGCACGCCGTCGCGGTCGCCGAGGAAGATGTTGTCGCCCATGCCGATCTCGTCGCCGTAGTACAGCACCGGCGTGCCCGGCATCGACAGCAGCAGGCTGTTCATCAGCCGGATGCGGTCCATGTCGTTCTCGAGCAGCGGCGCCAGGCGCCGCCGGATGCCCAGGTTGATGCGCGCGCGCGGGTCGGAGGCGTACATGCTGTACATGTAGTCGCGCTCCTTGCTGGTCACCATCTCCAGCGTCAGCTCGTCGTGGTTGCGCAGGAAGATCGCCCACTGGCACCCTGCAGGGATGTCGGGCGTCTGCGCCAGGATCTCGACGACGGGGTGGCGGTCCTCCTGCGCAATGGCCATGTACATGCGCGGCATCAGCGGGAAGTGGTACGCCATGTGGCATTCGTCGCTGTCGCCGAAGTACTCGCGCACGTCCTCGGGCCACATGTTGGCCTCGGCCAGCAGCAGCCGGCCCGGGTACCTGGCATCGATGCGCGCGCGGATCTTCTTGATGACCTCGTGCGTCTCGCGCAGGTTCTCGTTGCTGGTGCCGTCGCGCTCGATCAGGTAGGGGATGGCATCGAGTCGGAAGCCGTCGACGCCCATGTCGAGCCAGAACTCCATGACCTGCAGCACCGCCTCGAGCACCGCCGGGTTGTCGAAGTTCAGGTCCGGCTGGTGGCTGAAGAAGCGGTGCCAGTAGTACTGGCCGGCGAGCTCGTCGAAGCTCCAGTTCGACTTCTCGGTGTCGGTGAAGATGATGCGTGTACCGCTGTACAGCTTGGGATCGTCGCTCCAGACGTAGAACTCGCGCTCGGGTGAGCCTTTGGGGGCACGGCGCGCGGCCTGGAACCAGGGGTGCTGGTCCGAGGTGTGGTTGACCACCAGCTCGGTGATGACGCGCAGGCCGCGGCGGTGGGCCTCGGCGACGAAGGCGCGGAAATCGTCGAGCGTGCCGTAGTTGGGGTGCACGCCGCGGTAGTCGGCGACGTCGTAGCCGTCGTCGCGCAGCGGCGACGGGTAGAAGGGCAGCAGCCAGATCGTGTTGACGCCCAGCGACTGCACATGGTCGAGCTTGTCGGTCAGGCCGCGGAAGTCGCCGATGCCGTCGCCGTTGCCGTCGGCGTAGGCCTTGATGTGCAGCTCGTAGACGACCGCGTCGCGGTACCACTGCGGATCGCCGCTGTTCGCCGCGGCCGTCAAGGGTTCCTGGGCGAGCAGCTTGCTGGCATCGGCTTTCACGCTGGGGCCCCCACTGGCGTCAGAGGAAGTAATCGAAGTCGTTCTCGCGGCGCAGCCGCGAGCGCAATTGCATCACGTGCGCCGGGCAGCGCTGCGGGTCGAGGCTGACGTAGTTGCGCGGCCCCTGCCACAGGAAGTGCGCGCCGGTCAGCACGTCGTGCATCTGGTAGGCCTGGCTGGCCTGCAGGCCCAGCGCCGGCAGGTCGAGATTCAGCCAGCCGCTCTGCACATGGTGCGGGTCGAGGTTGACCACGCAGACGACGACGTTCGAGCCGTCCGGCGTCGACTTGGCGTAGGCGATCATCTGCTCGTTGTCGATGGCGATGAACTGCAGCCCGGCGTCCTGCTGCAGCGCCGGGTTGTCGCGGCGGGTCTTGTTGAGCAGCGCGATGAAGGCCGCCAGCGAGGCCGGGTCGTCGCGCTTCCAGGCGCGCTGCTCGAACTTCTCGGAGTCGAGGTATTCCTCGCCGCCGGGGCGCAGCGCCTGGGCCTCGAGCAGCTCGAAGGCCGGGCCGTAGATGCCGAAGTTGCCGGCCAGCGTGGCCGCCAGCGTCACCCGCGACATGAACACCGCCCGGCCGCCCCACTGCAATGCGGCGGGCAGGATGTCGGGCGTGTTCGGCCAGGCGTTGGGCCTGAAGTAGTCGCGGCCCGGGCCGCACGCCAGTTCGGTGAAGTACTCGGTCAGCTCCTGCTTGGTGTTGCGCCAGGTGAAGTAGGTGTAGGACTGGCTGAAGCCCAGCTTGGCCAGCCGGTGCATCACCTTCGGCCGGGTGAAGGCCTCGGACAGGAAGAGCACCTGCGGGTGCCGCTCGCGCACCGTGCGGATGGCCCATTCCCAGAAGCCGAAGGACTTGGTGTGCGGGTTGTCGACGCGGAAGATCTTCACCCCCTGCGCGATCCAGAACTCGAACACCCCGGCCAGCGCCTGCCACATCGCTGCCCAATCGTCGCTCTCGAAGTCGAAGGGGTAGATGTCCTGGTACTTCTTCGGCGGGTTCTCGGCGTACTGGATGCTGCCGTCGGCGCGCCGTCGGAACCACTGCGGATGCTCGCGCACCCACGGGTGGTCGGGCGCGCACTGGAAGGCGATGTCCATCGCGATCTCGATGCCGTGCGCGCCGGCGCGCTGCACCAGACGGCGAAAATCGTCGAGCGTGCCCAGCGCCGGCAGGATCTCCAGGTGCCCGCCCTCGTCGGCGCCGATCGCCCACGGGCTGCCCAGGTCCTGCGGCGTCGGTTGCAGCGTGTTGTTGCGGCCCTTGCGGTCGATGCGGCCGATCGGATGGATCGGCGGGAAGTACAGCACGTCGAAACCCATGCCGGCGACGTACGGCAGCCAGGCTTCGCAGTCGGCAAAAGTGCCGTGGCGCGACAGCTCGGGCGAGGCCGAGCGCGGGAAGAATTCGTACCAGCTGGAGAAGCGCGCGCGCTCGCGTTCCACCGTCAGCGGCAGCTCGGGGGCGAAGGTCCGCGCATGGCGCAGGTCCGGGTGGAGCGAGGCGACCGCGGCGCGCGCCGCGTCCATGCCCAGCCGCTGCAGTTCGCCGGCAGCGCCGCCGCCTTGCGCCGCGCGCCGCAGGTCCTGCGCCCAGGCCTGCAGCAGCGCCGCGTCGCTGCCGGGCCCGGCGCGCTGCGCGGCCTGCTCGATCAGCGCCGCGCCGGTCAGCGCGGCCACGCGCAGGTCGTCGATGTCGACGCGCCGGCCGAAATCGTGCCGCCACGACAGGAAGGGGTCGACCCAGGCGCGCACCGTGTACCACCAGCTGCCGAGCGCGTCGGCGACGAAGCTCGCACGCCAGCGGTCGTTGCCCAGCAGCTTCATGCCCACGCTGCGCCAGCCGGACTCGCCGGCCGGCCGCCACAGCAGGCTGCTGGCCACCACGTCGTGGCCGTCGGCGAAGCAGTCGGCCTCGACGATCACCTCGTCGCCGAGCACGCGCTTGACGGCAAAGCGGCCGCCGTCGACCGCCGGGCCGAGGCCCTCGATGACGACGCGCACGCGGCCATCGGCGGCATCGACCGGCTCGGCTCGGGGCAATGCGTTCATGGGCTGAGCCCCTCCGCGGCTTCGGGCTCGAACATCAGCAGGCCCAGCGGCGGCAGCCTCAGGTTCAGTGCGTGGTAGCGGCCGTGCGCGGACACCGGCACCGTGTCGACGCCGCCCTGGTTGCCCACGCCGCTGCCGCCGTAGAGCGTGGCGTCGCTGTTCATGCGCTCGCGCCAGCGTCCGGGCTGCGGCACGCCGACCAGGTAGTCGGCGCGCGGCAACGGCGTGAAGTTGGCCACCACCAGCAGCAGCCGGCCATCGCGCGACTTGCGCAGCCAGCTCAGCACGCTGTTCTCGGCGTCGTTGCAGTCGACCCATTCGAAGCCGCCGGCCTCGCAATCGCGGTCGTGCAGCGCCGGGTTCTCGCGCAGCAGCCGGTTCAGGTCCTCGACCCAGCGCGCAATGCCGGCATGGGCCGGGTCGGCTAGCAGTTCCCAGTCGAGTTCGCGGTCGTGCGACCACTCGCGCCATTGGCCGAACTCGCCGCCCATGAACAGCAGCTTCTTGCCCGGGTGGGCCCACATGTGGCCGAGCAGCAGCCGCAGGTTGGCACGCTTGCGCCAGTCGTCGCCCGGCATCTTGCCGATCAGCGAGCCCTTGCCGTGCACGACCTCGTCGTGCGACAGCGGCAGCATGAAGTTCTCGCTGAACGCATACACGAGCGAGAAGGTCATCTGCCCATGGTGCCAGCGGCGGTGCACCGGGTCCTCCTGCATGTAGGCCAGCGTGTCGTGCATCCAGCCCATGTTCCACTTCATGCCGAAACCCAGGCCGCCCAGATAAACCGGGCGCGACACCATCGGCCAGGCGGTGGACTCCTCGGCGATGGTCTGTGCGCCGGGGTGGTCGCGGTACACGGCCTCGTTGAGCAAACGCAGGAACGAAATCGCTTCGAGGTTCTCGCGGCCGCCGAAGCGGTTGGGGATCCACTCGCCCGCATTGCGCGAATAGTCGAGGTACAGCATCGACGCCACGGCGTCGACGCGCAGCGCGTCGATGTGGAATTCGTCGAGCCAGAACAGCGCGCTCGACAGCAGGAAGGAGCGCACCTCGTTGCGGCCGTAGTTGAAGATCGACGAATTCCACTCCGGATGGAAGCCCTGGCGCGGGTCGGCGTGTTCGTACAGGTGGGTACCGTCGAACTGCGCCAGGCCATGCGCGTCCGCCGGGAAATGCGACGGCACCCAGTCGAGGATCACGCCGATGCCGGCCTGGTGCAGCATGTCCACCATCGCCTTGAAGTCCTCGGGCGCGCCGTAGCGCGCGGTCGGCGCGAAGTAGCCGGTGGTCTGGTAGCCCCAGGAACCGTAGAACGGGTGCTCGGTCACGGGCAGCAGCTCGACGTGCGTGAAACCCATGCGCTGCACATGTTCGACCAGCCTGGCCGCCGCGTCGCGGTAGCCGAGCATGGCGCCGTCGGCAGCGCGGCGCCAAGACCCCAGATGCACCTCGTACACCGCGATCGGCGCGTCCAGCGCGGTCTTCGCGGCGCGCTGGGCCATCCACGGCGCGTCGTGCCAGTCGAAGGGCAGAAGCTCGTGCACCACCGAGCCGGTCGCCGGCGGGCATTCGGCGCGGCGCGCGAACGGGTCCGCCTTTTGCAGCCACTGCCCTTGTTGCGTGCGGATGGCGAACTTGTAGCGTTGTCCAGGCGACACGCCCGACAGCTCGAGTTCCCAGATGCCGCTGCCGTCGGGCCGCGGCTTCGCTGGCGCAGCGCCGTGCTGCCAGCCGTTGAAGTCGCCCATCACCGACACGGCCTGGGCATTCGGCGCCCAGACGGCGAAGCGCGCGTCGCCACCCGCCGCCATGCAGCCGAAGCGGCGGTACAGGCGGCCATGGGTGCCTTCGCGGAACAGGTGGATGTCCTGCTCGCCGAAGCGGGCGCCTTCGATCACGGGGTTCCGGCTCATGTCGGGCCGGCCTGCCGTGCGACGCAGGCCTGCAGCTCGTGC
>CAYUPF010000023.1:29165-30734 GCA_964446545.1 uncultured Rubrivivax sp.
CTGGCGCACATGCGCGGCTGATCGCGGCGGCGATGCCAGCCGTCAGACGATGCGCGACCCGTGCCCTGCCCAGTACTTGTCGCGCAGCGGCTTCTTGTACAGCTTGCCGGTGGGCAGCCGCGGCAGCGGGTCCATGAAGTCCACGCTGCGCGGGCACTTCAGCTTGGCCAGGTGCTGCTGGCAGAAGGCGATCAGTTCGGCCTCCAGCTCCGGCCCCGGTTTCACACCCGGCATGGCCTGCACCACGGCCTTGACCTCCTCGCCCATCTCCTCGTTGGGCACGCCGAACACCGCCGCGTCCGCCACCTTGGGGTGGGTGATCAGCAGGTTCTCGCATTCCTGCGGGTAGATGTTGACGCCGCCGCTGATGATCATGAAGGTGCTGCGGTCGGTCAGGTACAGGAAGCCGTCGTCGTCGACATAGCCGACATCGCCCACCGTGCTCATCGTGCCGTCGGCCGAGCGCGACTGTTGCGTGCGATCCGGGTCGTTGAAGTATTCGAAGGGCGTGGCCGTCTTGAACCAGATCTCGCCCGGCGTGCCCTTGGGCGCCGGCTGCATGTTCTCGTCCAGGATGTGCAGGTCGCCGATCATCACCTTGCCGACGCTGCCCTTGTGCGCCAGCCACTGTTCGCTGTCGCAGGCGGTGAAACCCAGGCCCTCGGTGGCGCCGTAGTACTCGTGGATGATCGGGCCCCACCATTCGATCATCTGCTCCTTCACCTGCACCGGGCAGGGTGCGGCGGCATGGATGGCGATCTCCAGCGTCGAGCGGTCGTACTTGTTGCGCACGGCCGCGGGCAGCTTGAGCAGGCGGCTGAACATCGTCGGCACCAGCTGGCTGTGCGTGACCTTGTACTTCGGGATCAGGCTCAGGTACTGCTCCGGGTCGAAGTGCTCCATGATGATCACGGTGCCGCCCACACCCAGCGTCAGGCTCACCGCCGCATTCGGCGCCGAGTGGTACAGCGGCGCCGGCGACAGGTAGATCATGTCCTCGCGATAGCGCCACAGCTTGTGCAGGAAGTGGAACAGCGGCAGCGGCTCGGACGGCGGCGTCTGCGGCAGCGGCCGCACGATGCCCTTGGGCCGGCCGGTCGTGCCCGACGAATACAGCATCGCCGTGCCCAGCTGCTCGTCGGCAATCGGTGTGTCCGGGTAGGCCGCGGTGGCCGCGGCGTAGTCCTGGAACGGCGGCTGCAGATCCGCGCCGCCGTCCACCACCAGGCACAGCTTCACCTGCGGGCAGGACTTCAGCGCCTCGGCCGCCACCGCCAGCCTGGCGCGCGAGGTGATCAGCAGCTGCGATTCGCTGTTGACGACGATGTAGGCCAGCTCCTCGGCTGTCAGGAAACTGTTGATGCAGGTGAAGTACAGCCCCGCGCGATAGCCGGCCGAGCAGGCTTCCAGGAAACGGTTGTTGTTCTCCATGAAGATGGCGTAGTGGTCCAGCCGCTTCAGCCCTTGCGCACGCAGCAGCTGCGCCAGGCGGTTGCATCGCGCCTCGAATTCACGGTAGCTCACCGTCTCGCCGGTGTTGGCCATGATGAAGGCCGGCCGGTCGGGGTG
>CAYUPF010000024.1:0-30729 GCA_964446545.1 uncultured Rubrivivax sp.
CTGCTGCAGGCGCTGGCCTTCGCGCGCGGCGTGGACACGGCCGCGGTGGCGCAGCACTTCGCCGCACTGGGCCAGGCCGGGCCGCAGATCGGCGAGGCCATCCACGCGGCACGCATCGAGGCGCTGCGCCAGGGATTCGCCCTGGCGTCGTAGCCGCCTACGCGTCGAGCTGGGCCTGCAAGCCGCTGCCATCGCGGCTACCACTCGCCGCAACACTGGATCGAGGTCTTCCGCAGCTACTATGGGCCGATGAACAAGACCTTCGCCGCGCTCGATGCCGAACGCCAGGCCGCGTTCCAGCAGGAACTGATGGCGCTGATGGCGGCACGCAACCGCTCGGGCGATGCCACGCTGGTACTGCCCAGCGAATACCTCGAAGTGGTGATCGAGCGCACATGACCGACACCTGGTTCCGCGAGATCGATGCCGGCCCGGGCGTGGTCTGCGTGCACTGCAACGCCAGCAGCAGCGCGCAGTGGCGCGGACTGATTGACCGGCTGGCACCGCGCTTCCACGTGCTGGCCGGCGACGGCTACGGCCCGGCTTGGCCCGACGAGCGCACTCTGCGCTTACAGGACGAGGTGGCGCTGCTGCAGCCGCTGCTGGCGCGCGCCGGCGAGTCGCTGGCGCTGGTCGGTCATTCCTACGGCGGCGCGGTGGCGCTGCTGGCCGCGCTGCAGCACCCGCCGCGCGCACTGGTGCTGTACGAGCCCACCTTGTTCGCGCTGCTGGACGAAGAAGCGCCGCCGCCGAACGAAGCCGAAGGCATCCGCCAGACCGTAGCCGACGCCGCGGCCCATCTGGCCCGCGGCGACCGCGGCGCGGCGCGCAGCCATCGAGGAGGCCATCGTCAACGTGCAGGGCTGGGGCACGGCGCTGTTCACGCAGCCCATGCCACTGTCGGACTTCGGCACGCTGGATATGCCGGTGCTGCTGATGGCAGGCAGCGACTCGCCCGCTTCGTCGCGCGGCGTGGCGCGTCTGCTGGCCAGCGTGCTGCCGCGGCTGCAGTGGCTGGAGTTGCAGGGCCTGGGCCACATGGGGCCCACTACGCACCCTGAAGTGGTCAATGCGGCGATCGAGGACTTTCTGATGCGCGAGCTGCGACCATGACCCATCCGCTGGACAACCCGGTCTGGCACGCGCTGTGCGGCCCGCACCGCGGCTTCGCCACGCGGCACGGCCTGGCGCTGCACTACCCGCGCGAGGTGGCTACCTTCTCTGCCATCGCCGACAGCAGCGCGCAAGCCTTTGCCGACCTGGCGCACGGCCTGCCGCCCCACACCGAGGCGCGCTTGGTGCGTGAACGCGCCGAGCCGGTGCCGGAAGGCTGGAGTGTGATCAACGACGTGCCGCTGCTGCAGATGGAGGCGCGCAACTTCGACGGTCGCCAGCGCGAGGGCCCGCCCATCGTCACGCTGGGGCCGCGCGACCGCGACGCCGTGATGGCACTGGTCGAGCTGACGCAGCCGGGCCCCTTCGGCCCGCGCACGTTGGAGATGGGCCACTACATCGGCGTGTTCGAACAGGGCCGGTTGCTGGCCATGGCCGGCGAGCGTTTGCGGCTGGACGCGCACGTCGAACTCAGCGCCATCTGCACCCACCCGTCGGCGCGCGGCCGCGGCCTGGCCGAACACTTGGTGCGCCGGCTGATGCACGACGCGCTGCGGCGCGGGCAGCAGCCCTTCCTGCACGTGCTGCCGGCCAACACGGGCGCGATTGCGCTGTACCAGCGGCTGGGCTTCGTCACCCGCGCCCAGATGCACTACCGCTGGTGCAAGCCGATGACGCTCACGGCCGAGAGCGGAGCTGCGCAACGCCTGCTGCAGCAGGATCGCTGAGGTCCAGCGCGGCACTCACGCGCCCGCCCAAGGAGACGCCGGACAGCGCCGCCCGTGCTGCGGCGTAGCCGGCTTCGATCGCCTGTTCGTGCTGTGCCGCATCGGACAGCTCCAGCCTGCCGACCGTCGGCGTGATGACCACGTCCGCCTCCGCCAGCTCGAAGGCGGCCAGGCGGCAGCTTTGCGTCTGCATGACCCGGAACACGACGGACAGGGCATGGAGGCTGTCGGCAGGCGCTTCGCCGCAGTAGATGTCGACCGCGATCACGACGTCGGCGCCCATCGCGCGCGCCACGCGCACCGGAACCAGGCTCGAAGCTCCGCCATCGACCAGGTGGCCGCCCGGGTAGGCCACGGGCACGCTGATGCCCGGGACGGCCGCCGAGGCCTGCACCACGCGCCCGGCCGGCCCGCTGTCGAGCACGACCGCGGCTTGGGTCCGCAGATCGGTGGCCACCGCAGCGAAGCGCATCGCAAAGCGCTCGACGGGCACGTGTGCGGTGACTGCATCGACCCACTTGGCGATGGAGTCGCCGCGCAGGATGCCGCTGCGGCTGATCGTCCAGTCCAGCAGCGAGGACAGCTGCACCCCCCGGGCCGCGGCGGCCACTTCGGACGCGGTCAAACCGCTGGCATAGGCTGCGCCGACCACGGCGCCCGCGGAAGTCCCGACGACGATGTCGGGCCGGATGCCCGCATCCTCCAGCGCCTGCAGCACGCCCACGTGGGCGAAGCCCCGCAGGCCGCCGCCGCCGAGCACCAGCGCGACGCTCGGTCGGCCGTCAGTGGAGACACGCGCCTCAACTTCGGCCAGCGGCCGTGGCGCCAGCGATGGAAGCTCGCTGTCCATCGAGCTCGTGGCGCAGCCGAGAAGGGCCACGCCCAGCGTCAAGGCCACGAGCGTTGTCAGGCAGGGTCGCATGGTGGGGCTCCTCGGTTCAGGGGTCACGCGGCTTCGGCCAAGGCCACGGCGTCGGCGCCGGCCGGGTAGTGCAGCCGGTCCGACATGTCGTTCGCCGCTTCCCAGACGGCCTGGGCGACGTCAGCGGCGCGCGTGAAGGTCTTCACCTGGGCAAAGCCGGCAAACACGCTTTGCGCGAACGGCGCGTAGGGCTCGGTGATCAGGCCTTGCATGCGGGCGCCCCCGTTGTCGGCGAAGCGCGTCTCGGGCCCGTAGCCGGGCTCGACCAGCTTGACGCGCACGTCGAACTGCCGCAGCTCGTGCGCCAGCGACGCCGTGAAGCCCTCGACCGCGGTCTTGCTGGCCGTGTACGCGGCCACCAGCGGAAAAGGGGCCAGCGTCGTGCTGGAGCTGACGTTGACGATCACGCCCGACCTGCGCCGCCTGAACTGCGGCAGCACCGCCTGTGTCATGGCCATCACGCCGAAGGTGTTGGTCTCGAACAGCTCGCGCGTCGTGCGCATCGGTGTGGCCTCGAAGGCACCGAGCGCGCCGATGCCGGCGTTGTTGACCAGCGCGTCGATCGGGCCGGCGGCCTCCACGGCGGCGGCGATGCTGTTCGCGTCGGTCACGTCCAGCGCCAGCAGGCGCAGACGCTCGGATGGCGGCAGCAGGTCCTGGCGCGGCGTGCGCATCGTGGCGATGACCTTCCAGCCGCGGTCGAGGAAGTGGCGGGCCGTCTCGAGGCCGTAGCCCGACGAGCTGCCGGTGATCAGGATGGTCTTCATGGGGAACTCCTTGCTAAGGTTTCGGTGCCTGGACGATAGGGCGGATGCACAGGACTGACTACAATCTTCAGTTCTATATTTGTTTGCATTCGTCCTGCCATGACCGACCCCCTCTCGGAAGTGATCTCGCTGCTTCGCCCCGGCACGGTGTTCTCCAAGCTCATCAGCGGCGCCGGCCGATGGGGCGTCAGCTACTCGGCCTTCGGCCATCCGAGCTTCAGCGTGGTGCTCGAAGGCGCCTGCAAGCTGGCCGTCGACGGCGAGGAGCCGATCGCGCTGCAAGCGGGTGACTTCGTGCTGCTCCCGGCGACTCCGGGCTTCACGCTGTCCTGCTTCGAGCCGGTCCGGCCGAAGCCGCTGGACCCCAAGGTCGAAGCCTCGCTCACCGGCGAGCTGCGCCACGGCCGGCAGGACGGCCCGCCCGACCTGCGCCTGCTCGGCGGCTACTTCGTCTTTGCGTCGCCGGATGCGGCCCTGCTGGTCTCGCTGCTGCCGCGGCTGATCCACGTCCGCGGGGAGCCGCGGCTGGCGACGCTGGTGCGGCTGGTCGGCGGCGAGTCGCAGGAGCAACGCTCGGGGCGCGACCTGGTGCTGTCGCGCCTGGTCGAGGTGCTTCTCATCGAAGGGCTGCGCTCGACCACGGGCGCGACGGCATCGCCGGGCCTGCTGCGTGGCCTGGCGGATGCGCGCCTGGCGATGGCGATCCGGCAGATGCACGAGCGCCCGAACCAGCCCTGGACCGTCGAGCAGCTGGCGAGGCAGGCCGCCTTGTCGCGCTCGGCCTTCTTCGAGCGTTTCACGCGTGCGGTGGGCATGCCGCCGATGGAATACCTGCTGTCGTGGCGCATGGCGCTGGCGAAGAACCTGCTGCGCGAGCGCGACCAGGGCGTGGCCGAGGTGGCCGAGCGCGTGGGCTACAGCTCAGCCAGCACCTTCAGCACGGCCTTCAGCCGTTACGTCGGCCAGCCGCCTGCGCGCTTTGCCAGAGGCCGCCTGGCAACCGCTCAGCGCAGCGCGTCGCTGACGCCGTAGGCCTGCAGCCGCGACTGCACCGCCGCCACGTCGTGGCTCAGCAGCGCCAGGTCGTGCAACTGGCCGTCGCGGTCCTTGACGTGGTCGCGCAGCAGCGCCTCGGCGCGGAAGCCCAGCTCCTCGAAGACCGCGATCGCCGCCACCTGGTCGACCGTCATCTGCGCGACCAGCTTGTCCAGGCCCAGCTCCAGCGCCTGCGCAAAACACTGCTGAATGAGCACGCGCCCCAGGCCCTTGCCGCGCCAGGCCGGCAGCACCAGCACGCGCAGCTCGCCGACATGGCGCGACCAGGACAGCGCATCGACGACGATCGCCGAGCAGCCGACCAGCGCGCGCGCCGGGTCATCGGCATCACGCACCGCCAGGCTGTGCAGCCGGCCTTCGGCGATGGCCTGCATCCACGCGGCAATGACCTTGGGCTGACTGATGTCGCGGCGCAGGAACAGCAGGTCGTGCGCCGGCAGCTGCGCGGCAAATCCGGCCAGCGCCTGCGCGTCGCCGGGCTGCAGCCGCGCCAGTTCCAGTGTTGCACCGCCGAGCTGCAGGCTGCGCGGCAACGTGTGTGCGGCATCGTTCATGTCGAGCGCCCCTCCAGCCAACGGTCGAGTGCGGGCCACATGCGCTTGACGGCATTGGCGCCGGCCACCAGGCTGACGTGGCCGCCGGGCAGCATCAGCTCCTGCTTGTCGCGCGAGCGCACACGCTGCATCAGCGGCTGCGCGCACTCCGGCGGCACGATGTGGTCGTACTGCGCGATCACGTGCAGCAGCGGCAGCTTGATGCGTTTCAGGTCCACCGTCCTGCCGCCGAGCTGCAGCGTGCCTTCGTGCAGCGCATTGCCCTGCATCAGCTGCTTGACGATCTGGCGGAAGTACTCGCTGGCCAGCGGCAGCGTCTCCGCGCCCCAGCGCTCCATCATGCGGTAGCCCTTGACGTAGTCGTCGTTCCACATGTTGTCCCACAGCCGCACCTGGCCGGCGATGCGGCCGGCCGGGCGCAATGCGTCGAAGCCGGCGATGACCAGATCCGAGGGCACCACATCGAGCTTGTCGCACAGCTTGTCGACATCGAAGCGGCGCGGGTTGGACAACGCGCGGAACAGCGTCATCCGCGAAAAGTCCAGCGGCGTGGTGAAGCACACCAGGTTGCGCAGCGCGGCGCCGTCGTGCAGCGCCGTGTACAGCAGCGACAGCACGCCGCCGAAGCAGTAGCCCACCAGCGTCAGCTCGTCCTCGCCCGCATGCTGCTGCACGCGCGCGATGCAGTCGGGGATGAAGTCGAGCACGTAGTCCTCGATGCGCAGTCCGCGTTCTTCGGCGGTGGGCGCGTTCCAGTCCATCACGTAGACGTCGTAGCCGCGCTGCAGCAGAAACTCCACCAGGCTCTGGCCCGGTGCCAGGTCGAAGATGTAGGCCTTGTTGGTGGTGGCCATCACCAGCAGGATCGGCACGCGGTAGATCTCGCGCTGCGTCGGCTTGTAGTGGTACAGGCCCAGCGTGCCGCGGCGATGCAGCAGCGTCTTCGGCGTGGTGCCCACCACCGGCGCCGGCGAGCCCAGGTATTCGAGGCCCTTGAGCCCACGCTGCAGCAGCCGGTCGACCTCGGTGCGCAGCCGCTGCGCCACTGCGGCCGGTTGGGGGTCGGCGGCGGCCTGGGCCATGTCTCAGGGCGCGGTGCGCCGCCGGTTGGACGTGGCCGTCTTGCGCGGCTTCGCCGTCTTGGCGGCAGGCGGCTCGGCGGCGGGCTTGCGCGTGCGCGAAGGGCGCGGCGCCGCAACGGTCGGTTGCGCCGCCAGCAGGCTGTCGAGCTTGTCTTCCAGACGCTGCAGCGTGGCCTTCATGTCGGCGAACTCGCGGCTGCTGGGCAGGTTCAGCCGCTTGTAGGCGCTTTCCATCGCCAGCTCCACCGCCTGGCGCAGCGCCAGCGACAGGCCCGACATCTGGTGCAGCGCCTTCACCACCGGGTCGATCTCCATGCCACGGCCGGCCAGCGTGTTGGCCCGGCCTTCCAGGCGGTTGACGGCCAGGCGCAGCAGTTCCAGCGGGTCGGGGAGGAAGGACCTTGCCATCGCGCGCCGTGCTCCATTGCGGTTCAAGGTCGGTCCATTGTGGCAGCCGCGTGCGGCGTGGCAAGAGGGCCGAACCGGGGGTGCGCAAACTTCAGCGCGGCGCTTCCTGCGTGGCCGGTGCCGGTGCCGCCTCCCCGTCCCCGCTGCTGCGCGGCGCCATGCGCAGCGCCACCGGGCTGACCTCGCCCATCGGCACGAAGCTGCTCTTCTCCGCCGCCGGCACCGGCGGCGCGAAGCGCATGCGGCGCAGCGTATACGCGGCCAGCATCGCGGCCACGGCGGCAAAGTACAGCAGCAGGCTGCCCGGGCCGAGCGCCGCCATCAGGCTGCCGGCCAAGGTCGGACCGATCGCCGCACCGACCCCATGCACCAGCAGCAGCCCGCTGCTCACCTCGAGCGCACGCTCGGCAGGGATCATGTCGTTGACATGGGCCACGCTGAGCCCGTACAGCGCGAACATCAGCGCGCCCAGCGCAAAACCCAGCGGCACCAGCGCGGCCGGCAGCATGCGCACCAGCCCGAAGCCGGCGCCGGCCAGAAGCGCCATGCCGATGCAGACCGTCAGCAGCACCCTGCGCCGGTCGCGGCGGTCCGACCAGTGGCCGATGGGCCACTGGAACAGCGCACCGCCGAGGATCGTCGCGGCCATGAAGCCGGCGGTCTTCAGCTCGCCGTGGCCAAGGCGCTGCACGAACAGCGCGCCCAGGCCGAGGAACGCGCCGGTCAGCGCCCCCGAGGCCAGCGCACCCGCGATGCCCAGCGGCGACAGCGCAAACAGCGCCCGCAGTCCGGCATGCGGCGTGTCGACGTGCGCCGGCTCGGCCACCGGCGTCAGCGTCAGCGGCAGCAGCGCGAAGGACAGCAGCACCGACACCAGCGCGAAGGGCAGGAAGCCGAGCCGGTCGCCGACCAGCAGCAGGCCCTGGCCCAGGGCCATGGCCAGGCCGCTGACGGCGAGGTACAGCGAGAACACGCGTCCGCGCTGCTCGGAAGGCGCAAGCACGTTGAGCCAGCTCTCGACCACGATGTACAGGCCGACCAGGCAGATGCCGGTGACGAAGCGCAGCAACGCCCACCAGGCCGGCGCGACCCACAGCGCATGCAGGATCGGCAGGGTCGAGGCCAGCGACGCGAAGGCCGCGAAGGCGCGCACGTGGCCGACGCTGCCGATCAGCCTCGGGCACAGCCGCGTGCCGGCCACGAAGCCGGCGAAGTAGGCTGACATCACCAGCCCGGTGACAAAGGTCGGGAAGCCCTCGAGCCCGGCGCGCAGGCCCAGCGTGGAGAACAGCAGGCCGACGCCGGTCACCAGCAATGCCACGCCGCTGAGCAGCGCGGCGAGCGGCAGCCGCAGGGAGTGCATGCCGTTTCGAAGCCGCGGGTGGCGCCGTCAGTCCTGCGGCGCCAGGATGGCGCGCACCTGGTCCAGCGCGACCTGGCCGACGATCGCGCCGCCGCGCCGCACCGGCAGCGGCGACTGGCGCCCGACCAGGCGCGGCAGCACCTGCTCGAGCGTGGCACTTGCATCCACCGCACGCTCCAGCGCCGGCCACGGCTCGCCCTGCGGCCAGGGTGCGAGCGCGGCATCGACGGTGAGCGCGCGGGCGCGGTTGACGTCGGCGACGAAGGCCGCCACATGCGCATCGGCCGGCTGCAGCAGCAGCTCGCGCGGCGTGCCGACCTGCAGCACCGCGCCGTCGCGCAGCACCGCGACACGGCTGCCGATGCGCAGCGCCTCGTCCAGGTCGTGCGTGATGAAGACGATGCTGCGGCCCAGCTCGGCCTGCAGCGTCAGCAGCTCGGCCTGCAGCTGCGAGCGGATCAGCGGGTCCAGCGCCGAAAAGGCCTCGTCCATCAGGATGATGTCGGTGTCGCTGCACAGCGCGCGCGCCAGACCGACGCGCTGCTGCATGCCGCCGGACAGCTGCGCCGGGCGGTGCTGCTCCCAACCGGCCAGCCCGACGCGCGCGATCCAGCGCCGCGCGCGCTCGTGGCGCTCGGCCGGCGCGACGCCGCGCAGCTCCAGCCCGAAGGCCACGTTATCGATGACGCTGCGGTGCGCCAGCAGGCCGAAGCGCTGGAACACCATCGCCAGGCGCTCGCGGCGCAGGCTGCGCAGCGCGGCGGCACCCAGCGCGGTGAGCTCCTGCTCGCCGACGAAGACACGGCCCGCGGTGGGCGCGAGCAGACCGTTGATGTGCCGCACCAGCGTCGACTTGCCGGAGCCGGACAGGCCCATGATGACGAAGATCTCGCCCGCGTTCACCTCCAGCGACACATCCTGCAGCGCCAGCACATGGCCACGCGCATGCAGCGCCGCCTTGTCCAGGCCCTGGCGCCACAGCCCCAGCCCGGCCTGCGGGTCGGGGCCGAAGATCGTCGTCAGCTCGCGGATGCGGATCAGCGCCATGCGGGCGGGGTGCTTCAGTGCTGCAGCCGCCGCCCCGCGGCCTGCAGCATGCGGTCGAGCACGATGGCGAGGATGACGATCACCAGCCCGCCGACCAGGCCGGTGCCGGGGTCGTTGCGCTGCAGGCCGAGCAGCACCGTCTCGCCGACGCCGCGCGCACCAATCATCGAGGCGATGACCACCATCGCCAGCGCCATCATCGTGCACTGGTTGACGCCCTGCAGGATCGACGGCAGCGACAGCGGGATCTGCACCTTGGCCAGCAGCTGCCAGCGCGTCGCACCGAAGGCGCGCGCCGCCTCGATCGCCTCGGCCCCGACCTGGCGCAGCCCCAGCTCGGTCAGGCGCACCAGCGGCGGCAAGGCATAGACCACGGTGGCAAGGATCGCCGGCACCTTGCCCAGGCCGAAGAGCATCGCCGCCGGGATCAGGTAGACGAAGCTGGGGATCGTCTGCATCAGGTCGAGCAGCGGCGTCGCCAGACGCCGCAGCCAGCGCGAGCGGCCGCAGGCGATGCCGATCGGCAAGCCCAGCAGCAGGCACACCGCCACCGACACCAGCACCAGCGCCAGCGACTGCATCGCCTGCTCCCACTGGCCGAGCGCGCCGACCAGCCACAGCGCCGCAGCGCACAACAGCGCGAAGCTCCAGCGCCGGCTGGCCGCCAGCGCCAGTGCGGCCACCAGGCCGATCAGCAGCCAAGGGTGGATGCCGCGCAGCGCCTGCTCCAGGGCGACGAGCAGGCCGAGCAGATGTTCCGACAAGACTTCCAGGCGGTCGCCGTGGCGCGTCACCAGCGCATCCACCGCGCGGTTGGTGGCGTCGCGCACCGCCGGCATCCAGTCCGGGAACAGTGCGCTCGCGCTGCCGTTCACAACGCGGCCTTCACCCGCGCTGCCACCTCCGGTGGCACCCAGCCTGTCCAGAGATCGGGGTGCGTGCGCAGGAAGTGGCGCGCCGCGTCGTCGACGCTGGCACGGTTGGTCTGCATGTAGGCCAGCGCCTGCGACACCAGCGCGGCACTGGTGCGGTAGTTCGACAGGAAGGCCTTGATCGCCGGCGCCTGCTCGGTGAAGGCCTTGTTGGCGCCGACCAGCACCTCGACCACCGGATAGGCGGTGGCATCGGTGGCCTGCGCCGGGTCCTTCAACGCCATCAGCGCCTCCCAGCGCTGCGCATCGTAGGGCGGCTCCTCGAGCATCACCACCTGCTCGCCGATCTGCCCGAGCAGCCAGGTCGGGCCCCAGTAGTAGAACAACACCGGCCGCTGGCGCTTGAGCGCCGACAGGATCGCCGCATCCAGCGCCGCGCCGGTGCCGGGGCGGAAGTTGCTGAAATGCGGCGTCAGGCCGTAGGCGTGCAGCTTCTTGGTGTTCGTCAGCTCGCACTGCCAGCCGGCGATGCAGTTGAGAAAGCGGCCCTTGGCCGGCTCCTCCGGGTCGCGGAACAGCGCCTTGTAGCGCGGCAGGTCCTTCACAGAACGCAGCCCCGGCGCGCGCGCCTTCGGGCCTTCGACCAGGTAGCGCGGCACGAACCAGCCTTGCGTCGCGTCGGGGAAGTTGACGCCCAGCTCGACCAGCTTGCCGGCCTCGACCCCTTGCGTCCAGCTCGGCGGGGTGTTCGAGCGCCACACCTCCATGATCACGTGGATGTCGCCGCGCGCCATGCCGTTGTACAGCGGGATCGTCGAACCCGGCACAAGGTCGACGCGGCAGCCGAAGCCGTCGCGCACGATGCGCTGCGCGACCGCGGTGTGGAAGGCGTTGGAGTCCCAGTCCAGCCCGGCGAAGATCACCGCATGATCCACCTCGCAAGCCGGCGCGGGCAGCGCGGCCAGCGCCAGCGCGCAGGCGGCGAACAGGCTGCGCAAGCCGGCGCCCGCGCGGCGGTGAACGATGCGGATGAGGGTGTGGCGGACCATGCGCATGGGGGCTCCCAGGAAAGTGGCGGCACCTGCGCAAGACGAAACACGGCACCCGACGGATGCCAATGAAACGATGGGCCGGCCTGGCCGGAGCGCATCGCCGCCGGGCCGAAGCGGGCGGTCGTCACAGCCCCGATGGGGGCAGGGACCGATGGAATCTAACACCGGGGCTGCTGCCCGCGGCTCGATGCCGCGTGCTTCCGCGGGGATTGCACCGGCCGTACGGCCGCACACGGCGGCGCGGGCCCCCGCGCCTTTGCGGCTCAGCCCGGGTGGCGCAGCGCCACGGCAAAGCCACGCTGCACTGCCGGGCGTGCCATCAACGTGCGGTACCAGCGCTGCACGTTCGGGAAGTCGGCCAGGTCGACCTGGTGGCGCTCGTGGCGCCAGGCCCAGCCGAGGATGGCGAAGTCGGCGATCGACAGCGCGCCGGCGAAGTGCTCGCGCGTGGCCAGCCAGCGGTCCATCACGCCGTACAGCCGCCGCGTCTCGTCCATGAAGCGCTTCAGCCCGTAGGCGCGCTGCGCTTCGTCCTTCAGCGCGATGAAGTGGTGCACCTGGCCCGGCACCGGCCCGAAGCCGCCCATCTGGAACATCAGCCACTCCAGCACAGCGATGCGTGCGGCCGGGTCGGCGGGCCAGAACATGCCGCTCTTCTCGCCCAGGTAGACCAGGATCGCACCGGATTCGAACACGCTGATCGGCTGGCCGCCGGGGCCTTGCGGGTCGACGATGGCGGGGATCTTGCGGTTCGGGCTGATGGCCTCGAACTCGGGCCCGTGCTGCTCGCCGCGCGTGATGTCCACCACCTGCACCTCGTAGGGCAGGCCCATCTCTTCCAGCGCGACGCTGATCTTGCGGCCGTTGGGGGTGTCGAAGGCGTACAGGCGGATCGTCATGCCTGGGGTGCGCGCATCGCGCTCAGGATCTGCTGCGAACCCGCCGCCAGCAGCTTGGCGTCGGAGCCGACGGTGACGAAGCGGAAGCCCTTGGCCGCACGCGCGCGCGCCACCTCGGGCGCTCCGTTGTGCACGCCAGCGATCACACCATGCGCCTTGGCGCGTTCGAGGATGTGGTCCATGGCCTGCGCCGCCTTCGGCTCGGGGTTGTCGAAGTCGGGCCTGCAGCCCAGCGCCAGCGACAGGTCGCTCGGCCCGATGTAGACCGCATCCAGCCCTTCTACCGACAGGATCGCGTCCAGGTTGTCCAGCGCCTGCGCGGTCTCGATCATCGCGAAGGCGACGATGGTGTCGTTGGCATGCTGCGCATAGTCGGGCCCGCCGTACAGCGACGCGCGCACCGGCCCGAAGCTGCGCGTGCCGCGCGGCGCGTAGTGGGTCCACGCCACCAGCTTCTGCGCGTCCTCGCGCGTGTTGACCATCGGGCAGATCACCGCATAGGCGCCGGCGTCCAGGCTCTTCATGATGATGCCCGGCTCCAGCCAGGGCACGCGCACCACCGGCACCGTCGGCGTGGTCGAGATGGCCTGCAGCATGGTCACCATCGCCGCGTAATCGATCATGCCGTGCTGCATGTCGATGGTCAGCGTGTCCCAACCCTGGTGCGCCATGACTTCGGCGGCAAAGCTGTTCGGAATCGCCAGCCAGCCGTTCACCGCGGCCTTGTCTTCGCGCCACAGCGTGCGCAGTCGGTTCTCTCTCATGAGGGTGTCTCCGTGGGTGTGTCGATGGCTCAATCGATCCTGATGCCGCCTTGGGCCACCACCGTGGCCCAGGTCTTGCGCTCACGCTCGAAGAACTGCGTGAACTCGGCCGGCGTCATGGTATAGACCTCGGCACCCTGCGACACCAGCCGCTCCCGCACCTCGGGCGAACGGATGATGGTGATGAGTTCCGCATTGAGCTTGTCGACCACGGCCTTCGGCGTGCCGGCGGGCACGAGCACGCCCTGCCAGGTACCGGACTCGAAGCCCTTGACCCCTTGTTCCGCGATCGTCGGCACGTTGGCCAGCAAGGGCGCGCGCTTGGCCTTGCTCACGCCGATGACCTTGAGCTTGCCGCTTTCCACGAAGGGCAGCGTGGCCAGCATGCCGTTCATCAGGATCTGCGTCTGGCCGGCCACGGTGTCGCCGATGGCCTGCGAGCCGCCCTTGTAGGGGATGTACGTCCACTTCGCGCCGGTGGCTCTTTCGACCGCCACGCCGGCCACGTGCGGCGCGCTGCCGATGGCCGTGACCGCAAAGTTCAAGGGCTGCTTGTGCGACAGCGCCACCAACTCGGCCAGGTTGCTGGCCGGCACCGACGGGTGCACCACCAGCAGGTGCGGCGAATAGGCCAGCATGGTCACACCGCGCAGGTCTTTCGACGGGTCGAAGGGCAACTTGCTGTACACCGACGCGGTGATGGCCAGCGCGCCCACGTCGCACAGCAAGAAGGTGTGGCCGTCGGGGGCCGATTTGGCGACGTAGTCGGTGCCGGTGTTGCCGTTGGCGCCGGGCTTGTTCTCGATGATGACCGTCTGCTTCAGCGCCTCGGACAGCGGCTTGCTGATGGCGCGCGCGATGATGTCGGACGAGCCGCCCGGCGGATAGGGCACGATGATGCGGATCGGTTTGCTGGGCCAGGCCTGGGCGATGGCAGCGGGTGCCAGGCACAGTGCGGCGGCCAGGATGGCAAGGCTTCGGCGGATCATGAATGGCTTCCTAGTTGTCAGTCGTCGTACAACTCAGCATAAACGCAAGCAGCGAGCATGGCAAGGCCCTGCGGGGCCCTGCAAGGCAGCTCAGCCCGGCTCGAAGCCCATCGCCGTCGCCCGGCGGCGGCGCTCGCGGCTGTTGGCCAGGTGCGTGCGCATCGCCGCGCGCGCGGCCTCGCTGTCCTGGTTGCGGATGGCGTCGTAGATGCTCTCGTGCTCGGCGTTGACACGCCGCAGATACAGGCGCTGCTCGTCGCTCATGTCGGGCGCGCCGTCGAGCCGGGCGCGCGGGATGATCATCGTGCCCAGGCTGACCATCAGGTCGGCGAAATGCGCGTTCTGCGTGGCGCGCGCCACCTCCAGGTGGAACTGGAAGTCCGGCCCGACCGCATCGCGCCCTTCGTCCACCGCGGCGGCCACGGCGTCGAGCGCGCTGCGCATCTGCCGCAGGTTGTCGGCATTGCGCCGCTGCGCCGCCAGGCTGGCGGCCTCGGTCTCGATGCCGATGCGCAACTCGAGCACGGCGATGACGTCGCGCAGCGTGGCGAACTGCTCCGGCGCCAGGCGGAACGGCGCCGCCTCGCCCAGGCCGACGACGAAGGTGCCGATGCCGTGCCGCGTCTGCACCAGGCCCGAGGCCTGCAGCTTGGAGATGGCTTCGCGCACCACGGTGCGGCTGACACCGAACTCGGCCATGAACGCGGCCTCGGTGGGCAGCTTGTCGCCCGCCGCCAGCCGGCCGTCGCGGATGCGGTCGCCCAGTGCCTCCACCAGTTCCAGCGCCAGACTGCGCGGGCGGCGCCGCAGCAGTTCGGTCGACGATTCCATGCCCTGTCCTCCGCACAAACCCTGAGCCCACTTGACTTGACAGCCCGTGCTCATTTCTGGACCATCACCAGCGTTGTACGACAACTGATGACGTATGACAAGGCGAATGTCCCGCAGCCCTGGAACCCCGACCCGATCCCGTCCCGATGCCCGCCCACCCCACCCCGATCCGCTTCCGCCGCCTGCTGCTCACCGGGGCCGCCGGCAGCCTGGGGAGCGAGCTGCGGCCACGGCTGAAGGCCTATTGCGACACGCTGCGCCTGAGCGACATCGCGCCGCTGGGCACGGCCGCGCCGGGCGAGGAACTGCAGGCCGTGGCGCTGCAGGACCCCGCCGCGGTGCACGCGCTGCTGCAGGGCGTGGACGCGGTGGTGCACCTGGGCGGCGTGTCGGTGGAAGGCCCGTTCGAGCCGATCTTGCAGGCCAACATCGTCGGCATGCACCACCTGTACGAAGCAGCGCGCCGGCATGACGTGAAGCGCATCGTCTTCGCCAGCTCCAACCACGTCACCGGCTTCTACCGCCAAGACGAGGTCATCGATGCGCGCATGCCGATGCGCCCCGACGGCCACTACGGCCTGAGCAAGGCCTTCGGCGAGAACCTGGCGCAGTTCTACTTCGACCGCTACGGCCTGGAGACGGTGAGCCTGCGCATCGGCTCCAGCTTCCCGGAACCGAAGGACCGGCGCATGCTCGCCACCTGGCTGAGCTACGACGATCTGGAGCGGCTGGTGGTGTCCAGCCTGACGGCGCCGGTGGTCGGCCACACCGTCATCTACGGCCTGTCCGACAACCGCCTCGGCTGGTGGGACAACACGGCGGCGCGGCACATCGGCTACCGAGCGCAGGACAGCTCCGAAACCTTCCGCGCCGCGGTCGAGGCGCGCCAGGGCCCGCTGGACATGCGCGACCCCGCGACGCTGTACCAAGGGGGCGGCTTCGTCACCAAAGGTCCCTACGAATGAGTTTCACCGGGCGCGGGTGCGCCCTTTCACTGACGCACTGGAGACAAGCATGAGGATCCGCAGAACCTTGATCGCCGCGTGTGCAACTCTGGCCACCGCACTGGCGGCGCACGCCCAGACCGTGCTGAAGGCCGCCGACGTGCACCCCGCCGGCTACCCCAACGTGGTCGCCGTCGAAAACCTCGGCAAGAAGCTCGAAACCGCCACCAACGGCAAGTACAAGCTGCAGATGTTCCCCGGCGGCGTGCTCGGCGCCGAGAAGGAGATGGTCGAGCAGGCGCAGGTCGGCGCACTCCAGATCGCACGCATCTCGCTGGGTGTGCTCGGCCCGGTGGTGCCGACGGTCAACGTCTTCAACATGCCCTTCGTCTTCCGCGACGAGGCGCACATGCGCAAGGTGATCGACGGCCCGATCGGCCAGGAGATCCTGGACGCCATCACCGCCAGCCCCGCCAAGCTGGTGGCGCTGGGCTTCATGGACAGCGGCTCGCGCAGCCTGTACACCAAGAAGGCGGTGCGCAAGATGGACGACCTGAAAGGCCAGAAGATCCGCATGATGGGCAACCCGCTGTTCGTCGACACCATGAACGCGATGGGCGGCAACGGCATCAGCATGGGCCACACCGAGGTCTTCGGTGCGCTGCAGACCGGCGTCATCGACGGCGCCGAGAACAACCCGCCGACGCTGTTCACCTCCAACCAGTACACCGCCGGCATCAAGTTCTACACGCTGACGCACCACCTGATCATTCCGGAGATCTTCGTCATGTCCAAGGTCACCTGGGACAAGATGACGCCGGCCGAGCAGACGCTGGTGAAGCAGTTCGCGCGCGAGGCGCAGCTGGAGCAGCGCGCGCTGTGGGACAAGAGCGTGGCCGAGTACACGGCCAAGCTCAAGGCCGCCGGCATCGAGTGGATCGAGGTCGACAAGAAGCCCTTCTACGACGCCACCGCGCCGGTGCGCGCCAAGTACGGCGCCAACTACACCGAGCTGATGAAGCGCATCGCCGACACGCAGTGATTCCCCGCCGGCCGCCTGCGGCCGGCGCAACCGACAAAGACCACCGCGCGGCGGAGCCCGGGATGAGCGCAAGACAAAGTTATGCGCAGGCGATGGAGTGGACCTACCTCGCCTGCATCGTGCTCTCCGGCACCGCGCTGGTGGCCATCACGCTGATCATCCCGCTCGGCGTGTTCATGCGCTACGTGATGAACAGCGCGCTGTCGTGGCCCGAGCCGGCCTCGATCTGCCTGATGGTGCTGTTCTCCTTCGTCGGCGGCGCGGCGGTGTTCCGCGCCAACGGACACATCGCCGTCGAGATGCTGCTCAATGCCGTGCGCCCGGGCGCGCGCCGCGCCATGCGGTGGGGCGTGCAGGCCAGCGTCGCGCTCATCGCGATCTTCCTGCTGGTTTACGGTGCGCGGCTGTGCGAGACCACCTGGCAACAGTCGCTGGCCGAGTTCCCCGGCATGCGCCAGGGCATCGTCTACCTGCCGATCCCGCTGGCCGGCGCGCTGACCTTGATGTTCCTGATCGAGCGGCTGTGGGCCGGCCCGCCGCCGCCCACCTCGGTGATGTACAGCGACCAGGCGACCGATCTGGAGTAGGGCCATGGGTGCACTCGTCCTGCTCGGATCCTTCGCCGCGCTGTGTGCGCTGGGTGTGCCGGTGGCCTATGCGCTGGGCCTGGCGGCGCTGGCCGGTGCCTGGTGGATCGACGTCCCCTTCGAGGCCGTGATCCTGAAGATCAGCGACGGCACCGACGACTTCGCGCTGCTGGCGATCCCGTTCTTCGTGCTGGCCGGCGCGATCATGGCCGAAGGCGGCATGGCGCGGCGGCTGATCAACCTGGCGCGCGTCTTCGTCGGCGCCATCCGCGGCGGGCTGGCGCTGGTCAACATCCTCGCCAGCAGCCTGTTCGGCTGTGTCTCCGGCTCATCGGTCGCCGACACCGCATCGATCGGCTCGGTGATGATTCCGCAGATGATCAAGGCCGGCTATCCGCGCATTTTCGCCACCAACGTCACCATCACCGGCTCGGTGCAGGCGCTACTGATCCCGCCTTCGCACAACGCGGTGATCTATTCGCTGGCGGCCGGCGGCACCGTCTCGGTGGCACACCTGTTCCTGGCCGGCATCTTCCCGGGGATCCTGTTCGCCACCTGCCTGATCGGCCTGGTGCTGTGGACCGCGCACAAGCGCGACCTGCCCAAGGGCGAGCCGATCCCCTGGCGCGAGGTGCCGAAGATCGTGGTCGAGGCGCTGTGGGGCCTGGTGACGGTGCTCATCATCATGGGCGGCATCCTGTCGGGCATCTTCACGCCCACCGAATCGGCCGCGGTGGCCTGCGTCTACGCCTTCCTCGTCACCTTCTTGGTCTACCGCGACTACAAGTGGCGCGACCTGCCGCACCTGGTGCACCGCGTCGTCAAGACGGTGGCGATGGTGATGATGCTGATCGGCTTCTCGGTGGCCTTCGGCTACATGATGGCGCTGCTGCAGATTCCGGCGACCTTGACGCAGATGTTCCTCGGCATCTCGGAGAACAAGTACGTCTTCCTGCTGCTGGTGAACCTGCTGCTGTTGGTGCTGGGCACCTTCATGGACGTCGCGCCGATGCTGCTGATCTGCACACCGATCTTCATGCCGGTGATCCTGAAGCTGGGCATCGACCCGGTGCACTTCGGCATGATCATGATCCTCAACCTGGGCATCGGCCTGATCACGCCGCCGGTGGGGCCGACACTGTTCGTCGGCTGTGCCATCGGCAAGGTGACGATGGAGCAGGTGTCGCGCGAGCTATGGCCCTTCTACGGCGCGATGTGCCTGGCGCTGCTGCTGGTGACCTACATCCCGGCCATCTCGCTGTGGCTGCCGGGCCTGATGCGATAGCCGCGCGCGTGAAGCCGACCATCCTGCTCACCATCAAACACAGTGCGCGCGCCAACTACTACGGCGACAAGGCGCTGGCCGGCCTGCGCGCGCTGGGCGAGGTGCGGCTCAATCACAGCGACGAGGCACTCGACGGCGATGCGCTGATCAGCGCCGCACAGGGCTGCCAGGTCATCGTCAGCGACCGGCAGACCCCCGGGCCGGCCGCGCTCTTCGGCGCCTGCCCGCGGCTGGCCGTCTTCATGCGCTGCGCGGTCGACATCCGCAACATCGACGTGGCCGCCGCCAGCGCCGCCGGCGTGCTGGTCACGCGCGCCAGCGCCGGCTTCGGCACGGCAGTCGCCGAATGGGTGCTGGGCGTGATGATCGACGGCGCGCGCGGCATCAGCCGCAGCGTGCACGCCTACCGCAGCGGCGCCGCACCGGCCATCGGCATGGGCCGCGAACTGCGCGGCTCGCGTCTCGGCATCATCGGCTACGGCCACATCGGCCGGCGTCTGGGCGAACTGGCCTTGGCCCTGGGCATGCACGTGGCCATCAGCGACCCGCGCTCACGCCCCGATGAAACACGCATCGAAGCGTTGCCGCTGGACACGCTGCTGGCACAGAGCGACTTCGTCGTCTGCCTGGCGCCGGCCCTGCCCGAGACCGAGAACCTGATGAACGCCGCGGCCTTTGCGCGCATGCCGCGCGGCGCCTTCTTCGTCAACGCCTCGCGCGGCGACCTGGTCGACGAGGCGGCGCTGCGCGACGCGCTGGACAGCGGCCACCTGGCCGGCTGCGCGCTGGACGTGGGCCGCGCCGCCGACCAGATGCCCTCGCCCGAACTGGCGGCGCACCCGCTGGTGATTGCCACGCCCCACATCGGCGGGCTGACGCCGCCGGCCGCCGAACACCAGGCGCTGGAGACCGTGGACCAGCTGGCGGCGCTGCTGCGCGGCGAGATGCCGGCAGGCGCCGTCAACGCAGCACGGGCCACGCGCGTGGCCGCCTTGCGCGCCTGAGCATGGCGGCCGACCCGCGCCGGGCCCTGCCCGACGGCGCTTGCGACTGCCACATGCACCTGTTCCAGCCGCACTTTGCGGATCCACCGAAGACCGGCACGCCGCGGGCCAGCGTGGCCATGTACCGCGAACTGCAGGCGCGCCTGGGGTTGCAGCGCGTGGTGGTGGTGCAGGCCAACGCCTATGGCGATCACAACCACGGCGTGCTCGAGGCGCTGGCCGCCTTCGGCGACAACGCGCGCGGCGTGGTCGTCGTGCGACCGGACATCGCCGCGACCCAGCTGCGGGCCATGCACGCGCTGGGCGTGCGCGGCGTGCGCTTCCACCTGCTGCCCGGCGGCACACTGGGCTGGGACGAACTGGACGCGGTGGTGGCCCGCATCCGCCCTTTCGGCTGGCACGTGCAGATCCAGCTCGACGGCTGGCAATTGCCGCTGCACGCCGCGCGGCTGCGCGCGCTGCCGGTGCCGGTGGTCGTCGACCACATCGGCAAGTACCTGGCACACGACGTACCGCAGCCGCAGGACCCGGCGTTCGTGGCGCTGCAGCGGCTGCTGGATGCGGGACACTGCTGGGTCAAGCTGTCGGCGCCCTACGAAACATCGCACAGCGGCCCGCCCGGATATGACGACGTGTCGCGCCTGGCGCGCGCGCTGGTGGCCTCGCATGCCGAACGCTGCGTCTGGGCCAGCAACTGGCCGCACCCGGGGCGCGAGCCCGCGCCCGACGATGCGGCGCTGCTGGGCCTGCTGCAGCGCTGGGCGCCCGACGAGACCAGCCGCCGGCGCATACTGGTTCACAACCCGGCCGCCTTGTATGGATTCGACAACAGCAGCACAAAAGGACAGCCATGAACTCGATGATGGGCAGCGCAATGGGAACTGAGGTGCGCATGCCGTTCCAGGCGAATGCGCGCTACCCCGACCCGGCCATCGAGGTGCTGGACCCGGCCTTCCTGAAGCTGCGCCTGTTCAACGCCAGCGTCGAGCAGCTGGCCACCGGGCTGCGCTGGGCCGAAGGGCCGCAGTGGTTCGGCGACGGCCGCTACCTGCTGCTCAGCGACATCCCCAACAACCGCATCCTGCGCTGGGACGAATGCAGCGGCGGCACGTGCGTGTTCCGCGCGCCGTCGAACCACGCCAATGGCCTGGCGCGCGACCTCCAGGGCCGGCTGCTCGCCTGCGAGCACCTGACGCGGCGCGTCACGCGCACCGAATACGACGGCTCGATCACGGTGTTGGCCGATCAGTACGAAGGTAAGCGCCTGAACTCGCCCAACGACATCGTCTGCGCGCGCGACGGCAGCATCTGGTTCACCGACCCGCTGTTCGGCATCGGCGGCCACTACGAGGGTTCGCCGGCCGACAGCGAAACGCCGTGGGCGGTGTACCGCATCGCCCCGTCCAGCGGCGAAGTGCAGAAGATGATCGACGACATCGCCGCGCCCAACGGCCTGGCCTTCACGCCCGACGAGCGCGGCCTGTACGTGGTCGAAAGCCGCGCCGAGCCGCACCGCAGGATCTGGCGCTACGACCATGCGGCCGACGGGCGCCTGTCGAACAAGCGCCTGTACGTGGACGCGCAGGGCCCGGGCGCCTACGACGGCATTGCCGTCGACGCGGCAGGCAATGTGTGGTGCGGCTTCGGCAGCAGCGGCGCACCCGGCGCCGACAGCGCGGCGCTGGATGGCGTGCGCGTCTACGACCCCGCGGGCAAGCCCATAGCCCACATCCACCTGCCCGAGCGCTGCGCCAACCTGTGCTTCGGCGGGGCGAAGAACAACCGGCTGTTCATGGCGGCGAGCCATTCGCTGTATGCGCTGTTCGTCAACGTGCAGGGGGCGGTTTGAACGATCCTCCCGCCATGGCCAGCCTCTTCGAACTGCAGCCGCTGACCCCACGGCTCGGTGCGCGCGTGATCGGTCTCGACCCCGCGGACTACATGTCGCAGCAGGCCTTTGCCGCGCTCTACCAGGCCTTCCTGCAACACAAGGTGCTGGTCTTTGCGCCGCTCGATCTGCCGCCGGCCGCGCAGGTGGCTTTCGCGCGGCGATTCGGCGAGGTGCAGGTGCACGTCATGTCGGTCTATCACGCCGACGGCTTTCCCGAACTGTACCGGCTGTCGAACCTGGACGAACAGGGCCGCCCGAACGGCAAGCACCCCGACAAGGGCACGCTGGCCTGGCATACCGACGGCTCGTGGCAGCGCCTCACCGGCCAGGCGACGATCATCTACGGCGAGCGCGTGCCGCCGCACGGCGGCGAGACCCATTTCTGCGACATGGCCGGCGCCTACGAACGGCTCGACGCCGACTGGAAGCGGCGCATCGCCGGATTGCGCGCGGTGCACAACCTCGACTTCTCGCGCACACGCCGCCATGCCGAAGACCCGCTCAGCGAGGCGCAGCGCCTTGCCAAGCCGCCGGTCGATCATCCCGTGGTGCGTGTGCACCCAGAAACCGGGCGCCGCTGCCTGTACCTGGGCGACCACGCCGAGTCGATCGTCGGCCTGCCCTACGACGAAGGCCGCGCGCTGATCGAAGAGCTGAATGCGCTGGCGGTGGCGCACGCCGACCTGCGCTACGAACACCGCTGGCAGCCGCACGAGCTGATCGTCTGGGACAACCGCAGCCTGCTGCACCGCGCCACCGCCTTCGACACCGCCCGGCATGCGCGCGTGGTGCGGCGCTGCACGGTGCTGGGCGAGGTGCCGATGGGCGCGGCCGAAGGTGGCTCCGCCGGGCAATGAGCCGCGCTGCTGCGGCGGCTTGTCGAAAACCGATCGGGTCGTTCGTCGATGGGATGCCGACATCCTGTCAGGCGACCTTGACACCGGGAGCCCCCCATGCCCACGACCCTCACTCCTTATCTCAGCTTCGGCGGCAACACGCGCGAGGCCTTCGCGTTCTACGAGAAGGCGCTCGGCGCCTCGATCCAGGCCATGCTGAGCTACGCCGACATGCCGGCATCCGCCGCGCCCAGCGAAGGCTGCGGCGACGCCAGGCCTCCGACTGGCGACGGCATCATGCATGCCTGCCTGGTGCTGCCCGGCGGCGCCATGCTCTTTGCCGGCGACACGCCGCCGGGCATGCCCTATGACGGCCTCAAGGGCGTGATGCTCGCGCTGCAGTACGACAGCATCGACCAGGCCCACGGCGCCTTCCAGGCCCTGTCGCAAGGCGGGCAGGTGACGATGCCGCTGGCGCCCACCTTCTGGGCCAAGACCTTCGGCATGCTGACCGATCGCTTCGGCATCAGCTGGGCGGTCAACGGCGAGCCGATCGCGTTCCAGTAGGCCCGCACAACGGTGCCCGGTCTTCGTAGCTGCGCCGCAGCTCAGCGCGCCGCCTTGACGCGCACCGGCCTGCGGGTCGACCCAGTTGTCCTCGATGGGCAGGTTCACGGTGCCCGGGATGTGGCCGCCGCGAATCGCGCGCACGTCCTCGCCGGCAAACTCCTTGGGCGTGCGCGCGTCGACGATCTGGGTGCCGCGCGACTTGACGCGCTCGAGCATGGCCGGCGTCCAGAGCACCTCGCCGGCGGCCGCCGGCGATAGCGTCAGCGCCACCGGCCGCAGCACGGTGGCCTTCTTCACGACCGGCTTGCCGGCGGCCTGCCAGGCATCCAGGCCGCCGTGGAAGACCTTGGCCGACGGCGCGCCGAAGTAGCGCAAGCCGGCCAGCGCGTGGTACGCGTTGGGGTCGCCCGCGCGGCTGTAGGCGATGACCTCGCGCTGCAGCGGGTCGATGCCGGCCTTGCCCAACACGGCCTGCACCTGCACCGTGGGCAGCCAGTCCTCGCGGTTGGGGTCGCACAGCACGGCGCCGAGTTCGCCCGTGTTGACGGCGCCGGGAATGTGGCCGTCCTTGTAGCTGGCCGCATCACGCACGTCCCAGACGATGGCGCAGCTGGATCTGGCCCGCCAGGCACTGGCCGACTACGAAGCGCGGCACGGCGCCTTCCAGCCCGCACAGGTCCGGCCGCGCATGCCGGGCGACGACCCGCGTTTCGCGCCGGCCCGCGACCGGCTCGTTGCCGCGCTGGGCCGGGCCAGTGCGCGCTGAATCTGGATCCAGGTCCAGCAGGCATCGTCGGGTCCGGCCCCGCCTGCGGCACCTTCCCGGCCGGCGCTGTCTATGTGCGGCAAAAAAACGCCCAGGCCGGTACGGGTCGGCAGGCAGCTCACATCGGCAGTCGGCCACCCTTTTTGAGTTCGAACGAGGGCTACACTCATTTTTCTATCGATGGTCCCCAGGAACCACTGCCATGGACAAGACATTGATCGTTGTGGATCCGAACATTCAAAGCGGTACACCTGTCTTTGCGGGCACCCGGGTGCCAGTCCAGAACCTCTTCGACTACCTGGAGGAAGGCGATCCTCTGGATGTGTTCCTCAGGCAATTCCCCTCGGTCAGCCGCGAACAGGCAGTGGCCGTACTCGAACAGGCCCGAGCGGCGCTGATGGCCGATGCGCATACTTCTTGACGAATCCCTGCCACATGACCTGGCGCCGCTGATCGTCGGCCACGAGGTTTCGACGGTCAGCGATCACGGCTGGTCGAGCACCCAGAACGGCAAGCTTCTGGCACTGGCAGCAACGAAGTTCGACGCGTTCATCACTGCAGACCGTAACCTCGAGTTTCAGCAGAATCTTGCCAAGCTTCCACTGGCAGTCGTCGTTCTCGTGGCTCGCAAGAATCGTCTGCAGGACATCGAGCCGCTGCTTGCGGAGTTGGCAAGCTTGCTGAATCACCTTCCGGCGAAGGTGTTGCGCAAGGTCGGCGCCTGAGCAAACGGGAAGCGCCCTGGGTCGGCTACCCTTCGCACTCCCCTCACCTCGAAGAGCCCGCCGTGTCCGACGCCCCGTGGTCCTGGTCCGCCCAACGCCTGTCCGCCGCCATCCGCAGCGGCGCCCTCTCGGCCCGCGAAGTTGCGGCCTCCAGCCTGCAGCGCGTGCAGGCCGTCAACCCGGCGCTCAACGCCATCGTCGACCTGCTGGCCGACGAGGCGCTGGCGGCGGCCGACGCGGCCGATGCCGCACGCCGCCGCGGCGAAACGCTGGGGCCGCTGCACGGCGTGCCGGTGACGGTGAAGATCAACGTCGACCTCAAGGGCCGCGCCACCACCAACGGCGTGGTCGCCTTCAAGAACAACATCGCCACCGAGGACAGCCCGGTGGTGGCCAACCTGAGCAAAGCCGGTGCAGTGATCATCGGCCGCACCAACACGCCGGCCTTTTCCGTGCGCTGGTTCACCGAAAACGACCTGCACGGCCGCACGCTCAACCCCTGGTCGCGCGAGCACACGCCGGGCGGCTCCAGCGGCGGCGCGTCATCGGCAGTGGCTGCCGGCATGGGCGCCATCGGCCATGGCAACGACCTGGCCGGCTCGGTGCGCTACCCGGCCTACTGCACCGGCGTGTGCGGGCTGCGGCCTTCGTTCGGCCGCGTGCCGGCCTACCTGCGCAGCGCCAAGGAGGAACGCCCGCTGTCGATGGCCATGATGTCGGTGCAGGGCCCGCTGGCGCGCCACGTGGCCGACCTGCGCCTGGCGCTGCAGGCGATGAGCGCGGGCGATGCACGCGACCCGTGGTGGGTGCCGGCGCCGCTCAGCGGCCCGGCGCTGCCGCGGCGCGTGGCACTCAGCGTCAACTGCCAGGGCGTGCCGGCCGACCCGGCGGTGGTGGCCGCGGTGCGCCAGGCCGGCGCCTGGCTCGCCGATGCGGGTTATGCGGTGGAGGAAGCCGAGCCGCCCAGCCTGGCCGAGGCACAGGAGCTGTGGATGCTGATCGCCAACGACGAGGCGCGCCAGTTCATGTGGCCAGCGGTCGAACAGCTGGGCGACGCAGGCGTGCGCCGCTCCTTCGGCTGGATGCTCGACGGCTCGCCGGTGCTGGACCATGCCGCGCACCTGCGCGCCTTCGCCAAGCGCGCCACGCTGCAACGCCGCTGGCAGATCTTCATGGAGAACTTTCCGCTGCTGCTGTGCCCGGTGTCGGGCGAGCCGCCCTTCCCTTGGGGCTGGGACGTGCAGGACCGGGCCACGATGGACCGCGTGATCCGCGCGCAGGAATCGCAGTTCGCAGTGCCGGTGCTGGGCCTGCCCGCCGTGTCGGTGCCCACCGGCATGGCCGGGCCGGTGCCGATGGGCGTGCAGCTGATCGGCCCGCGCTTCCGCGAAGACCTGGTGCTCGACGCGGCCGAGGTCATCGAAGCGCGCTGCCCGCCGTTGACGCCGATAGCCCCGCGCTGAGCCGGCCTTCGGGCACACCCTCTAGCAGCGCGCGCACCAGCCGCTGCACGCCCGGCTGCGCCTGTGCCTGCTCGGTACTGCAGATCAGCAGTCGGCGCCGGGCCCAGGCGTCCTGCAGCGGCGCGATCTGCAGCGCGGCCTCGCGCCAGCGCCGTGCCGCGCTCAGCGGCACCACGGCCACGCCGACACCGGCTTCGACCAGACGCGCCACCGCGTCGAAATTGCCGACGCGCACGCGGTGCTGCGGCACGCGCCCGCTGCGCGCCGCCTGCTGCAGCAGAAAGCGGCTCAGGCCGCTGTGCGTCGGCAGGCCGACGAAGGGCCGCTCCAGCAGCTGCACGAAGCGCAGCGGCTGCACACGCGCGCGCCGGCGCGTTGCCGGCAGCAGCGCCACCAGGTCGTCGACCAGCCAGGGCTGCACCACCAGGCCGCTGCTGTCCACATGGTCGGCCACGATGCCCAGGTCGGCCACGCCGCGGCGCAACGCGTCGAGCACGGCGTCGCTGGGCAGTTCCTGCAGGTCCAGGTCGATGTCCGGGTGTTCGACGAGAAAGCGGCCCAGCCGCGGCGGCAGCGCCTCGGCCAGCGCGGCGGTGTTGCACAGCAGGCGCACCGAACCGCGCAGCCCGCGGCCGAAGGCGGCCATCTCCACGTGCAGCGTGTCCAGCTCGGCCAGCACGCGCTGGGCCTGGCGCGCCAGCGCTCGGCCCGCGTCGGTGACGGCCGCTCCGGCCTTGGAACGCTGCAGCAGCTGCGCGCCGACGCGGTGTTCCAACGTCTTCAGCCGCGTGCTGGCCGCGGCCAGCGACAGGTTCATCGCCTGCGCGGCGGCGGTGATGCTGCCGTGCTCCACCACCGCGGCAAACAGCCGCAGGTCGAAAGGGTCGACGCGGTAGTCGAGCGAGCGGCGCGCAGCGGGCATGGTCATTCCTTCGGTTCTGGCGAAGGATATGCCAGGCATTTGCCGATGGACGCCGCGGCGCGGCGCCCGCGAAGATGCCGCCATGGACGGATGGCAGGCATTGGGAGTGGCGGCAGTGTTCGGGCTGGCGGGTGCAGTCAAGGGCGTCGCCGGCATGGGGCTGCCCACGGTGGCCGTGAGCCTGCTCGGCCTGTGGATGGCGCCGATGCAGGCGGCCGCGCTGCTGGTGCTGCCGTCGCTGGCGACCAATGTCGCGCAATGCGCAGGTCCGCATGGACGCGCGCTGGCGGCTCGGCTGTGGCCGGCCTGGCCGGCGCTGGCCGTGGCCACGGTGGCTGCGCCGGCCTTGCAGCCGGCACCGTCGGCGCCGCTCGCGCGGCTTGCGCTGGGCGTCGTGTTGGTGCTCTACGGCCTGTTCGGGCTGTGGCGGCCGGTGCTTGCGGACCTGTCGCGCACGACCGCCTGGCGCGGCGCGCCGCTCGGTGCGGTCGCAGGCGCCGCCACCGGCGTGGTCACGGCCGCGACCGCCGTGTTCGTGATGCCGCTGGTGCCCTATCTGCAGGCACTGCGCCTGGACAAGGATGCGATGGTGCAGGCGCTGGGCCTTTCGTTCACGGTGGCCACGCTGGCGCTGGCGCTCAGGCTGCAGGCCGCTGACCATGTGCTGTGGAGCGCGCGGTCGGCGCTGGCGCTGGCCGAGGCCTTCGCCGGGCTGGGCGTGGGCGCGCTGATGCGCCGGCGCATCAGCGGGCCCGCGTTCCAGCGCGCGTTGTTCCTCGTCTTCATCGGTCTGGGCCTGGCCAATCTGCTGCGCGGTGCCTGAGCCATGCAGGAAGCGGCCGCCCTGCTGGAGCGCGCCTATCGCATGGCGCTGCTGCTGCAGGGCCGCCTTGGCGACTGCACCGACGAGGCGGCGTTCGAGCCGATGGCACTGGCCCGCGAACTGCTGTCGCTGCTCGACGACGCACGCGTGGCCCTGCTCGTGCAGGCAAGCCGCACATCCGGCTCTGTCCTACAGCCCCTCGGCGCCGGCTCCGGCCGACAGCGGCGTCGCGCCGCCGCAGGATGCAGGCACGGCATGCACGGTGCATGCCCCATCTGCAAGGAGACCCTATGAACAGCACCACCACCTCCACCACCAGCGCCGTGATTTCCTCGGACCATGTCGAAGGCACCAAGGTCTACAACACGGGCGGCGACAAGCTCGGCTCGATCGACGACCTGATGATCGACAAGGTGTCCGGCCAGGTCCGCTATGCGGTGCTGGAGTTCGGCGGCTTCCTGGGCATGGGCACCGACCGCTATCCGCTGCCCTGGAACATGTTGAAGTACGACACCACCAAGGAAGGCTACGTCGTGCCGCTGGACAAGGACCGCCTGGACAAGGCGCCGCGCTATCCCTCGGAACAGCGCCCGGACTACGACGATGCCTACGGGCGCCGCGTCAACGACTACTACGGCGTGCCCTACCTGTAAGCGTCCCGGCGGGGCCGGCATTGCGCAAGAATCGCGCGCATGCCGACCCCGCCGCCGCTGCCCGATTTCGCGTTGGCCAAGATCCAGCCGCCGCGGCCGCGCATCGGGCTGATCGAGCGGCCAGGGCTGGAGCGCGATCTCGGCCGTGCACTGCGCGAACAGCGTCTGGTGCTGCTGCTGGCACCGGCCGGCTACGGCAAGACCGCGGCGCTGACGCGGCAGATCCGGCAGCTGCCCGAAGGCACCGCGCTGGCCTGGGTCTGCGCCGACGAGGACGACCACCTGCAGCGCTTCCTGGCCTGCCTGTGCACGGCGCTCGAACCCTACGACCTGCCGTGGCGCATGGCGCCCGATGCGCTGCCCACGCTGGCGACGGGCGAACGCGGCCTGCGCGACGTCGCCGTCGAACTGGTCAACGCGCTGGCCGCGGCCGAGTTGCCGCGCGGCCTGATCGTGCTCGACGACCTGCACCGTATCGCCGATCCGCAGGTCTTCGAGCTGCTGCAGTGGCTGATCGAGCGGTTGCCCGAACATTGGGCGGTGGTCATTTCGAGCCGCACCGAGCCGCCGCTGTCGCTGGCACGCCTGCGCGTGGCCGACGAGCTGGCCGAGTTCCGCCAGGACGCGCTGTGCTTCGGCGCCGATGAGGTAGCCGCGCTGCTGGCCACGCTGCCGCCGGGCAGCGAAGCGCCGGACGCGCAGGAGCTGCTGCAACGCACCGCCGGCTGGCCGGTGGGCCTGCGCCTGAGCCTGACCGTGCCCGCCGGCGTGCACCCGCGGCGCCTGGCGGGCGTGACGCAGCGCCACCTGTTCGACTACCTCGCAGCCGAAGTGCTGGACGACATGCCGGCCGAGCTGCAGCAGTTCCTGCTGCGCTGCTCGGTGCTGCCGGAGATGACGGCCGCACGCTGCGCCCATGTCAGCGGCATGGCACAGGCGGCGCGGCTGCTCGACGAGCTGGAACGGCGCAGCCTGTTCGTCAGCGTGCTGCAGGCCGACGAGCTGACCTTGCGCATGCACGACCTGGTGCGCGATTTCCTGCAGGACCGCCTGCAGCGCGATCACGCCGCCGAGCTGCCGGCGCTGCTGTGCCGCGCCGCCGAACACGAACCCGACCTGCAGCGCGCGGTGTCGTGGCTGTCGCGCGCCGGCGCCTGGGAGCGCGCCGCCGCCACGCTGCTGCGGCGCGGCGAGCCGATGTTCATGCGCGGCAGTGGCGCCACGGTGGAACAGTTGCTGGCGCTGTTCCCCGCGGCCGAGCTCGACACGCGGCCCGAGCTGCAGTGGCTGCGCGGCCTGGCCGCCATGCAGCATCTGGACTTCGACACGCTGCTGCAAGCCATGCCGCGTGCCGCCGCGGCCTTCGAGCGCGCCGGCCGCGAACGCGAGGCGGTGCGGGCACGCGCCTACGCTTGCCTGGGCCTGCAGCACGCCGGCCGGCTGGACGAGGATGCGCAGCTGCTGCAGGCACTGCGCGCAAGGCCGCTGGATGCGCCGACGCGCGCCTTCGTGCAATGCGCCAGCGTCTGGTCGGCGTATGCCCGCGCCGAGGCCGAATCGGTGGCGCCGTTGTACGCGCAGATGCTGGACGCGCTGGAGCAGGTCGACGACGCCACGCTGTGGCACCGCTGCACCATCGTCTCGGTGCTGGTCGGGCTGCCCGGCATGGCCGCGCTGCTCGAGCGCTTCGCGCACGGCGCGCTGCGCATCGCCGGCGAGACGCCGAGCGAGCTGCAGTGTTCGGCGATGCACATCCATACCGGGCTGGCGCTGGCCGGCGGCCACCTCGACGAAGCGCAGCACTGGCTGGCGCGCGCCGACGAGGCCTATCGCTGGCTGGGCATGACACGCGGCATGAGCCACAGCAATGCCATCCTGCACCTGATGTGCGACGCGCTGCGCGGCGAGCGCGAGGCCTGCCATGCCGCAGCCGAGCGACTGACGCAGGACCTGCAGCAGCACAGCCCGGCCAGCCACCGCCGCGCCAGCGAGTACCTGGCGCTGGCCGCGCACAGCCAGGCCAGCTGGGTGCTGCAGGACACGGCCGCGGTGCGCGCGCTGGACGCCGCGCTGGCGCGCGCCGCCAATCCGGCCGAATGGCGCGTCGCGCCGCTGTGCCGCCGGCTCAGCCAGGCGTTCGTGGCGTTGCTCGATCAGCGGCTGGACGATGCGCGCACGCTGCTCGAGCCGCTGGCGCAAGGCCCGAACCGCGGCACCTACTTCCAGGCCGAGCAGGCGCGCGTGCTGCTGGCCGACCTGCTGTGGCGCCAGGGACGGCCGGACGAGGCTGCGCGCTGGTTGCAACCCTGCATCGGCGCCGCGCGCGACGGCGGCGCGATCGGCGGCGCGCTGCTCGCCGGCCGGCCGGTGCTGCAGCGGCTGGCCGCGGCCGACTGGGGTGCGCGCATCGATGCCGCCGGCCGCGCCACGCTAGCCACCTGGGCGGGGCCGCTGCACGCCAGGCCAGCGCCGCCGTCGGCGCTGGCGCCCTTGAGCGAGCGCGAACGCGAGGTGCTGACACTGCTGGCACGTGGCGACAGTAACAAGCTGATCGCTCGCGCCTTCGACCTGAGTCCGCACACGGTGAAGCGCCACGTCGCCAACATCCTGGACAAGCTCGGCGTGGACACGCGCGGCCAAGCCGCTGCGCGCTGGCGCGAGGTGGCGGGCTGAGTCTTGGGCTCGGCCGTGCTTGTTCACGGCGGGAACATCGACTGCACCTGCCGAGTGGCGGCGGCGTCCGGATGCATTACGTCGTAGTACACGCCGTG
>CAYUPF010000025.1:0-6569 GCA_964446545.1 uncultured Rubrivivax sp.
CATTCGCGCGCCTCGCGCAGCCGCGCCAGCAGCCGGCTGCGCTCGAAGGCGTCGGGCTTCACAACACGCCGACGTCGATCTGCATCCAGGCCTCGGTCGATTCACCCGGCGCCACGCTGCGCAACCCCTGCACCAGCGGGTCGGCCATGTGGATGGCGTTGGAGACATGGCTGACCGGCTCGACGCAGTAGTAGTCGCGCTGCTGCGGCGTGTAGACCACCAGCCGGTCGAGCGAAGAACTCAGCTGCAGCGACATCTTCTCGTCGCGGATGCGCGCCGTGCCGCGCCAGCCGTCGAAGCAGTTGTCGTAGTCCAGGTGCATCACGTCGCTGTCGATGCCGCCTTGCGCCACCTTGCGCACCGGCAGCTGCGCGGCGTCGCTGTCCCAGCGGCCGTCGAACTCGATGTGCAGCCGGCTGCGCGCGCGCTTGGGAAAGTAAGGGTGCCAGCCCAGGCCCACCGGCTGCGCGATCGGTGCCAGGTTGTCGAAGACCAGCTGCACGCGCATCGCCTCGGGCGTGAGCGTGAAGTACTGGCGCGCCTCGAAGGCAAAGGGCCAGTCGGCGTCGCCTTCGTGGCGCAAGCGCAGCACCACGTCGAGCGCGCTGGACGAGACGATCTCCCAGGGCCGGCGCCAGCCCACGCCATGCAGCGAATGCGGGCTGTCGTCGAAGTTCGGCTGGGTGCCGTAGTCCACGCCCTTCCAGCGAAAGCGCCGGTAGGCCAGGCGGTTGGAATAGGGCAGCAGCGGAAAACAGCCCGACTGGCGCGCCCCCGCCAGCTCGGCCGGCTCGGTGCAGCGCAGAACCGGCAGGTGGCGGTGCCACAGGCCGGCGATGCTGCCGCCCAGGTCGGGGCGCAGCGCCAGGCGCAGCGCGCCGGCATGCAGTTCGATGTGGGCTGTGGTCATGGGTTGGTTTTGTTGCTCAGGCGCTGGCGTCGGTGTGCGTGCCGGCGTGGAGCGTGTGCACGTGGGGCTCGTCGGACAGGCCGCGCAGCGCCTTCACTGCGGCCAGCGCGCCGCTCATCAGCAGGCCCATGTCGGAGGACACGGCCAGGTAGTCGTAGCCCAGCGCGCGGTACTGCGTCACCGCGTCGGGGTTGCCGCCGACGGTGCCGATGGGCTTGCCCAGCACCTTGCAGCGCCGCGCCGCGTCGGCCATCGCCTGCATCACCGCCGGGTGCGTGAACTGGCCGACATGGCCCATGCTGGCCGACAGGTCGGCCGGGCCGATGAAGATCGCATCCACGCCGTCGACGGCGGCGATGGCCTCCAGCTGCGCCAGCGCCTGCGGAGTTTCCAGCTGCACGATCACGCCCATGCCGGCGTCGGCCGACTTCAGGTACTGCGGCACGGTGCCGAATTTCGAGGCGCGCGTCATGCCCGACATGCCGCGCTGGCCCGCCGGCGGGTAGCGTGTGGCCGCCACGGCGCGCGCCGCCTCGGCCGCGTCCTGCACGAAGGGGAAGAGCAGTGTCGTCGCGCCGGCATCGAGCACGCGCTTGACGACCACGGCGTCGTTCCAGGGCACGCGCACGATGCTCGTCATCTTGGTGCCGGCCAGCGCCTGCAGCAGGTGCACCAGGCCCATCATGTCCAGCGGCGCATGCTCCATGTCGACCACGCCCCAGTCGAAGCCGGCGTGCCCCATGGCCTCGGCCACGATCGGGCTGGCCGAGCTGATCCAGGTGCCGATCGGCGGCCTGCTGCCGGCGGCGCGCAGCAACTGCCTGAATGCGTTCATGCGGTCTCCTTCTTCATGGCCCCGGCGGCAGTCTATAGGCACGGCCTACAGCTGCACCTTCAGGTAGTGCGCGCCCGGAATCGGGTTGTAGTAGTAGGGCGGCACTTCGACGAAGCCCAGCGTCGCGTACAGCTCGCGCGCGGATTCCATTTCGTCCAGCGTGTCCAGCAGCATCACCGAATAGCCGGCGCCGGCGGCGCGGTCCATCAGCGCCTGCGCCAGCACCCGCCCCAGGCCGAAGCGGCGGAAGGCGCGGCGCACGAACAGCCGCTTCATCTCGCAGGCGTTGGCATGGTCCACGTCGGTCAGCGGCCGCATCGCGCCGCAGCCGGCGAGCGCGTCGTCGGCATAGGCCAGCAGCAGCGCGCCGCCGGGCGGCGCATATTCGCCGGGCAGCGTGGCCAGCTCGGTATCGAAGTCCTGGAAGCACAGGTCCACCTGCAGGCTGTCGGCATATTCGCGGAAGATCTCCTGCGCCGCCTGCAGCAGCTCGGGCGTGTCGGCCTGCACCAGGCGGAACTGCACCGTATTCATCAGGCGCCGAGGCTGGCGACCCAGCCCGCGCCGGCTGCACACAACGCCGCCAGCGCCAGCGCCAGCAGCCGGGTCGCCAGGTTGTCGGTGGCCGACGGCACGTGCGCGGGCAAGGACTTGTCGCCGACGATCATCGGCCCCACCAGCTGCTTCTTGCGCACCGCCACGTAGTACAGCACCGCCAGCAGGTGCAGCGCCACCAGCGTCAGCAGGATCCACTGGCCGTAGTTCTTGTGCCAGCCCGTGGCCTCGCCGGCCAGACTGCCGCTGACGAAGCGGTTGAGCGGGCCGACGCTGGCGATCTCGTCGTCGGCCACCAGCCCTGTCGCCACCTGCAGCGCCAGGAAGCCGAGCAGCGCGAACACCGACAGGCTGCCCAGCGGGCTGTGGCCCACTTCATGGTGCTCGTCGGCACGCGACTGGCCGCGCAGGTAGCGCAGCAGTGTGCCCGGCGCATAGATGAAGCTGGCAAAGCGCGACCAGCGCCCGCCGATCAGCCCCCACAGCAGACGGAAGGCCAGCAGCGCCAGCACCACGTAGCCGCAGCGGAAGTGCCAGACCATGGCGTTGCCGCCGATCTTGGCGCTGAGCACCGAGCCGATGATCGTCAGCGCCAGCACCCAATGGAAGGTCCGCGTCGGCAGGTCCCACACGCGCACGCTGCTCAGGCCGGTCTTGGCGTCGCTCATGTCTCGCTTGTCCTGCAGATGGTCCAGGCGCAACCATAGCGCGAACCGGCGCCACGGGTTTCTGCGAAGCAGGGAAACAAAAGCGATGCCGCTGCGTACACTGAACTGCGCTGATGGCCCCGACGGGCCCGGCAGCGTGGCCCAGCCTGAAGCCAACCCATCATCCTCGGAGGAATCGAATGAAGCGTCTGCCCCTGCTCGCCCTGGCCATTGCCGGCATCGTCACGGCCCTGCCCGCTGCGGCCCAGTTTGCCAAGCCGGAAGACGCGGTCAAGTACCGCAAGGCGGCACTCACGGTGATGGCGGCCCACTTCGGCCGTGTCGGCGCCATGGTGCAGGGCCGCGTGCCCTTCGACGCCGCGGCCGCCCAGTCGAATCTCGAAATCGCCACGATGATGTCGAAGCTGCCCTTCGCCGCCTTCGGCCCGGGCACCGATGTCGGCGACACCCGCGCCAAGCCCAACATCTGGACCGACAACGCCAAGTTCGTGGCGGCGGCGACGAAGATGCAGGACGCGATGGCGGCGCTCAACACGGCGGCGAAGAGCGGCAACCTCGACCAGATCAAGGCCGCCTTCGGCCCGGTGGGCCAGGCCTGCAAGGCTTGCCACGACGACTTCCGTAAAGAATGACCGAGGCCTCAGCCCGGGGCTGAGGCCGAGAAGCCGAGGATGACCCTGCGGGTCATCGCTGACTTCTTCTCGACCTTCGTCACGACCACAGCGCCGACTTCGGCGGTGTTCGCCACATGCGTGCCGCCGCAGGGCTGCAGGTCCACGCCCTCGATTTCCAGCACGCGGATGCGGCCTTGGCCGCGCGGCGGCATCACGCTCATGCTGCGCACCAGTTGCGGGTTGGCATCGAGCTCGGCTTCGCTGATCCAGCGGTGCCGCACCCGGTGCGCCTCGGCCACCAGGCGGGCGATGCCCTCGCTGAGCTGCTGCTTGTCCAGCGGCTCGTTCATGTGGAAGTCGAGCCGCGCATAACGTTCGGTGATCGAACAGCCATCCACCGGATACGGCACCAGCGCACACAGCAGGTGCGTGGCGGTGTGAAAGCGCATGTGCGAGCGGCGGCGCTGCGCGTCGATGCGCGCGCTGAGTTCGATACCGGGCAGCAGCGCACTCGCGTCCACGTCGGCGGCGAGCACATGCACGATCTCGCCCGGCAATGTGCCCTTGCGCGTGTCGGCCACCGCAAATTCGCGGCCGTCGGCCAGGCGCAGCACGCCGGCATCGCCGGCCTGGCCGCCACCTTGTGGATAGAACACCGTGCGGTCCAGGCGCACCCCGTCGGCGTCGGCGCAGAGCACGCGCGCGCTGCATTCGAGCAGCGTCGCATCCTCGCGGAACAGCTCTTCGGTCATGCCGACGGCGCCAGCTTGTCCTGCGTGCGCGTGTCGAAGTCGCTGGCGTCGTGGCGCTCGTGCAGCTGGCTGGCCGGCTCGCCCCAGCTGCGGTTGACCATGCGCCCGCGCTTGACCGCCGGCCGCGCGGCGATCTGGTCGGTCCAGCGCTGCACGTTCTGGTACTCCTGCACCTGCAGGAACTCGCCCGCGCCGTAGACCAGGCCCTTGGCCAGCGCACCGTACCAGGGCCACACGGCGATGTCGGCGATGGTGTATTCCGATCCCCCCAGGTACTCGCTTTCGGCCAGGCGCCGGTCGAGCACGTCGAGCTGGCGCTTGGCCTCCATCGCGAAGCGGTCGATCGCGTATTCGATCTTCGTCGGCGCATAGGCATAGAAGTGGCCGAAGCCGCCGCCCAGGTAGGGCGCGCTGCCCATCTGCCAGAACAGCCATGACAGGCATTCGGCATTCGCCGCGCGCTCCTGCGGCAGCAAGGCGCCGAACTTCTGTGCCAAGTACATCAGGATCGCGCCGGACTCGAACACGCGCACCGGCGTCGCGCCGCTGCGGTCCAGCAGCGCCGGGATCTTCGAGTTCGGGTTCACCTCGACGAAGCCGCTGCCGAACTGCTCGCCCTCGCTGATGCGGATCATCCAGGCGTCGTACTCGGCGCCGGTGTGGCCCAGCGCCAGCAGTTCCTCCAGCATCACCGTGACCTTGACGCCGTTGGGCGTGGCCAGCGAGTACAGCTGCAGCGGGTGCTTGCCCACCGGCAGCAGCTTGTCGTGGGTCGGCCCGGCGACGGGCCGGTTGATGTTGGCGAAGCGGCCACCACTGGCCTTGTTCCAGGTCCACACCGGCGGCGGCGTGTAGTCGGACGAGTCGTTCATGCAGGGCATTCCAAGGCGGGAGCAAAGGCGACAACTCTACGGGAGGATGCAAGATCGCGTGTCAGGGCCCCGCCAGCACGCGCGCGAACACCGCGCGGTCGACGTTGCCTCCCGTCAGCGCCAGGCCCAGGCTGCGCCCGGCGAAGGCCTCGCGCTGCTGCAGCGCGGCGGCCAGCGGCGCGGCGCCGGCCCCTTCGGCAACGTTGTGCGTATCGCTGAAGTAGATGCGCATGGCCTCGGCCACCTCCTCGTCCGTGACCGGGATGATCTGGTCGACCTCGCGCCGGATGATCGCCAGCGCCTCTGCGTCGGGCACGCGGCAGGCCATGCCGTCGGCCAGCTGCGTGCTCACCGGCGCCTCGACGATCCGGCCGGCCTCGAAGGAATCCTTGTACGCGGTGGCATGCGCCGAGACCACGCCGGCGATGCGCGAGGCTGCGCCGGTGTAGGCCCGTGCCGCGGCGCAGGCGCAGATACCCGAGCCCTGGCCGATCGGCACCAGCACCACGTCGGGCTGGGCCTGCTCGAAGAACTCGATCCAATAGCTGGCCACGCCGCGCACCAGGTCGCGGTGGAAGCTGGGCACCATGTGCAGCCCCAGCCGCCCGGCCAGCGCGGCGGCATGCTCGCGCGACTGCTGGAAATCGTCACCCTGCTCGACCAGCGTCGCGCCCAGCGCGCGCATCGCCGCGTTCTTCTCGCTCGAGTTGCCGTGCGGCACGACGATGGTGGCGCTCAGGCCCTGCTGCGCCGCGGCGCGCGCGATCGACTGGCCGTGGTTGCCGCGCGTGGCGCTGATGACGCCGCGCACGCCCGGCTCGCGCCGCAGCAGCTCGTGCAGGTAGACGGCGCCGCCACGCAGCTTGAAGGCGCCGAGCGCGGTGTGGTTCTCGTGCTTGACGAAGACGGTGGCGCCCAGCCGCTGCTCCAGCAACGGCCAGCGAAGGGTCGGTGTCGGCGGCATCTGCGCACGCACGATGGCCAGCGCGCTGCGCAGCGCCTCGCGGTCGGGCAACGAAGCTGAAGTCATGGCGCGCTCAATCATCGCTGGACAGATGCACCACGCCGCGCGGCGTGTCGAAGCCGGCGCGCAAGGCCACGCCCTGCGCGGCGACCGGCACGCCCTGCAGCGCGACCGCGGCAGTCACTGCCTCGCTGAGCCCGCCGAGCGCCAGCGAGCGCAGCGCTACCGCACTGGCCGGCAGGTGATCGGTGGGATGCATGCCCTGCCATTCGATCAGTGTCGGCAGCGCACCGCCGAACAGCAGCCGGCCATCGGCGCGGCCGGCGATGCGCCAGCGGAACATGCCGTTCGGGCTGACACGCTCGGCCGCGACCGCCTGGCCGGCATCGATGCCCTGCG
>CAYUPF010000025.1:6669-30611 GCA_964446545.1 uncultured Rubrivivax sp.
GCGCCGATCAGCCACTGCGCCACGCTGGCGTTGAGGCTGCCGGTGACCGGGTCTTCGTAGTTGCCGCCGCCGATGAAGGCGCGCAGCTCGAACTGCGTTTCGGCACCCGCCGGATGGGGTCCGACCACACCCAGCTTCAGCGTGCCCAGGCGCGGCCAGTCGGGCCTGACGGCGAGAACGCGCTCGGCCGAATCGAGCAGCACCGCGCACCAGCCGGGGCCGTTGTCCACCCACTGGTGGGCGCGCAGCTCGGCCTCGCCCAGGCCCAGCGCCTCGCGGATCTGCCGCAGCAGCGCCGCATCCAGCGGCCCGCTGCGGCGCAGCGGCGGCGCGGCAAAGGCCAGCCGCGCGCCGTCGCGCCGTACCGGCACCAGGCCGACGCCGCATTGCTGCACCACCAGGCCGTCCTGCCGCGGCCGACCGCCCGCCGCCAGCCAGGCGTGGCAGCTGCCGAGCGTGGGGTGGCCGGCAAAGGGCAGCTCGCCGCCGGGGGTGAAGATGCGCACGCGGTAGTCGGCGCCGGCCTCGGTGGGCGGCAGCAGAAAGGTGGTCTCGGACAGATTGGTCCAGCGCGCGAAGGCCGCCATGCGCGCGTCGTCCAGGCCCGTCGCGTCGTGCACCACCGCCAGCGGGTTGCCGCGCAGCGCCTCGGCGGTGAAGACATCCAGCTGGTCGAAGCGCCGCTTCATCGCCGGGCCTCCAGCGCAGCGGCCAGCACGCGGCCGAGCGCGGCCACGCCCTGCTCGATCAGCGGCGGCACGACAGTGACGAAGCTCAGTCGCAGCGTGTTCAATCGCGGCGCCTGGCAGTAGAAAGGCGCGCCGGGCACGTAGGCCATGCCGGCCTGCACCGCCTGCGGCAGCAGCGCGGTGGCGTCCAGCGTCGAAGGCAGCTCGACCCAGAAGAACATGCCGCCGGCCGGCACGTTGAAGCGGCAGCCCGCCGGCAGGTGCTTGTCGAGCGCATCGCGCATGGCGTCGCGCTGCGCCTTGTAGCGTGCGCGCACCTTCGGCAGGTGGGTGTCGAGGAAGCCGTTGCGGATGACCTCGTGCGCCACGCGCTGGTTCAAGCCGGGCGTGTGCAGGTCGGCGGCCTGCTTGGCCTGCAGCAGCTTCGGGCACAGCGCCGGCGGCGCCACCACGTAGCCCAGGCGCAGCCCCGGCGCCAGCACCTTCGAGAAGGAGCCGAGGTAGACCGCGCCTTCGCCCGCCGCGGCGGCCAGCGGCGGCGGCGGCGCGGCGTCGAACCACAGCTCGCCATAGGGGTTGTCCTCGACCAGCGGCAAGCCGGCGTTGGCTGCGCAGCGCACCACCTCGGCCCGCCGCGCCGCGCCCATGCTGCGGCCACTGGGGTTCTGGAAGTTGGGCAGCACGTACAGGAAACGCGCGCCGGCCGCCGCGGCCAGCGCCTGGGGCAACGGGCCCTGCTCGTCGCAGTCCACCGCCACGAACGCGGGCTCGTAGGGCGCGAAGGCCTGCAGCGCGCCCAGGTAGGTCGGCGCCTCCACCGCGACGCGGCTGCCGGCGTCGATCAGCACCTTGCCCACCAGGTCCAGCCCCTGCTGCGAGCCGGTGGTGATCAGCACCTGCGACGCCTGCACCTGCAGGCCCTGCGTGCCCAGCTGCGCCGCCACCCAGTCGCGCAGCGGGCCGTAGCCTTCGCTGGCCGCGTACTGCAGCGCCTCGCGCGGCGTGTCGGTGAGCACGCGCGCACAGGCCTCGCGCATGGCCTCGACCGGAAAGCTCTCCGGCGCCGGCAGCCCGCCGGCCAGCGAGATGATGCCGGGCTGCTCGGTGAGCTTGAGGATCTCGCGGATCACCGAGGGCTCGAGCCGCTCGGCGCGCCGCGCCAGCTGCCAGGGCGTGGACGGTTGCATGCGTTTCTCCTTGTAAGTTCAGGCGCGCCCGACCGGCATCTTGCGCCCGACGAAGACCGTGGCGATCACCGCCAGCGAAAAGAACAGCGTTGCCGGCTCCAGCTGCTCGCCCAGCACCGGCACCGCGAACAGCAGCGCCAGGAAGGGCTGCAGCAGCTGCACCTGGCTGACGCGCACCGTGCCGCCCAGCGCCAGGCCGCGGTACCAGGCGAAGAAGCCCAGCCACATCGAGAACAGCGTGACGTAGGCGAAGCCCAGCCAGGCGGCCGGCTGCACCGGCGCACCCGGCCGAAAAGCGATGGCCGCCGGCAGCGTGAAGGGCAGCGAGCCGACCAGGATCCAGCAGATCACCTGCGACGCCGGCATCGCCGCCGACACTCCCGCGCCGGCGACGTAGCCGAAGGCCGTGCACAGCAGCGCCAGCAGCAGCCAGCCGTCGCCGGCCGACAGCCGCCCGCTACCCTGCCAGGCGGCAAAGGCCAGCACCAGCGCGCAGCCGGCCAGCGCGCACAGCCAGAAACCGGCCGAGGGCCGCTGGCGCAGCGCCAGCGCCGCCACTACCGCAGTAGCCAGCGGCAGCACGCCGGTGACCACCGCGGCGTGCATCGCATCGACCTCGCGCAGCGCCAGCGCCAGAAACAGCGGAAAGCCGACCACGGTGCCCAACGCACTGAGCGCCAGCGCGCCCCAATGGCGGCGCGGCGGCGGCGCCACGCGGTGCCAGGCCAGCCAGGCGGCACTCAAGAGGCCGGCGCCGGCGGCGCGGCCGGCGGTGACGAAGATCGGCGCCAGCTGCGGCGCCGACTGGTCGCCTACGGCCAGGCGCGTCATCGGCAGCGTCATCGCGAACATCAGCACGCCGAGCAGGCCAGTGCCATGCCGCGCTCCGTGTCGCCGGCGCTGGGACTGGTCACAGCCCGGCCATCCACAGCGCGGTGGCCAGCAGCACCAGCGCCAGCAACCGGTTGAACCACAGCAGCCGCGCGCCCTGCGCCAGCCAGCCGCGCAGCGCCGAGCCGAGCAGCGCATAGGCCAGGTTGCTGAGCAGGCCATAGGCCATCAGCAGCGGCAGCACGAAGGCGATGCGCGCCCACAGGTCCGGCGCCAGGCTGATCCAGCCGGCGCTGATCAGCAACGCCGCCATCCAGGCCTTGATGTTGACGAGCTGCAGCATCGCACCCTGCCAGAAGCCGACGTCGAAACGCCGCGGGTCGGCCTGCGCCAGACGGGCGCTGCCGGCCAGCGTCCAGGCCAGCCACAGCAGGTAGGCCAGGCCGGCCCATTTGAGCGCGCCGCGCAGCATGGGCAGGCTGTCCAGCAAGGCACCCAGGCCCAGCGCACAGCCCAGCAGCAGCGCGCCCCAGCCCACCGGCACGCTGGCCACGAAGGGCAGCGCATGGCGCAGGCCGTGGTTGGCCGCCAGCGCAGCGGACAGCGTGGTGTTGGGCCCGGGCGTGAAGGCCATCGCGGTGGCGAAGCCGAGCAGCGCGACCAGCTCGGACCCGGGCATCGGCAAATTCATGGTCTGCAGTCTAGACGAGCACGGCAATACAGCTGCAGTACACTTTCCAATACAGAACACAAACTGTGCTGCCGATGCTCCCCACACAGCCCCGGGCGCAGGACACGACGCGCCTGACCGAACAGCTGGCCGCGCGTTTTGCCGAGCGCATCGAACAACGCCTGCTCGGCCCGGGCAGCAAGCTGCCGTCGGTGCGCGATTGCGCGCGCCGGCACGGCGTGAGCCCGTCCACCGTGGTCGGCGCCTACGACCTGCTGCAGGCGCGCGGGCTGGTGCAGGCGCGGCCGCAGCGCGGCTTCTTCGTGCGCGAGGCCGCGCCGCCCGTGCGTGCGCTGCCGCCGGTGCGTGGCACGGCGTCGCTGCCGGCGCCGGTGGATGCCACGGCGCTGATCCGCAGCATGTTCCAGGCGCAGGGCGGGCGGCCCTCGCCCGGCATGGGCACGCTGCCCGAGGCCTGGCTCGATGCGCCGCTGCTGCAGCGTGTGCTGCGCCGCATCTGCCAGCAGCCCGAAGCCTGGCTGCGCTATGGCGACCCGGCCGGCAGCCCGCGCCTGCGCCAGGCGCTGGCGCAACGCCTGGCCGACCTGGGCGTGGCGGCGACGCCCGGCAACATCGTCACCACGGTGGGCGCGACGCATGCGCTGGACATCGTCAGCCGCACGCTGCTGCAGCCCGGCGACGCGGTGCTGGTCGATGAACCGGGCTGGGCCGTGGAATACGCACGCCTCACGCGCATGGGGCTGCGGCTGCTGCCGGTACCGCGCGGCCAGGGCAGCGACGGCGGGCCCGACCTGGTGGCGATGGAGGCGCTGCTGCGCGAGCACCGGCCGCGCCTGTACGTGACGGTGAGCGTGCTGCACAACCCCACCGGCGTCAGCATCACGCCGGCGCAAGCGCACCAGCTGCTGCGCCTGGCCGAGCAGTACGAGCTGAAGATCGTCGAGGACGATACCTACGCCTGGCTGGCGCCGCCGCATGCAACCCGGCTGGCGCAGCTGGACGGACTGCGGCGCACGATCTACGTGTCGGGATTCTCCAAGGTGCTGACGCCGCAGTGGCGCGTCGGCTTCCTGGCCGCGGCGCCGGCGCTGGCCGAACGCTTCGTCGACACCAAGCTGCTGTCCAGCCTGTCCACGCCGGGGCCGCTGGAAGACGGTGTGGCGCTGTGCCTGGAGCAGGGCCTGATGCGCCGCCATGCCGAGCGCGTGGTGGCGCTGCTCGACGCCGCACGTGGCCGCGCGGTGCGGCTGGCGCAGGGCGCCGGCTGCCGCTTCGCCACGCCGCCGGCGGGGCTGTTCGGCTGGGTCGACGTCGGCCACGACACCGAAGCCTTGGCGCAGCGGCTGCTGGACGAGGGCTGGCTGATCGCGCCGGGCGCGCTGTTCCATGCCCAGCCGCGGCCGACGACGCTGATGCGCATCAACTTCGCGACCACGCAGGACGCGGCCTTCTGGCAGGCGCTGCAGCGCACAAGCCGTCACATTTCGCACCATTAGGCGTGTACAGAGGGCGTAGCATCGGCCACCGTCGCGCAGGCAAACTTGCGGCTTCATGTTTGAATCGACACTCCCCTTCGGCGAACCCGAGCTGATGCGCGCCAGCGCGTTTCAGCGCTACCTGGACGAATCGGCGCGCAGCGGCGAGGCCGAATCGATGGCCTCGCGGCTGTCGACGCTGAGCCCGTCGCTGATGCTCGACCTGATGCGCTTCGAGCAGGAAGGGCAGCAAGGCGGCGTCATCGAGATCCTGGCGGCGTGCATCCGCCATGCGCGCAAGCTGCTGCTGCACCTGCAGGCCGAAGAGCGGGTGGTGCCGCTGACGATCTTCCCGCTCGAGCACCTCGTGCACTGCCCGATGCCGATGGCGCAGTTCCTGGCGCTGCCGCTGGGCGACCTGACGGTGCTGCATGTCGAGCCGGCGCTGCTGCGCCCGCCGGGCGACCGCGTCAGCGTGATGGTCGGCGAAGCGCAGCACTACAGCGCGCTTGCGCCGTTGTTGTGGGAGCTGGCGCTGCGCGGCTCGCGCGGCGAGCTGCTGCCCGAGATCGCCGGCCAGGCGGCCTATCGCATCTCGCCGGGGCTGAACCTGCGCACCCTGGAACTCAGTGGCTCGCTGGCAGCGGCGGTGCGGCGCTTGAAGCGCGAAACCACCAATCTGCGCGCGATGGCACAGTGGCTCGGCTTCGACCGCGAGCGCGCCATGCGCCTGCTCAACGGCCTGTACCTGCAAGGTGGCCTGATGGTCAGCCGCACACACCCGGCCGCGGCCAACGAAGGCTGGAGCGCCAGCCGCCACTAGTTCAGCGCGCGGACAGCGTTTCCCAGCGCTCCAGCGCCTTCATCAACTCGTCCTCGATCTGCGCGTAGCGCGCCTGCAGCTCGCCCACGCGCTGCGGCTCGTCGGTGTACAGCGAGGCGCTGGCCAGGCGTTCGCCGATCTCGCGCTGCTCGGTTTCGAGCGCCTCGATGCGCGCCGGCATCTCCTGCAGCTCGCGCTGCTCCTTGAAGCCGAGCTTGCGCGGCGCGGCCGGCGTCCTGGCCGCGGGCGGCGGCGGCGCGGCCACCGGTGCCGCGGCGCGCGGCCGGGCCGCGGCAATCTCGCGCGCACGGGCGCGCTGCAGCTGCCAGTCCTCGTAGCCGCCTTCGTATTCGCGCCACAGGCCCGGCGTGTCCTCGCCCTCCCAGGCGATGGTGCTGGTGACGACGTTGTCCAGGAAGCGCCGGTCGTGGCTGACCAGGAACACCGTGCCGGCGTAGGACTGCAGCAGTTCTTCCAGCAGCTCCAGCGTGTCGATGTCCAGGTCGTTGGTCGGTTCGTCCAGCACCAGCACATTGGCCGGCAGCGCGAACAGCCGCGCCAGCAGCACGCGGTTGCGCTCGCCGCCGGACAGCGTGCGCACGGGAGAGCGGGCGCGCTCCGGCGCGAACAGGAAGTCGTTGAGGTAGCTCATCACGTGCTTGCGCTGGCCGTTGAATTCGACCCACTCGCTGCCCGGGCTGATGCAGTCGGCCAAGGTCGCGTCCAGGTCGAGGCGGCTGCGCATCTGGTCGAAGTAGGCCACCGCCAGCTTGCTGCCCTGGCGCACCGTGCCCGATGCCGGCTGCAGCTCACCGAGGATCAGCTTCAGCAGCGTGGTCTTGCCGGCGCCGTTGGGGCCGATGAGCCCGACCTTGTCGCCGCGCAGGATCGTCGCACTGAAGTGGCTGACGATCGGTGCTGCGCCGTACGAAAACGACACGTCGCGCAGCTCGGCCACGATCTTGCCGCTGGGCACGCCGGCGTCGATCTCCAGCCGCACCTGGCCGAGCACATCGCGCCGCGCCGCGCGCATCGCACGCAGCCGCTGCAGCCGCTCGATGCGCGCCACGCTGCGCGTGCGCCGGGCCTCGACGCCCTTGCGGATCCAGACTTCCTCCTGCGCCAGCAGCTTGTCGGCGCGTGCCGCGGCCAGCGCGTCGGCGGCCAGCTGCTCCTCCTTCAGCCGTTCGTAGGCGCTGAAGTTGCCGGGGTAGCTGCGCAGCACGCCGCGGTCGAGCTCGACGATGCGCGTGCACACCGCGTCGAGGAAGGCGCGGTCGTGGGTGATCAGCATCAGGCTGCCCTTGAAGCCGGTAAGCAGCTCTTCCAGCCAGGCGATCGAGTCCAGGTCCAGGTGGTTGGTGGGCTCGTCGAGCAGCAGCACCTCGGGCACGGCCACCAGCGCCTGCGCCAGCGCGACGCGCTTCTTCATGCCGCCGGACAGCGCGCCGATGTCGCGTGTGCCGTCCAGGTGCAGCTGCGCCAGCGTGGTGTCCACGCGCTGTTCCCAGGTCCACGCGTCCAGCGCCTCGATGCGCGTCTGCAGCGCGTCGAGGTCCTCGCCGCTCGCATGCGCCTCGTAGCGTTCGCGCAGCGCCTTGGCCTCGGCCACGCCTTCGCTGACGATGTCGAAGACCGTGCGCTCGGCATCGAACAGCGGCTCCTGCGGCACGTAGCACACGCGCAGGCCCTGGGTCATCTGCAGCAGCCCGTCGTCCAGTTTCTCCAGGCCGGCCAGCACCTTCAGCAGCGAGGACTTGCCGGCGCCGTTGCGGCCGATCAGGCCCAGCCTTTCGCCGGCTTCGAGCGCGAAGGCCGCATCGTCGAGCAAGGCGACATGGCCGTAGGCGAGGTGGGCGCGGGACAGGGACAGGATGGCCATGGGGTCGTGCCCGCGAACTGCTGCACGCGCGACATCGTGTGGGGACGGCGGCGATTATCGGCAGGTGTGGGGAAATAGCCGCAAGTACAGGCCCATCGCTTCACTCTTGGGCGCTCGCTGTGGAGAATCCGCGCCACAACAACAAGATGGCGGGCGATGCCTGCAGGCCCCACCCCACCCCCTCAGGTGGGGTGGGGTGCCGTGCACGACGCGTGACGGAATCGCGCTGCCATGCATGCCTATGCATCCGTGCCCTTTGCGGGGCTGCGAATGCCTGCATGATGGCGGCACTAAAAAAGTCGTTGGAGAGAAAACGTGAGAAACGGTTTGGCAATCTGCCGCGGGTTTGTCGCGGCAGTTGCGCTTCTGAGTGCGGCAAACATGGTGCATGCGATGCCGCTGGCACCCGTGCTTCGTGGCCAGTTTGCGCCAGGGCAAGGCATTGACGCGCAGTTCATCAAGGTGCACGACGGCTGGCGAGGCAGTGGCGTGCTCTATGACCCCGAGACCGACCAACTCGGCACAGGCCAACCGATAGGCAGCTTCCGAGGGGGCACTGGCATATGGGGCCTGGTGGACTGGAAGACGGCCCACGAATCCGCATCGGTGGACATGATCGAAAGCCAATGGCGCGGGCGGGTGGCCGAGATTGCGTTCGGCGACGAAGTATTCGACAGCCTCTATCGTGAATCCTGGGCTGCCGTGGCGGTGGCGCCGCTGTTCGGTCCGGGCAGCACGGCCTCCACCCAGGACAACTGGACGTCTCGTTTCTCCGGCTACATCCGTATCAGCGAAGCGGGTGCGTACAACTTCAGCGTGCTGCATGACGATGGCTTCTTCTTCCATCTCGGCGGCGCTGGAGGGGAGATGCTCTCGCTAAGCAACGACTTCCTGAACCCGCGAAATCGAATGAGCTTCTCGAGCAGCCTGTTGTTGGATGTCGGCTTGTACGCATTCGAGCTGGGCGCATACGAGCATCTCGAGGCTGGGGTCGTGGAGTTGTCTTGGATGCGCGACGACGGTACGTGGTCGCGCGTGCCGACCAGCCATCTGGTCGCGACGGGCGAGGCCACTTCGGTGCCCGAGCCGGGCACGTGGGCCCTGACGCTGGGCGGCCTGGTGGCGCTGGGTTCGGTGATGTCCCGACGACGCGGAACGCAGTCTCGATCGCCCGCGCCGCTCACTTCCGCCTGACACAACAAGGTGTTTGACGACGCACGCGCGACGCCGCTGAGTCCGATCAGCGGCACGGGTCAAGGCTTGTTCGCGTCAAATGCGGACAAGCCTGACGTCGCGACATCGAGTCAGGTCGAGCCGGTCGGTGCGACCAGGAGGCGCTTCTACTTAAGCGTCAGATGGAAGTTCTTCATCGCGCTGTGCGCCGGGGCGTCCTGGGCGGCCTTTTCCCTATGGCTGGCCAGCGCATGGCTGCAGGACTTTTCGCGCCTGGCCGGAGTCGTGCCCGCCCATCTCGTGGTCTTTGGCATCGCGATCATCCCGGGCTTCATGAACGCCTTCTTGGTCATGAGCCTGTTTCTCGATCGCCGGCCCAGAGTTCGGGCACCGACGCAGTCCCTTCCGGGGATCAGCATCCTGGTGGCAGCCTACAACGAGCAAGACTGCATCGCGTCGACCATCGAGAGCATCGCTGCCCAAGGCTATCCGGGGCCTTTGCAGGTGATCGTCATCAACGATGGTTCCACGGACGACACGGCACGTGTGCTTGCAGGGCTCGACCACCCCTGGCTGCAGGTCATCGATCTTCAGACCAACGGGGGCAAGGCAAAGGCGCTGAATCGGGGACTCGAATACGCGAGGCACGCATTGACCCTCACCGTCGATGGTGACTCCTATCTCTATCGTGGCGCCCTGCACAACCTTGTGGGTCGCTACCTCAGCGATCCGGCCGACACCCGCGCGGTAGCCGGCGCGGTCCTGGTGCGCAATTCGAGAACGAACCTGGTCACTGCCGCACAAGAGTGGGATTACTTCCACGGCATCGCGGCGATCAAGCGGCTACAGAGCCTGTACCACGGCACACTGGTCGCGCAAGGTGCGTTCTCGGTCTACGACACGGCGACGCTGCGCGAACTCGGCGGCTGGCCGGACACGGTGGGCGAGGACATCGTCGTGACCTGGGCCATCCTCAAGCGCGGCTGGCGCGTCGGCTTTGCCGAGAACGCTTGCGTCTTCACCAATGTTCCGACCACCTGGAAGCAGTTCATCCGGCAGCGTCAGCGCTGGTCGCGAGGCCTGATCGAGGCGTTCAAGGCGCACTGGAGCTTGCTGTTCAAGCCGCGCATGACCACGCTCTTCATCTGGTGGAACCTGCTCTTCCCGTACATGGACCTGGCCTTCACGCTGGCCTTCATTCCCGGCGTGCTGCTCGCGCTGTTCGGCATCTACTGGATCGCCGGCCCGCTGACGCTGCTGCTGCTGCCGATGGCCGGGCTCGTGAACCTGGTCATGTTCAGGATCCAGGCGCGAATGTTCACGCAGCAAGGTCTGCGCGTGCGCAGCAACCGAACCGGCTTTCTGTTTTACGCACTGTGCTACAGCTTCGTGATGCAACCTGCGTGCGTGGTGGGCTACGTCAAGGAGCTGTTCAACCGCAGCAAGAACTGGGGCACGAAATGAAGCGCTGGCTCCTTGCGGCCGGCATGCTGACGACAACCTGCGCCGCGACCGCGCAGTTCGCCACCGGCACGTTCTTCGCGTCGCATGACTCGGACGACTTCGACGAGTTGCGCGCCACCGTGGGTGCGACCGCCGACAACGGTTTTGGCGCCGTCGTCGGAACGATGCGCTACTCGGCGCCCGGATGGTCGGCCAACGGTGCGCTGCTGGCGGCGACGTACAAGGAGTATGGGCGCGAGCGTCAGGTCGACGCCCACGTCGGCGCGGCGCGCATCGACGGTCGCGACTACGCGATCGGCGGCGTGGACTACCTGTACACCTGGGCCAGTGGCAATGCCCTCGGGCTTAGCTTCGAGCGCAATATCGTCAACTCGCAGGGCGGCATCGAAGATGGCATTGCCTACAACGCCCTGGCGCTGGTCGGCGACTATGTGTTCTCCCCCGCTTTTAACGTTGGCGCGGCCGCCGGTGGCACGTACTTCTCCGACAGCAATCAACGCCCCTTCCTGCGCACCCGATGGAACTATTCGCTGAGCGAATCCTATGGGCTCAACGCCTATCTGAAGACACGCAACTACCGCAACAGCGACCCGGACCGACCCCAGTACTACTCACCGCAGTCGCTGAATGAGGTTTCGCTGGGACTGTCGGCGCGTTGGCGCGCTTCCGATCACGTGGTGCTGTCGGCCTGGGCCGACGGCGGCATGCAATACACCTCGGGTGACGATCAAGCGATCTGGTCCGCCTTCGTCGGTCTGGCGTCACCCCGCAACGACCCGATCCGCTGGAACGTCGGCCTGCTGGCCACGAACACCGCGTCGCTCTTCACCTCGCAATCGGGCGCGTACAACTACCTGAGCTTGGCGGGGCAGATCAACCTGCCGTTCTAGCCAGCACCCTTTCCAACGCATCGACGAACATGCCGGCGACATCGAAACCGGTCTGCTGCGCGATTTCCTGAAAGCAGGTCGGGCTGGTGACGTTGATCTCGGTGAGGCAGTCGCCGATCACGTCGATCCCCATCAGCAGCAGCCCGCGCGGTGCCAGCATGGCGCCGATGCCTGCGGCGATCTCGCGGTCGCGCTCACTGAGCGGCAGCGCCACGCCCTTGCCGCCCGCCGCCAGGTTGCCGCGGACCTCGCTGCCCTGCGGAATGCGCGCCAGCGAATAGGGCACCGGCTCGCCGTCGATGACCAGGATGCGCTTGTCGCCCTTGACGATCTCGCTCAGGAAGGACTGCACCATGATCGTCACCGCGCCGTGGCGGTTCAGCGTCTCGGTGATGCTGCCCAGGTTCATGCCGTCGGGCCCGACGCGAAAGATGCCCATGCCGCCCATGCCGTCCAGCGGCTTGAGGATGATGTCGCCATGCTCGGCATGGAAGGCGCGCACGTCGTCGGCGTCGCGCGTCACCAAGGTCGGGCCGATGTACTGCGGGAACTCCATGATCGCCAGCTTTTCCGGGTGGTCGCGCAGCGCGCGCGGCGAGTTGATGACGCGCGCGCCGTCGGCCTCGGCGCGCTGCAGCAGGTGGGTGGCGTAGAAGTACTCGCTGTCGAAGGGCGGGTCCTTGCGCATCAGCACGGCGTCGAAATCGGCCAGCGCACGCTGTTCGGCATCGCTTTGCTCAAACCAGTCGTCCAGGCTGCCGGTCAGGCGCAACTGCCGCACCCGCGCGCGCACCGGTGCGCCGCGCTGCCAGTGCAGCTGCGCCGGCTCGCAGCTCCACAAGATATGGCCGCGTGCGGCGGCCTCGCGCATCATCGCGAAGGTCGTGTCCTTGTAGGGCTTGAAGAGGTGCAGCGGGTCGGTGACGAACAACAGGTTCACGGTCGGTGGCTCAGCGTGTGGCGCGGGAGCGGTAGTGTTGCACCATCAGCGCCAGGCTGCCGGCGAGCACGCCCCAGAAGGCGGCGCCGATGCCGGCCAGCGTCAGGCCGGACAGCGTCACCAGAAAGGTCAGCCCGGCGGCATCGCGGTGCGCCTCGTGCTTCAGCGCCATGGCTAGAGCGCCGGTGATGGTGCCCAGCAGCGCCAGGCCGGCCACCGCCAGCACCAGCTCGCGCGGGAAGGCGTTGAGCAGCCCCACCACCGCGCCGCCGACCAGCCCGAGCATCAGATAGAACACACCGGCGGCGACCGCGGCCACGTAGCGCCGCGACCGGTCCTCGTGCGCCTCGCGGCCCAAGCAGATGGCCGCGGTGATGGCCGCCAGGTTGAAGGCATAGCCGCCGAAGGGCGCGAGCAGCACGCTGGCCGCGCCGGTGACGGTGATGCTCGGCGACACCGGCGTGGCATAGCCCGCGGCACGCTGCGCGGCCACGCCCGGCAGGTTCTGCGAAGCCATCGTCACCACGAACAGCGGCAAGGCCACGCCCATCAGCGCGCCCAGGCTGAACTGCGGCGGGGTCCACACCGGCGCGGCCAGCTCCCAGACGATCGCATCGGTGTTCAGGCGCCGCTGCAGCCCAGCCACCGCGATGCCGGCCAGCAACACGCCCGGCACCGCATAGCGCGGCCAGAGACGGCGCCCGAGCAGGAACACGAACGCCATCACGCACACCAGCAGCGGCGCGGTCTTCACCGCGCCCACCGCATCCAGGCCGAAGCGCGCCAGCACGCCGGCCAGCAGCGCCGCGGCGATGGCCTGCGGGATGCGGTCCATCACACGCTCGAAGGCGCGGGTCAGGCCGGCCAGCATGATCAACATGCCGCAGACGACGAAGGCGCCGACGGCCTCGCCCATGGCGATGCCGCTGCTGCCGGCCAGCAGCGCCGCGCCGGGCGTGGACCAGGCCGTCAGCACCGGCTGCCTGGTCCACAGCGACAGAGCGATCGAGCTGAGGCCCATGCCCAGGCCCAGCGCCCACATCCACGAGGTGGTCTGGGCCGGCGTTGCGCCCAACGCCTGCGCCGCGGCGAAGACGATGGCCACCGAGCTGGTGAAGCCCACCAGCACGGCCACGAAGCCGGCCATCACCGCCGACAGCGACAGGTCGCGCCAGAGCCTGCGCATCAGATCTCGACTTTCGAACCCAGCTCCACGATGCGATTGGCCGGCAGGTTGAGGAAGTCGGCCGCCGCCGCGGCGTTGCGGTGCATGCCGGCGAAGAGCTTTTCGCGCCACAGCGCCATGCCGCCGCCCCGCGTGGGGACGACGCTGTCGCGCGACAGGAAATAGCTGGTCTCCATCTCGTCCAGCGGCACGCCGCGGCCTTGCAGCAGCTGCAGCGCCTCGGGCACGTCGGGGTCGTTCTTGAAGCCGAAGTGCAGCGCCACCTGCCAGCAGTCGTGGCCCAGCGGCGTCATCTGCACGCGCTTGTCGAAGCCAATCCAGGGCACTTCATGGTGCTTGACGGTGACGAACAGGTTGTATTCGTGCAGCACCTTGTTGTGCTTCAGGTTGTGCATCAGCGCGTTCGGCGTCAGCCCTTCCTCGGCGGCCAGGAACACGGCCGTGCCGGACACGCGCGTCGGCGGGCTGATGAACACCGCGTCCAGGAAGCCGGGCAGGTCGATGGCCTCGGCCTGCAGCCGGTCGCTGACGCGCTTGCGCCCGTTCATCCAGGTCAGCATCAGCGTGAACATGCCGATGCCGATGACCAGCGGGAACCAGCCGCCGGCGAAGAGCTTGAGCATGTTCGACGCGAAGAAGGCCACGTCGATGACGAAGAAGGCGCCGGTGGCGGCCAGGCACAGCCACAGCGGGTACTTCCAGCCGTAGCGGATGACGAAGAAGGTCATCACGGTGGTGATGGTCATGTCCAGCGTGACGGCGATGCCGTAGGCCGAGGCCAGGTTCGACGAGCTGCGGAACAGCACCACCGCCAGCACGATGAAGACATACAGCCCCCAGTTCACCAGCGGCAGATAGATCTGCCCGGTGTCGCGCACCGAGGTGTGGTGCACGCGCATGCGCGGCAGCATGCCCATCTGCACCGCCTGCTTGGTGACCGAGAAGGCGGCGGTGATCAACGCCTGCGAGGCGATGACCGTGGCCGCCGTGGCCAGCACCACCAGCGGCAAGCCAGCCCAGCGGGGCGCCATCAGGTAGAAGGGGTTGGAGATCGCGTCCGGGTCGTCGAGCAGCATCGCGCCCTGGCCGAAGTAGTTGAGCACCAGCGCCGGCATCACCAGGCCGTACCAGGCGATGCGGATCGGCAGCTTGCCGAAATGGCCCAGGTCGGCGTACAGCGCCTCGCCGCCGGTGACCACCAGCACCACCGCGCCCAGGCCGACGAAGGCGACCAGCGGCTGGGCGACGAAGAAGCCCAGCGCGTACAGCGGGTTCAGCGCCACCAGCACGTGCGGGTTGTCGAAGACGTGCGGCAGACCCAGCGCGATCAGCGTGACGAACCACAGCAAGGTCACCGGCCCGAAGGCCTTGCCGATGCCGCCGGTGCCGAAGCGCTGCACCGCGAAGAGCACGGTCAGCACCAGCAAGGTGATCGGGATCACGGCCTCGTGCAGCGCCGGCGCCACCACCTCCAGGCCCTCGACCGCCGACAGCACCGAGATCGCCGGCGTGATGACGCCGTCGCCGTAGAACACCGCGGTGCCGAACAGGCCCACGGTCATGAGCACGCGGCGCAGCGCCGGCCGCTCCTTCACCGCCATCGTCGCCAGCGCCAGCATCGCGATCAGCCCGCCTTCGCCGTTGTTGTCGGCGCGCAGCACCAGCAGCACGTACTTCAGCGAGACGATGAGCGTCATCGTCCAGAAGATCAGCGACAGCACGCCGAGGATGTTGTCGTGCGTGGCGGCGACGCGGCCGCCGTGGAACACCTCTTTCAACGCATACAGCGGGCTGGTGCCGATGTCACCGTAGACGACGCCCAGCGCGCCCAGCGTCAGCGCCGCCAGGGCGGCGGGGCGGCGCGGGGCGGTGGCGGTGCCCAAGCGTCAGCGCCGCGCCGGCACCGTCCTGTCGCCACTACGCATAGACCTCGGCCTCGGGATCGGTGGCCTCCAGCTCGTAGCTGGCCGCGACCATCGCCAGCCGGCCGACGACACCGTACATGTAGAAGCGGTTCGGCGCGCTGGCACCGGGCTTCTCGCCACGGCGCGGCAGCTGCGCGCTGGGCGCGAAGGCCAGCGGCACGTAGCGCGAACCGGGTGCGGCCAGGTTCTCGTCGATGCCGCGCTGGGCATGCACACGGTAGAAACCGCCGACCACGTAGCGGTCGATCATGTAGACCACCGGCTCGGCCACGGCATCGTTCATGCGCTCGTAGGTCGGCACGCCTTCCTGCACGATCAGCGCTTCGGGCGTGCCACCGGCGGCGGTTTCGAGAGTATCCAGGTCCTTGACGTCGCGCACCGTCAGGATGCCCATGCCGCCGCCGCCGCGGTCGGGCTTGACGACGACGAAGGGGCGTTCCTTGATGCCGTATTCCTTGTACTTGCGCTTGATCTTGGCCAGCAGCGTCTCGACGTGGTTGCGCACGCAGTCCTGGCCGTGGCGCTCGGCCATGTCGACCTCGCCGCAGTGCGCGTGCATCGGCGTGATCAGCCACGGGTCCATGCCCAGCAGCTTGGCGAACTTCTTCGCCAGTTCTTCGTAGCTGCGCAGATGGTGCGACTTGCGCCGCAGCGTCCAGCCGGCGTGCAGCGGCGGCAGCAGGTACTGTTCGTGCAGGCCCTGCAGTTCCTTGGGCACGCCCTGCGTCAGCTCGGTGTTGAGCAGGATGGTGCAGGGGTCGAAGTTCTTCAGCCCCAGCCGTCCGCGCGTGCGCAGCAGCGGCTCGAGCAGCAGCTCGCCGCCGTCGGCCAGCTTCAGCTTCAGCGGTTGCTTCAGCGCCGGGTCGAGCGCGCCCAGGCGCACGTTCAGCCCGGCCTGCGTGAACACCGCCACCAGGCGCTGCACGCTCGCCAGGTAGAAGGTGTTGCGCGTGTGCAGATCGGGAATGAGCAGCAGGTTCTTCGCTTCGGGGCAGATCTTCTCGATCGCCGCCATCGCCGCCTGCACCGCCAGCGGCAGCATCTCCGGTGTCAGGTTGTCGAAGCGGCCGGGGAACAGGTCAGTGTCCACCGGCGCGAGCTTGAAGCCGGCGTTGCGCAGGTCCACCGAACAATAAAACGGCGGCGTGTGCTCCATCCATTCGAGCCTGAACCAGCGCTCGATCGCCGGCATCGACTCGAGGATGCGCTGTTCCAGCTCGTTGATCGGGCCGTTCAGCGAAGTGATGAGGTGCGGAACCATCGGTCGATTCTAGGTCGCACGACAACGGCCGCCAGACCGTCGCGGTGCAGGCTCATATCGCGCAGCGAAGCGACGCCGGAACCAAAAAGGGGCTGCCCGCAGGCAGCCCCGAACTCGCCCAACCCTCGAGAGTTACTTGCGTTACTTGCTGTAGGCCGTCTCGCCGTGCGAGCTGATGTCCAGGCCTTCGCGCTCTTCCTCTTCAGCGACGCGCAGCCCGACGGTCATGTCGGCGATCTTGTAGGCGATGAACGCCACCACGCCCGACCAGACGATGGTGAACAGCACGCTCTTGATCTGGATCCAGACCTGCGAGCCCATCGCAAAATCGGCGGCCTGCGTACCGCCCAGCCACGGCGCGGCGAACACGCCGGTCAGGATCGCGCCGACGATGCCACCCAGACCGTGCACGCCGAACACGTCGAAGGAGTCGTCCGCGCCGAGCATGCGCTTCAGGCCGGTCACACCCCACAGGCATGCCAGGCCGGCGATCAGGCCGAGCACGATCGAGCCCATCGGGCCGACGAAGCCGGCCGCCGGCGTCACCGCCACCAGGCCGGCGACGGCGCCCGAGGCCGCACCCAGCATCGAGGCCTTGCCCTTGGTCAGCGCCTCGCCGACGATCCACGACAGCACCGCCGCGGCGGTGGCCAGCACGGTGTTGACGAAGGCCAGCCCCGCCAGGGCGTCGGCCGCGCCCGCCGAGCCGGCGTTGAAGCCGAACCAGCCGACCCACAGCAGCGAGGCGCCGACCATCGTCAGCGGCAGGTTGTGCGGCGCCATGACCTCCTTGCCGTAGCCGACGCGCTTGCCCAGCACATAGGCGCCCACCAGACCGGCGATACCGGCGTTGATGTGCACCACGGTGCCGCCGGCGAAGTCGAGCGCGCCATCCTGGCCGAGCAGGCCGCCGCCCCAGACGATGTGCGCCATCGGCACGTAGGCGAAGGTGAACCACAGCACGCTGAACACCAGCACGGCCGGAAACTTGATGCGCTCGGCGTAGGAGCCGACGATCAGCGCCGTCGTGATGGCCGCGAAGGTGCCCTGGAAGGCGATGAACACGTACTCGGGGATCGTCGTCAGCGCACCGAAGGTCTCCTGCGTCACGCCCTTCAGGAACACCTTGTCGAAGGAGCCGAAGAAGCTGCCCTCGCCGCCGAAGGCCAGGCTGTAGCCGTAGATCGCCCACAGCACGCTGATCAGCGAGAAGATGACGAACACCTGCATCAGCACCGACAGCATGTTCTTGCTGCGCGCCAGGCCGCCGTAGAACAGCGCCAGGCCGGGGATGGTCATCAGGATGACGAGCAGCGTGCTCGTCAGCATCCAGGCGGTGTCGCCGGAATCCACCTTCGGTTCCGCCGCGGGCTCGGCGGCCGCTGCGGCCTCGGCCGGTGCCGCGGCGGCCGGCTCGGCCACCGTCGCGGCAGCGGACGCCGCCGTGTCCTGCGCCAAGGACGCCGTCGAAAGTCCCAGGGCGGCCACGCCCAGGGCAAGTACTGCGATGAATTTCTTCATGATTGCTTCCGTGTTTGCTGCCCGCGCAACCGTCCCGCCGGTGCCGCTGCAGACACCGCCCGAGACCGCCGCGCGCAGGCGAATGGTGGGTACGCCCTAGAGCGCGTCCTTGCCGGTTTCGCCGGTGCGGATGCGCAGCACCTGCTCCAGCGTGGACACGAAGATCTTGCCGTCGCCGATCTTGCCGGTGCGAGCCGCGGTCTCGATGGCCTCGATGACACGCTCGACCAGCGGATCGTCGACGGCGGCCTCGATCTTCACCTTGGGCAGAAAGTCCACCACGTACTCCGCACCGCGGTACAGCTCGGTGTGGCCCTTCTGGCGACCGAAGCCCTTGACTTCGGTCACCGTGACACCCTGCACGCCGATGGCGCTGAGGGCTTCGCGAACTTCGTCCAGCTTGAAGGGCTTGACGATGGCGGTCACCATCTTCATGGTCTCGACTCCTTGTTGGTCAGAAGCTCTTGCTGACGGACACCAGCGCGGTACCGTTGCTGATGTTCTTGCTCGTGTCGGTCCAGCCGGGAAGGTCGCGGTTGGTCGACACGTAGGCCAGGCCGAGCGCCCAGCCGTCGATGGTGTAGGTGCCGCCGATCTTGTAGTCGGTGATGCTGCAGCTCGTGCTGCCGCCGAACTCGGTGACGCAGGCGCCGTTCTTCAGGCCGCCCTGGTAGCCGACCGAGGCATTGACGCCGAAGCCGTTGCCGAAGTCGTGCTCGCCGGTGAGCTGCAGGTAGTACGCGCCCTTGGTGTCGTCGATGCTGAAGAAGTCCGACACCATGTAGGAGTACTTCAGCCCGAGCGGGCCCCAGCTGCCGCCGATGTACAGCTCGGTGCTGTCGACCCTGCTGGCGCCGGCGGCCGAGCCGGAACCGGGGTAGTAGTAGTAGAGCACGCCGAGGTCGACGCCGAAGTCGCCGAAGCTGCCCTTCCAGCCACCGTAGAAGTCCATCTCGATGTTCCCGCCGCCGAAGCCGGCGCTGTCGATGTTGGAGTTCCAGTTGCCCAGATAGAAGCCGCTGTTGTGCTCGAAGTCGATGCCGCCCTGGATGGCCGGCTTCTTGTTCGTCTGCGAGATGCCGCGGAAGCGGTAGTCGGACAAGATGCCAAGGTTGCCGGTGATGCTGAACTCGGGCTCGGCGGCAGCGGTGGTGGTCTGCGCCAGGCTGGGCAGGGCGCTCGCGGCAAGCACAGCGGCGAGCGTGTACTGAAACGGTTTCATCGTGGGGGCTCCGGGTTCGTTGTGTCGATGAGGCTGAAAAGGAGTGCGCCACCGATATGCAGAAAGCGTGCCACTGCGCCAATTCGGTGAATCCGCACCCGCATCGACATCGACACGCGCCGTTCGCCCAACGGATGGGCGTAATGCATCATGGGCGATCCACTTTGGTGCATTCGACGATTCGACCCCCGCTTGCGGCACTGGCATGATGCCGCTCCATGTCCTTCGCCGTCGTCCACAGCCGCGCCCTCGATGCGCTGCAAGCCCAGGCGGTGACGGTGGAGGTGCACCTCGCCAACGGCCTGCCCAGCTTCACGCTGGTGGGGCTGGCGGACACCGAGGTCAAGGAATCGCGCGAGCGCGTGCGCGCTGCGCTGGCGCAAAGCGGCTTTGCTTTCCCACACAACAAGCGCGTCACCGTCAATCTGGCGCCGGCCGATCTGCCCAAGGAATCCGGGCGCTTCGACCTGCCGATCGCGCTGGGCATCCTGGCGGCCGCGGGCCACATCGACGCGGCACGGCTGGAGGGCTGCGAGTTCGCCGGTGAACTGTCGCTGGCCGGCGAACTGCGGCCGGTGCGCGGCGCGCTGGCACTGGCCCTGGCCGTGCGCGGCACGCAGGCATCGCGCTGCCTGGTGCTGCCGACGCACAGCGCCACCGCGGCGGCGCAGGTGGCCGGACTGGACATCCGTAGCGCCGACAACCTGCTGCAGGTGGTGCAGTCGCTGCAGCCGGGCGACGACGCGCCGGCCCTGCCGCGCGCGCAGCCGCTGCCGCGTGCGGCCGCCGGCGCCACGGTCGACCTGCGCGACGTCAAGGGCCAGGCCGGCGCCAAGCGTGCGCTGGAGATTGCCGCCGCCGGCGCACACAGCCTGCTCTTCGTCGGCCCGCCGGGCACCGGCAAGTCGATGCTGGCGCTGCGCCTGGGCGGCATCCTGCCGCCGATGGAAGAAGACGAGGCGCTGTCCAGTGCCGCCTTGCAGGGCCTGGCCGCGCAGGGTTTCGATGCGCGCCGCTTCGGCCAGCGGCCCTTTCGCGCACCCCACCACTCGGCCAGCGCGGTGGCGCTGGTGGGCGGCGGCTCACCGCCCAGACCCGGAGAAATCTCGCTCGCACATGGCGGCGTGCTTTTCCTCGACGAGCTGCCCGAATTTCCGCGCGCGGCCCTGGAAGCGCTGCGCGAGCCGTTGGAAAGCGGGCTCATCACCATCTCGCGCGCGGCGCGGCAGGCGGCCTTCCCGGCGCGCTTCCAACTGGTGGCGGCGATGAACCCCTGCCCCTGCGGCTACCTCGGCGCCTTCGCCGCCACCGGCAAGAACTGCCGCTGCACGCCGGATGCGATCGCGCGCTATCAGGGACGGCTGTCGGGACCGCTGCTCGACCGCATCGACATGCAGGTCGAGGTGCACGCCGTCAAGCCCGAGCAGCTGATGGCCCAGGCCGACGGCGAAGCGTCGGCCGCGGTGGCACAGCGTGTCGCCGTCGCACGGCAACGCCAGCTGCAGCGCCAGGCCGTGCCCAACGCCGCCATCGAGGCGGGCCACATCGACGCGCTGTGCGTGCTGGACGCCGCTGCGGCACGCTTCGCGCAGAGTGCCGCACAGCGCCTGAACTGGTCGGGCCGCGCGCTGCACCGCACGCTGAAAGTGGCACGCACCATCGCCGACCTGGCCGGCGACCCCATCATCACCACGGCGCACGTGGCCGAAGCGCTGCAATTGCGCCGGCTGCTTACGGCATGAGGGCGCCGGGCCGCTCCCAAGCGCTCATCCCGGAGCACGCAGTGCGCAGGGTAGTCCAGTGAGCCCGCCCGGCCGCCCGAAGGGGCTCATTCCCGCTTTGGCGGGACCGGCCGAAGGCCGTAGGGTGCACCAATGAGGGCCCGGCGCGCAACGCCCTTCACGTCGGCTTGCCGAAGCGCTCCCTGAGCACGCGCTTGAGCACCTTGCCGAGTGCGTTGCGCGGGAATTCGGCCAGGAACTCCACCCCGCAGATGCGCTGGTGCTTGGCCAGCCGCTGGTTGGCCCATACGGCGCTCTCGTGGTCCTGGCCGGCGCTGCTGCCGGGATTGGCTGCCTGTTCGCGCGAAGCCGGCATCGCGGCCACGGCCTGCGAGCCGTCACCGCTGGCACTTTCGCCGTCCGAATCACCGCCCCCGCCGCCACAGGCCGCGAGCAGCAGGCTGCTGCACAACACCAGGCCGGCCCAGGCGGTGCGCAGGCGGTGCGCAGGCGGCTGCGCACGTCCGAGGACTGTGTACTTGTCTGTCTTTTCACGTCGACCCCCAACGGCGCACCTGGGCGCGAAAGGGCACGCTGGTGGCGCGCCTCGTATGCCGGGGATCATCGGCGGCGCCGCGGTGAATCGACGCCGTCCTGTGTCACCGGTTCGCGGCCGGCGCCGGCGCTTACACGCCGACGCGGCTGAAACCTTTGCACAGGGTGCTACAGCGAGGGCGCCAGATGGCGGCGCGCCGCCGTCAGGTCGATGGCCTGACGCCGCGCCCAGTCCTCGACCTGGTCGTCGCCGACGCGGCCGACGTTGAAGTACGTGGCCTGCGGATGCGCCAGGTAGAAGCCGCTGACGCTGGCCGCCGGCGTCATCGCCAGGCTGTCGGTCAGGCCCATGCCGATGGCTTCGGCCTGCAGCACGCGGAACATGTCGCGCTTGACGCTGTGGTCCGGGCAGGCCGGGTAGCCGGGCGCCGGGCGGATGCCGCGGTACTTCTCGGCGACCAGTTCTTCCACCGTCAACGCTTCGTCGCCCGCGTAGCCCCAGAAGTCGGTGCGCGTGCGCTGGTGCAGCCGCTCGGCGAAGGCCTCGGCCAGCCGGTCGGCCAGCGCTTTGAGCATGATCGCCGAGTAGTCGTCGAGGTCGTCGACGAACTGCTTCTCCTTCTTCTCCACGCCCAGGCCGGCGGTCACCGCGAACAGGCCGATGTAGTCGGGCTTGACGCCCTTGGGCGCGATGAAATCGGCCAGGCAGCGGTTGGGGCGCCGGACTTTCTCACCGTTCGGGCCGTCGATCACCGGCCGCTCGCTCTGCAGCCGCAGCGGCGACCAGCGCAGCGCCACCTCGCTGCGCGAGTCGTCGCTGTAGACCTCGATGGTGTCGTCGTCCACCGTGTTGGCCGGCAGCAGCGACAGCACGCCGGCCGCCTGCAGCCAGCGGCCTTCGATCGCCCGGTGCAGCAGCCGCTTGCCGTCGCTGAACACGCGCTGCGCCTCGCTGCCGACGATCTCGTCGCGCAGGATGTCGGGGAAGCGCCCGGCCAGGTCCCAGGTCTGGAAGAACGGGCCCCAGTCGATGCAGGCCACCAGCTCGTTCAGGTCGTAGTTGCGGAACTCGCGCCGGCCCAGGAACTTCGGCTTCGGCGGCGCGTAGCTATCCCAGTCGATAGGCGTCTTGTTGGCGCGCGCCGCCGCCAGGCTGACCAGCGGCGTGACCTTCTTCTTCGCGTGCAGTTCGCGCACCTTGGCGTAGTCGGCATTCAGCTCGGCCAGGTAGCGCGTGGCGCGGTCGTCGGACAGCAGCTCGGAGCACACGCCCACGCTGCGCGAGGCATCGGGCACGTAGACCACCGGGCCTTCGTAGTGCGGTGCGATCTTCACCGCGGTGTGCACGCGGCTGGTGGTGGCGCCGCCGATCAGCAGCGGGATCTTCTTCACGCGGAACCAGTCGTCGCGCTGCATTTCGGCGGCGACATGCTGCATCTCCTCCAGACTGGGCGTGATCAGCCCGGACAACCCGATGATGTCGGCGCCCTCGACGCGCGCCTTCGCCAGGATGTCCTGGCAGGGCACCATCACGCCCATGTTCACGACCTCGAAGTTGTTGCACTGGAGCACGACGGTGACGATGTTCTTGCCGATGTCGTGCACGTCGCCCTTGACGGTGGCGATGACGATCTTGCCCTTCGGTTTGGCCTCGCCGCCGGCATCGACCAGCGCCTTCTTCTCGGCCTCGATGTAGGGCAGCAGGTGCGCCACCGCCTGCTTCATCACGCGCGCGCTCTTCACCACCTGCGGCAGGAACATCTTGCCCTGGCCGAACAGGTCGCCGACGATGTTCATGCCGGCCATCAGCGGGCCTTCGATGACGTGCAGCGGGCGCCCGCCGGCGGCGGCGATGCCCTGCCGGCATTCCTCGGTGTCGGCAACGATGAAGTCGGTGATGCCCTGCACCAGCGCGTGGCTCAGGCGCTCTTGCACCGTGCCGGCGCGCCAGGCCAGGCGCGCCGAGTCGTCCTTGGCCGCGCCCTTGGCGTTTTCGGCGATCTCCACCAGCCGCTCGCCGGCGTCCGCACGCCGGTTCAGCACCACGTCCTCGACGCGCTCGCGCAAGGCCGGCTCGAGCTGGTCGTACACGCCCACCATGCCGGCATTGACGATGCCCATGTCCATGCCCGCCTGGATCGCGTGGTACAGGAACACGGTGTGGATGGCCTCGCGCACCGGGTCGTTGCCGCGGAAGCTGAAGCTCACGTTGGACACGCCGCCCGACACCTTGGCGCCGGGCAGGTGCTGCTTGATCCAGCGCGTGGCCTCGATGAAGTCGACGGCGTAGTTGTTGTGTTCCTCGATGCCCGTCGCGATGGCGAAGACGTTCGGGTCGAAGATGATGTCCTCGGCCGGGAAGCCGATCTCGTCGACCAGCAGGCGATAGGCGCGCTCGCAGATCTGGATCTTGCGCTGGTAGGTGTCGGCCTGGCCGGTCTCGTCGAAGGCCATCACCACCGCGGCGGCGCCGTAGCGGCGCACCAGCTTCGCCTGGTGGCGGAAC
>CAYUPF010000026.1:0-30609 GCA_964446545.1 uncultured Rubrivivax sp.
CGAAATGGTCCAGGCCGATCTCGCCCACCGCCACCAGCCGCGGGTCGTCGCGGTGGGTCCGCAGCTGTTCGCGCAACTGCTGCAGGTCGGCCTCGGCGGCGCGGTCGACATACAGCGGATGGATGCCCAGCGCATAGGCACCGTCGCAATCGTGGGCCAGCTCGCGCACCCTGTCGAAGTTGGCCCGCTCCACCGCCGGCAGCACCAGCCGCGATACGCCGGCGGCACGCGCGCGCTCGACCACCGCGGCGCGGTCGGCGTCGAATTCCGGCGCGTCCAGGTGGCAATGGGTGTCGATCCAGCCGCTCACTGGACTACCCTGCGCACTGCGTGCTCCGGGATGAGCGCTTGGGAGCGGCCCGGCGCGCTCATGCCAGCGACCTGCCTTGCGCGGCCAACCGGTCGAGCATCGCCAGCCCGGCCGGCAAGCATTGTTCGTGCAGGTCGTAGCGTTCGTGCACCGTGCGCCGCGCTGCCTCACGCAGCGGCAAGGTGTCCTCGGGGCGCTCCAGGGCCTGCACCAGGCAGCGCGCCAGAGCTTCGGGGTCAAAGAAGTCGACGAGGCGACCGTTGACGCCGTCTTCTATGACCTCGAGCACCGGCGGCGTGGCCGAGCCGACGATGCAGCAGCCTGCCGACATGGCCTCGAGCAGCGACCACGACAGCACGAAGGGGTAGCTCAGGTAGGCATGCACCGCCGACAGCTGCAGCACCTTCAGATAGTCCGCATAGGGCAGCCGGCCGGTGAAGAGCACGCGGCTCCAGTCGACGCGCTCGCCCAGCTCGGCCATCAGCCGCTGCCGGTAGCTGTCTCCTGGAGGCAGGCGCAGGCCGTAGCTGACCTCGTCGCCACCGACCACCAGCACCAGGGCCCGCGGCGCCAGACGCTGCAGCTGCGGCAGGCAGCGCATGAAGACATGGAAGCCGCGATAGGGCTCGAGGTTGCGTGCCACGTAGGTGACGATCGGGTCGCCATGGCGCAGCGTGTGGCCGCCGATAGCCCACTGCATCTGCGCATCCGGCCGCACCAGCCGGGTGTCGACGCCCTCGTGCTGCACCTGCAGCCGCGGCCGGTACTCCGGCGGGAACTGCCGGCGCTGCCAGTGCGTGGCGCACCAGCCCGCATCCATGTCGTGCAGCGCCATCAGAAGGGGCAGGTTGCGCAGTTGCAGGCGCTGCCAATGGCGCTCGTCGGACGGGTACTCGGCGTCGAAGCCCACGTCGGCGCCCTGCGCGCGGTAGTAGAACTCGCAGTAGCCGAGCAAGGGCGTGTCCGGCAATGCCCCACGCAGATACATCGCCTCGCCCCAACCGGGATGGGCGACGACCAGGTCCGGCCGCAGGCCGCGTGACAGCATCTGCCGCACCGCCTGCAGCACCGCCTCGGCGCGCGCCAGTTGCACATGGATCAGACGCAGGTGCGGCGGTACGCCCGCCTGCAATGCCGCGTCGGGCAGGCGGTAGCCGAGCACACCCAGGTTCGGATGGCGCGGGCTCCAGCGCTGCACCGCGCTGTGCTCGCCGATGGCCAGCACCTGGTCGCCACGCTGCAGCAGTGCGGCGATCAGGTGCCGGTATTGCGCCGGCAGGTTCTGGTGGATGAAGCAGACGCGCATGGGCTGGGAGCGGCACGGCGGGTGTGGCCGGCCGATGACGCCTCGGACCCTCGCCCCAGGGGCAGGCGGCTGCGGCCATTGTCTCGTACCAAGGGCCCAGGGTCGAGCCGGATCTATGCCTGCGGGGATGCAAGGGCCGGCGCAACGTGATAACGTGAAGCCGCCCATTCGAGTACCGCAGCATGCCGACCCGCAAGACGCCGCTTTACAGTCCGTCACGCCGCAGCGCCGCACCGGCCGCAGCGGCAACCCAGGCGCCCGCGCCGGCCGCGCCGCAGCCAGCGGCGCCCGTCGCCGCCGCACCGCGCCGGCCCTTCTTCAGGCGCCACGGGCCAGCCATCGCCTGGAGCGGCCTGGGCGCGCTGTTGGCCCTGGCGCTGATGCTGGCGGCGCTGAGCCTGCAACCACACCAGCGGATCATCACCCAGAAGCAGATCGACGCTGCGGTGCGGCACTCGCTGGAGAAGGAGCCGCTGCCTTCGCCCGCGGCCAAGGCTTACGAGGGCATCGCGCGGTCGGTGGTGCGCGTGATCGGCCTGGGCGAAGAGGACGACGACACCGAGTACCGGCCGGACAAGCGCGCCATGGACCGCAGCCTGGGCACGGGTGTGGTGATCAAGGAGGACGGCACGATCCTGACCAACCTGCACGTGGTGCACGGCGCGAAGCGCGTGCGCGTGACCTTCGCCAACGGCCACGAGTCCGATGCGCAGATGGTCGGCGCGCAGCCCGAGAACGATCTGGCGGTGCTGCGAGCGAAGAGCCTGCCCGATGACCTGGAGCCGGCGACGATGCGCTCCACCGGCGATCTGGCGCCCGGCGACCAGGTCGTCGCCGTCGGCCACCCTTTCGGCATCGGGCCCTCGGTCAGCGCCGGCGTGGTCTCGGGCCTGGGGCGCGAGTTCCGCTCGCCCGAGGGCGAGCATGCGCTGACCAACCTGATCCAGTTCGACGCCGCGGCCAACCCGGGCAATTCCGGCGGGCCGCTGGTGACGATGGACGGCTACGTGGTCGGCATCGTCACCGCCATCCTCAACCCGAACGAACAGCGCACCTTCGTCGGCATCGGCTTTGCCGTGCCGATCGAGAATGCCGCCGGCGCCGCCGGCCTGCCGCCGTTCTGACACCCGACACCCTTGAAGCAGGAAGACCCATGCAAGCTGGCGCGCACGATCCCACCCAGACCGCCGACCTGATGGAGCGCATGCTCTACGAGGTCAAGCGCGTCGTCGTCGGGCAGGACCGCTTTCTGGAGCGCGTGCTCATCGCCATGCTGGCGCAGGGCCACCTGCTGGTCGAAGGCGTGCCCGGCCTGGCGAAGACGCTGACGGTGAAGACGCTGGCGCGCACCATGCACGGCAGCTTCAAGCGCATTCAGTTCACGCCCGACCTGGTGCCGGCCGACCTGGTGGGCACGCGCATCTACAACCAGAAGACTGGCGACTTCGGCACCTCGCTGGGCCCGGTGTTCGCCAACCTGCTGCTGGCCGACGAGATCAACCGCGCGCCGGCCAAGGTGCAGAGCGCGCTGCTCGAGGTGATGCAGGAGCGTCAGGTGACGATCGCCGGCGACACGCACCGCGTGCCCGAGCCCTTCGTCGTCATGGCCACGCAGAACCCGATCGAGACCGAAGGCACCTACCCGCTTCCCGAGGCGCAGGTCGACCGCTTCATGATGAAGGTGCTGGTCGACTACCCCACCGAGGAAGAGGAATTCGTCATCGCGCAGCGCGTCACCGGCGCGGCGGTCGAGGTGCAGACGGTGTGCGACACGCACGCGCTGCAGGCGCTACAGAAGGAATGCCGCGCGGTCTACGTCGACCCCTCGCTGATCCAGTACGCGGTCAAGCTGGTCAGCGCCACGCGGCAACCCGCGCGCTACGAACTGGCCGACATGGCCAAGTACCTGACCTTCGGCGCCAGCCCGCGCGCCACCATCGGCCTGGTCGAAGGCTCGCGGGCGCTGGCGCTGCTGCGCGGCCGGCGCTACGCGCTGCCCGAGGACATGGTCGACCTGGTGCCCGACGTGCTGCGCCACCGCCTGGTGCTGTCCTACGAGGCGCTGGCCGACAACCTGACGGCCGACCAGATCGTGCAGCGCGTGATGCAGAAGGTGGCCGTGCCCGACAAGCCGATGGCCCATGCCCATGACAACGGCAACGCGCTCCATGCCTGAGGCCGGCGTCGGCGCGCCCGGGCCGGGCATTGAAGAACGCCTGCTGCGCCAGCTGGAATGGACGGTGATGCGCCGCCTGGACGGGCTGCTGCAGGGCGACTACCGCACGCTGCTGCGCGGTGCCGGCATCGACCTGGCGGACCTGCGCGAATACCAGTTGCACGACGATGTGCGCCACATCGACTGGAACGTCACCGCGCGGCTGCAGACGCCGCACGTGCGCCAGTTCACCGAAGACCGCGAGATGACCGCGTGGTTCCTGCTCGACCTGTCGGGCAGCGTCGACTTCGGTTCGTCCGACACCACCAAGTTGGCCGTGTCCTCCGGCTTCGTGGCGGTGATGGCGCGCGTGCTCACGCGCCACGGCAACCGCGTCGGCGCCATGCTCTACGGCACGCGCGTGGACACGGTGCTGCCGCCGCGGCTGTCGCGCCAGCACGTGCTGAACCTGATGCGGCTGATGCGCAGCCGGCCCAGTGACGATGCACGCGGCAGCGGCACCTCGCTGGCCGAGCTGCTCAATGCCGCCGCCGGCACCATCAAGCGGCGCGCGCTGGTGCTGGTGGTGTCCGACTTCATCAGCCAGCCCGGCTGGGAAGACGCGTTGGCGCGACTGACGCAGCGTCACGAGGTGGTGGCGGTGCGCCTGTACGACCCGCTGGAGATGGCGCTGCCCGAACTCGGCCTGGTGACGGTGGAAGATGCCGAAACCGGCGAGCAGCTGTTCATCGACACCTCCGACCCGGCCTTCCGCCAGCGCTACGAAGCCGAGGCCGAGGCACGCGAGGCGGCACTGCGCGAGGCGCTGGCCCATGCAGGGGCCGACGCGCTGGAGCTGTCCACCGACGACGATCTGCTCGAATCGATGCTGCGCTTCGCGGCCCTGCGACGCCAACGCGGGCGTCTGAAGGTCGGCGGACGCTGGCCGGCGCACCTGCGCAGTGACGCCGCGCCGCAAGTTGCGGGAGCCTTGTCATGACCTTCCTCTGGCCGAACCTGTTGTGGTCGCTGCTGCTGCTACCGCTGCTGGTGCTGCTGTACCTGTGGCTGTTGCGCAAGCGCCGGCGCAGCACCGTGCGCCTGGCCAGCCTGGCTGTCGCCAAGGTCGCACTCGGCAAGGGCCCGGGCTGGCGCCGCCACGTGCCGCCGCTGCTGCTGCTGCTGGCCATAGCCACGCTGCTGTTCGCGATGGCGCGGCCGATGGCCGTGATCACGCTGCCGATGGCACAGCGCACCATCATCCTCGCCATCGACGTGTCGGGCAGCATGCGCGCCGCCGACGTGGAGCCCAGCCGCATCGTCGCCGCGCAGGAAGCCGCCAAGGCCTTCGTCGCCGACCTGCCGCGCGAGGTGCGCGTCGGCGTCGTCGCCTTCGCCGGGACCGCGGCCGTGGTACAGGCGCCGACCACCAGCCGCGAGGACGTCTTCGCCGCGATCGACCGCTTCCAACTGCAGCGCGCCACTGCCACCGGCAGCGGCATCATCCTGTCGCTGGCGACGATCTTCCCCGACGCCGGCATCGAGATCTCGCAGGCCACGGGGCAGCGCAACATGCCCGGGCCGATGGACGAGAAGAAACACAAACCGGAGTTCACGCCCGTGGAGCCGGGCTCCTACACGTCGGCCGCGATCATCATGCTCACCGACGGTGCACGTACCACCGGCCCCGACCCGCTGGAAGCCGCAAAGATGGCTGCCGACCGCGGCGTGAAGGTCTACACCGTGGGCATCGGCACCGTCGCCGGCGAGACCATCGGCTTCGAAGGCTGGAGCATGCGCGTGCGCCTGGACGAAGTGGCGCTGAAGCAGGTGGCGCTGCTGACGCAGGCCGAATACTTCTACGCCGGCACCGCGCAGGACCTGAAGAAGGTCTACCAGTCGCTGAGCTCGAAGCTGGTGGTCGAGAAGAAGGAGACCGAGATCACTGCCTTCTTCGCCGCTGCGGGCGCGCTGCTGGCGCTGCTGGGCGCCGGGCTGTCGGTGTGGTGGTTCGGGCGCGTCGCCTGAAGCCGCTTCAGGGCTGCAGCCGCAGCAACTGGCCGTCCGCGCTGTCGGTCAGCACGTAGAGGTAGCCATCCGGCCCCTGGCGCACGTCGCGGATGCGCGAGTTGGCCGAGCGCAGCAGCGCTTCTTCCTTGACCACGCGGTTGCCGTCCAGTTCCAGGCGCAGCAAGGATTCGCCGCGCAGCGTGCCCATGAACAGGTTGCCCATCCAGCCGGGGTAGCGGTCGCTGGTCAGGAAGGCCATGCCGCTGGGCGCCACCGACAGCGGCAGCCAGACCTTCAGCGGCTGCTCGAAACCGGGTTTGGGACCCTCTTCGCCGATGCGCGTGCCGGTGCCGTAGTTGCGGCCGAAGGTCAGCAGCGGCCAGCCGTAGTTGCGCCCGGGCAGCACGCGGTTCAGCTCGTCGCCGCCCTGCGGCCCGTGTTCGGTGGCCCACAGCTCGCCGCTGGCCGGGTTCAGGGCCGCGCCCTGCATGTTGCGATGGCCCAGGCTCCAGATCTCGGGCCGCGCGCCGGCGGTGGCGACGAAGGGGTTGTCGGCCGGCACCTCGCCGTCGGCTTCGATGCGCACCACCTTGCCGATGTGGTTGTCGAGCTTCTGCGCATCGTCCTTGCGCGAGAAGCGGTCGCCGAGCACCACGAAGAGCCGGCCGTCGCGCGCGAACACCAACCGCGAGCCGCAGTGCTGACGACTCGACACCTTCGGCAGTTGCCTGAAGATCACCTGCACCTCCGCAAGACGGTTGTCCAGCAGCTTGCCGCGCGCCACCGCCGTGCTGTTGCCGCCCTCGCCGGCTTCGGCATAACTCCAGTAGACGAGCGCGTTGTCGGCGAACCTGGGGTCGAGCACCACGTCGAGCAGTCCGCACTGGCCGCCGGCGTCCACCGCCGGCAGCCCGGCCACCGGCTCGCCGAGACGGCCGTCACGCCCGACGATGCGCAGCCGCCCGGCACGCTCGGTGACGAGGTAGCGCCCGTCGGGCAGGAAGGCCACGGCCCAGGGGTTGGCCAGTCCGCGCGCCACGCCGACGAGCTTGGGCTCGGCCGCATGGGCCGGCGCATAAAAACAGCACAGCACAAGGAGCAGCAGTCGACGCATGGCGGTTCCAGTCCGAAGAACGGCGATGTTGCCTGAAGCCACGATCACCCTTGCGCTTCCACGACCATCTGCACACGCTGCTGGCCCTGCCATTCGTCCAGGCTCAGCCGGTAGGCCAGGCGCACACGCGTCGCCACCGGCTCGATATGGCCGAACCAGATGGCGTCGCGCAGCGCACCGGCATGGCGCACGCGCAGCTTCAGATGCTTGTCGCCGACCAGGCGCTGCTGCAGCACCTCGACCTCGTCGCAGAACAGCGGCGGCTCGAAGCCCTGCCCCCAGACCTGCGCATCGAGCAGCGCCACGGTCTGCGGGTTGAACCACTCGAGCGCGAGCGGGCCGTCGGTGCGCACCGTGCGCGTCAGCGTGGCCGCGTCCAGCCATTCGCCGGCCACCTGCTGCAGCGCGCGGTCGAAATCGCCGAAATGTTCTTCGGCGATGCTGCAGCCGGCGGCCATCGCGTGGCCGCCGAAGCGCCGCAGCACCTGCGGGTGGCGCTTGGCCAACAGGTCGAGCGCATCGCGCAGGTGGAAGCCGGGGATCGAGCGGCCCGAGCCCTTCAGCAGCCCGTCGCCGCCGCGCGCAAAGACGAAGGCCGGCCGATGCAGCCGGTCTTTCAGCCGGCCGGCGACGATGCCGACCACGCCTTCGTGGAAAGCGGGGTCGAACAGCGCCAGTGCGCTCGGCACGGCGCTGTCTTCGGCCGGCATCAGTTGCTCCAGCCAAGCCTGGGCCTGCTCGTGCATGCCCGATTCCACCTCGCGGCGCTGGCGGTTGATGCCGTCCAGCGCCTGCGCCAGCTGCAGCGCTTGCGCCGGGTCGTCGCTGAGCAGGCATTCGATGCCCAGCGTCATGTCCGACAGCCGGCCGGCGGCGTTGATGCGCGGGCCCAGCGCAAAGCCGAAGTCGAAGGCCGCGGCACGGCGCGGGTCGCGACCGGCCACCTGGAACAGCGCCGCCAGGCCGCAGTGCATGCGCCCGCCGCGGATGCGCTTCAGGCCCTGTGCCACCAAACGGCGGTTGTTGGCATCGAGCCGCACCACGTCGGCCACCGTGCCCAGCGCCACCAGGTCGAGCAGGCTGTCGAGCCTGGGCTGCGACGCGGCATCGAAGGCGCCGCGCGCGCGCAGCTCGGCACGCGTGGCCAGCAGCACGTAGAAGACCACACCCACACCGGCCAGCACCTTGCTGGCGAAGCCGCAGGCCGGCTGGTTGGGATTGACGATGACATCGGCCTCGGGCAGCAGCACACGATCGCCGTCCTTGGCCGGCAGGTGGTGATCGGTGATCAGCACCTGCAGTCCCAGCGCGCGCGCATGCGCCACACCGTCGAGGCTGGCGATGCCGTTGTCCACGGTGACCAGCAGATCGGGCCGCTTGGGCAGTGCCAGGTCGACGATGGCTGGCGTGAGGCCGTAGCCGTGCAGCGCGCGGTCGGGCACCACGTAGTGCAGCGTGTCGGGCAATGCGCCGAGCAGCCGCAGGCCGCGCAGCAGCACCGCGCAGGCGGTGGCGCCATCGCAGTCGTAGTCGGCCACCACGCACAGGCGCCGGCGCTGTGCCAGGCTGTCGGCCAGCAGCCGCGCCGCGGCCTCGGCGCCGTGCAGCGCCTGCGGGCTGAGCAGCTGCGCCAGGCCGTCGTCCATCTCCTCGGGCTGGCGCACGCCGCGCGCGGCGAGCAGCCGCGCCAGCAACGGGTGAGCGCCGGCCTGCTCGAGCGCGAAGACCGTGCGCGGCGGCACGTCGCGACGCTCCAGCCGCGGCGCAATCATCGCACTGCCCGGCGCGCTCATCGAGCAACCCTGCGCGCTGCGCGCTTCGGGGTGAGCGCTTGGGAGCGGCCCGGCGCGCTCACAGCGGCTCCAGCACACGCTCGGCCGCGGCACGGCGCCAGGTCTGCGTCAGGCGCTGCCAGGCGCCCAAGCGCACGCTGTCGTAGCGCTGTGCCGTGCGTTCACCGCACAACGTCAGGCTCACCGCCTCGCCACGTGCGGTGCGTGTGTTCAATTCGCTCAGGCGCTGCGCATCGAGCGCGTGCCAGGCCTCGGCCCAGGCAGCCCAGTCGCCGGCCAGCCAGGGGCCGCGCAACCGCTCGTCGAGCAACGGCTCCATCGCGTCGGCGGCGAGTGGCTGCGTGCGGCCGGTGCCGCTGAGCCAGAAGGAGTTCACCGGCAACTCACCACGCGCTTCGCGCGCCGCATTGATCGGGTGCGTGTGCAGCAGCATTTGCGCCTCGCTCTGCAGCCGGCGCAGATTGCGGCCGGCACGCCGGTCGGGCAGCCATGGGTCGATCGGACGGCCGATGACACGGTCGAGCGAGGCCGTGGCCAACTCGGCCAGCGAGTCATGCGTTGCATACCAGCGCAGCGGCGCGCCCCAGTGCAGCGTCCAGCCCTCGGGTTCGAACAAGCCGTGCAGCGCCTGTAACAGCGCGCGCGATTCGTCTTCGTGCAGATGCAGCTGCGTCGGGTCGAGCAGCAGGACCTGCTCGCTGCCCACCTGCCAATGCGTCGGCGTCAGCAGCCCCCAGCCCTGCCCGGTCGGCGCCGAAGGCAGCCCGTCGGCCTGCGCCGACCACGCGGCCAGCGGCAAGCCGCCGTCGCGCAGCGTCCAGCCGCGGCAGGAGGCCAGCACGTGTTCATGCGGCAGGTTCAGCGAATCGGCATCGGTGTCCGTGATCGGCCCCGGCGCCAGCCGCGCCAGCAAACGCTCGAAATGGGGCAGTCGAAGGCCCTGCACGGCCGTCACGTCGGTGGCCGCGGCCGCAAAGGGAACCACGAGATGCATGCGGCGATTATGGCTACGGCACGGCGGCTGGCGCCGCCTTCACGTCGCTGCGCGACATGAGCCTCGCCGCAACTGCGTTGTCGGCGGACCGGCCACCAACCAGGTGTCGGTTAGCATGCCGCCGCCATGAGCCCGCCGGGCCGCCCCAAGGGCGAATACCGGAGGGCGCAGCCCGAAGGTACACCAGTGAGCCTCCCCTACGAACTGCAGATCGGCTGGCGCTACACGCGAGCCGGACGCAGCGGCAGGCGCAACCGCTTCATCTCCTTCATCTCCGGCGTGTCGATGCTCGGCATCGGCCTGGGCGTGGCGGCGCTGATCATCGTGCTCAGCGTGATGAACGGCTTCCAGAAGGAGGTGCGCGACCGCATGCTGTCGGTGATTTCGCATGTCGAGGTGTTCGAGCCGCGCGGTGCCGCGCTGGCCGACTGGCAGGCCACCGCGGCGCAGGCGCGCCGCAACCCCGAAGTCGTGGGCGCTGCGCCCTTCGTCGCCGCACAGGCGCTGGTGGCACGCGGCGACGACATGCGCGCGGCCGTCGTGCGCGGCATCTCGCCGGCCGACGAGGCCACGGTCACGCCGCTGGCCGCGCGGTTGCGCGATGGTGCTCTCGCGACGCTGACCAGCGGCAGCTGGAACATCGTGCTCGGCGCCGAGCTGGCGCGTGCCCTGGGCGTGCGCGTCGGCGACAAGGTCACGCTGGTCGCCGCCGGCGGGCAGATGACGCCGGCCGGCGTGATCCCGCGGCTGAAGCAGTTCACCCTCAGCGGCACCTTCGAGGCCGGCCACTACGAGTACGACGCGGGGCTGGCGCTGATCCATCTCGACGACGCGGCGCGCTTCTTCCGCGTCGAAGGGCCCACCGGCGTGCAGCTGAGGCTGCGCGACGTGCATGCAGCACGCCAGGTGGCGGCCGAGCTGTCGGCCAGCCTGGGCCCGCAGGTGCTGGTGCGCGACTGGACGCGCACCAACCGCAACTGGTTCGACGCGGTGCAGATCGAGAAGCGCCTGATGTTCATCATCCTCACGCTGATCGTCGCGGTGGCAGCCTTCAACCTGGTGTCCACGCTGGTGATGACGGTGACGGACAAGCGCGCCGACATCGCCATCCTGCGCACGCTGGGCGCGAGCCCGCGCTCGATCATGGGCGTGTTCATGGTGCAGGGCGCGGCCGCCGGCATCATCGGCACGGTCGGCGGCGTGGCCTTCGGGCTGCTGATCGCCCTCAACATCGACGTCATCGTGCCCGCAATCGAACGGGCGCTGGGTGTGGCCTTCCTGCCCGGCAGCATCTACCTGATCAGCCGCATGCCCAGCGAGCCGCTGATGAGCGACATCCTGCCGATCGCCGTGATCTCGCTGCTGCTGGCCTTCGTCGCCACGCTGTACCCGAGTTGGCGTGCCAGCCGCGTCAACCCGGCCGAGGCGCTGCGCTATGAATGATATGGGCCCCCAAGGCCGCCGCGATGCGGCGTCCGCCCCCCCGAGGGGGAACGCGCAAGCCTGGGGCGACCCGGCGCTTGCGCCGGCGGTGCTGCGCTGCGAAGCACTGCACAAGCGCTTCACCGAAGGCCCGCTCGATGTGCAGGTGCTGCGCGGCGTCGACCTGCAGGTGCACGCCGGCCAGACGCTGGCCATCGTCGGCGCCTCGGGCTCTGGCAAGAGCACGCTGCTGCACCTGCTGGGCGGGCTGGACGCGCCGACCTCGGGCAAGGTCGAGCTGATGGGCCGCGACTTCGCGGCGCTGGATGCGGGCGGGCAGGGCCGCTGGCGCAACCGGCACCTCGGCTTCGTCTACCAGTTCCATCACCTGCTGCCGGAGTTCAGCGCGCTGGACAACGTCGCCATGCCGCTGCGCATCCGCCGCCAGTCCCGGCTGGACGCGCGCGCCGCCGCTCGCGAGGCGCTGGCCCAGGTGGGGCTGGCCGAGCGTGTGGCACATCACCCGGCGCAGCTGTCCGGCGGTGAACGCCAGCGTGTGGCGATGGCGCGCGCGCTGGTCAGCCAGCCAACCTGCGTGCTCGCCGACGAACCCACCGGCAATCTCGACGGCGACACCGCCGACAAGGTCTTCGACCTGATGCTGCAGCTGGCACGCGATCGCGGCACCGCCTTCGTGCTGGTGACACACGACCGCGAACTGGCCGCACGCTGCGACCGTACGCTGTCGTTGGCGAGCGGGCGTCTGGCACGGTCCTGATGTCCCCCGGCGGGCGGACCCGACGCGGGCTTCCTACAATTGCGGCAGTGAACCTGCTCAACGCCGATCTGCATTGCCATTCCGTCGTCTCCGACGGCACCCTGCAACCCGAAACCCTGGCGCAGCGCGCCAAGTCCAACGGCGTCGAACTGTGGTCCTTGACCGACCATGACGAAGTCGAGGGCCAGCAGCGCGCCGCCCACGCCGCACGATCGCTGGGGCTGGACTACCTGAGCGGCTGCGAGGTCTCGGTCAGCTTCGCCGGCACCACCGTGCACGTCGTCGGCCTGGGCTTCGATGCCGGCGATGCCGCGCTGCGCGCCGGCCTGGCCGCCACGCGCGGCGGACGCGACGCGCGCGCACGCGAGATGTCGGATGCGCTGGCCAAGGTCGGCATCAAGAACGCCTTCGAAGGCGCGCTGCGCTACGCCGGCAACCCGGCACTGATCTCGCGCACGCACTTCGCGCGCCACCTGGTGGATACGGGGGTGTGCAGCGACACCCACGAGGTCTTCCGCCGCTTTCTCACCGAAGGCAAGCCGGGCTACGTGCCGCACCGCTGGGCACTCTTACGCGATGCGGTGCGCTGGATCACCGCGGCCGGCGGCATGGCGGTGATCGCCCATCCGGGGCGCTACAGCTTCACGCCCACCGAGGAGTACGCGCTGTTCACCGAGTTCATCGCCCACGGCGGGCGCGGCGTCGAGGTGGTGACCGGCAGCCACACCAGCGCCGACTACCTGAAATACGCCGACATGGCGCTGGAGTTCGAGCTGCTGGCCTCGCGCGGCAGCGACTTCCATTCGCCCGACGAAAGCCACACCGACCTGGGCACCCTGCCCGACCTGCCGGGCCGGTTGACGCCGGTGTGGTCGGCGCTGCAGCACCGCGTGCAGCGTGCCTGAGTGAACCACCCCCGTGCGCGCTTCGCGCGCCCCCTCAAGGGGGCACCGCTGGCGGACCGGCAACGCCGGATCCGCGGCGTTCGCCTGATGCACCGGTTCGTGCGTCGCGGGTCGCGCCAGGCGCACGGATGACCGGCTCACGCCCGCTGCTCGGGGTGAGCCTGATCGTGCTGGTGGCAGCCACCTTCGCCGGCATGGACACCGGCGTGCGCCTGCTGGCCGGCGCGTTGCCGGTGCTGCTGATGCTGTGGCTGCGCTATGCCTTCCAGGCGCTGGTCATGGCCGTGTGGCTGGCGCTGGCGCCCAACGGCAGCTTCCGCGCCGCGCACCCGCGCTTCCAGCTGCTGCGCGGTGCGCTGTTGCTGCTGACCTCGGCCATGATCTTCATCGGCCTGCGCTACATGCCGGTGCCGGAGCTGACCTCGATCAACATGCTGGCGCCGCTGCTCGTCACGCTGCTGGCGGCCTGGCTGCTGCACGAGAGCGTGTCGCCGCTGCGCTGGCTGCTGGTGGGCGGCGGGCTGGCCGGCGCGCTCATCGTCATCCGCCCCGGCGGCGGCGTCTTCGGCTGGGCGGTGCTGTTCCCGCTGGCCGGCGCCTTCGCCAATGCCGCCTTCCAGGTGCTGACCTCGCGCATGAGCGCGCTCGACAGCCCCACCACCACGCACTTCTGGACCGGCCTGGTGGGCACGCTGCTGCTCACGCCGCTGCTGCTGTGGCAGGCACCGCAGATGCTGGCGGCCGCGGGTGCGGCCAGCGCCAGGCATTGGGCGGTGTTGACGCTGGTGGCCGCACTCGGCACCGGTGGGCATCTGCTGCTGATCCTGGCGCTGGGCATGGCGCCGACGGCCACGCTGATGCCTTTCATCTACGTGCAGATCCCGCTGGCCACGGGCCTGGGCTGGCTGGTCTTCGGCCAGTGGCCCGATGCCATGGCGTGGCTGGGCATGGCGGTGATCACGGCCTGCGGCGCGATGGCGGCCTGGCTCAACCTGAGCGCGCGCCGCGCCGCAGTGCCGCGCACCGACTGACGGGCGGACAATCGCCGCCATGTCGCAGTACTTCGAGGTCCATCCCGACAACCCGCAGCCGCGGCTGCTGAAGCAGGCCGCGCAGATCCTGCAGCAAGGCGGCATCGCCGCCGTGCCCACCGACTCCAGCTATGCGCTGGTGTGCCGGCTGGACGACAAGGCCGCCGCGATGGCACTGCGCCGGCTGCGCCAGGTGGACGACAAGCATCATCTGACACTGCTGTGCCGCGACCTGAGCGAGCTGGCCAGCTATGCGCGCGTCGACAACCAGCAGTACCGGCTGTTGAAGCTGGGCACGCCGGGGCCCTACACCTTCATCCTCGAAGCGACCAAGGAAGTGCCGCGCCGGCTGAGCCACCCCTCACGCCGCACCATCGGCCTGCGCGTGCCCGACCACCATGTCACGCAAGCCCTGCTGGAGACCCTGGGCCAGCCGCTGCTGGGCACGACGCTGATCCTGCCCGGCCGCCACGAGGCGCTGAACGACCCGCAGCTGATCCGCGAACATTTCCAGAAGACGCTGCAGGCGGTGATCGACGCCGGCGCCTGCCCGATGCAACCCACCACCGTCATCGACCTGGTCAGCGGCACGCCGCTCATCGTGCGCGAGGGGCGCGGCGAGTTGGCGCGGCTGGGCCTGAGTTCGGGCTGAAGCCCGCGCTCAGGACGCCGCGGCGCCGCGGCTCAGCGCACCGAGCACACGCTGCACATCGAAGCCCACCTGCGGCTGGCCGCGCACCAGCAGCACCGGCGTGCCGGGGGCGCGCACGGCTTCGAACTGCGCGGCGCAGGCCTTGTCGGTCTCGATGAAACACTCGCTGAAACCCACGCCGTGCTGCTGCATCCATCGACGGGCCACGGTGCAATAGGCGCAGGTCTGCGACGACAACATGCGGATGTCGCCCGGCTGCGCCAACGCCGCCATCTTGTCACCCAGCCGCGCCTGGCTGTGCCCGGCCCACCACTGCGTGGTGGCGCTGACCGCCAGCAGCATCGCCACCAGGCCGAAGATCGAGCGGCGGCTGGGCTTCACCGTACCGCGGCCGTGACCACCATCTCCACCTTCCACTGCGGCTTGGCCAGCTGCGCCAGCACCGTGGCGCGCGGTGGCGCCTGGCCGGCCGGCAGCCAGGCTTCCCAGACCTCGTTCATGGCGGCAAAGTCGTTCAGGTCGGCCAGGAAGATCTGACACATCAGCAGGCGCGACTTGTCGCTGCCGGCGCGCGCCAGCAGCGCGTCGATGGCGGCCAACACCTGGCGCGTCTGGCCACGGATGTCCTGCGTGGCGTCCCCGGCCACCTGGCCGGCCAGGTAGCACACGCCGTGGTGCAGCGCCATCTCCGACAGGCGTGTGCCGACATCGAAGCGTTGAATCGTCATTTGCGTCCCTTTCTGTGACCATGGCCATGCGCATGCGACGCATGCGGATTGACCGGATGTTTGAGCGTCGGCCCGCTGCCGGGCGCCGGCTTGGCGCCGATGCGCGACTCGGTGCCGGCGAAGAGCTTGCGCATGTTCGGCTGGTGGCGCCACAGCAGCAGCAGGCTCATGGCGACGATGGCCAGCAGCGATGGCGATGTGCCCCAGATCAGCAGCTGGTAGAAGGGCGCGAACAGCGCCGCAATGATCGAGGCCAGCGACGAATAACGGAAGAAGGCCGCGATGATGACCCAGGTCAGCAGCGTGGCCGCGCCCAGCCAGGGGTTCAGCGCCAGCAGCACGCCCGATGCCGTGGCCACGCCCTTGCCGCCCTTGAAGCCGAAGAAAAGCGGCCACAGGTGGCCGACGAAAGCCGCCAAGCCGACGAAGCCCACCGTCGTCTCGCCCAGGCCCCAGGCCGGGCCATAGACCAGCGCCAGCAGCACCGGCACGTAGCCCTTCAGCGCGTCGAAGGCCAGCGTCAGCAACGCGGCCGCGCGGTTGCCCGAGCGCAGCACGTTGGTGGCGCCGGGGTTGCCCGAGCCATAGTGGCGCGGATCCTGCAGCCCCATGCCGCGGCTGACGATGACGGCGAAGGACAGCGAGCCGATCAGGTAAGCGGCCAGCACGGCCAGCACACTTGGCAGGTAGGTCATGCGGGCAGTTTATCCGGCGCTAGAGTGCACACTCGACGACGCGCGCACCCAGCGGCGTACTCAGCACCGCCGGCTCGATGCCCACCAGGTAGCCGCGCCGGCCGCCGTTGATCCAGATGCGCGGCAGCGCCAGCACGCTGGACTCGACATACACCGGAATGGCCTTCCTCGTGCCGAAGGGCGAGGTGCCACCGACCAGATAGCCACTGTGGCGCTGCGCCACCTCGACCTCACAGGGCTCGACGCTCTTCGCGCCGATGGCCCGCGCCAGGTTCTTGGTGCTGACCTGGCGGTCGCCGTGCATCAGCACCATCAGCGGCTGCGCCTTGTCGTCCTGCATCACCAGTGTCTTCACCACCGCATGCTCGTCCACGCCGAGCTGGCGCGCCGATTCGGCGGTACCGCCATGGTCGACGTAGTCGTAGGGATGCTCGCTGAAGGCCACACCGTGGCGACGCAGCCATTGGGTGGCCGGCGTTTCGCTGACGCGGCGCTCCTTCTTCGCCATCGCGTCTATTGAGCGGGGTCGCGCATCTCCCAGCGGATGCGGTCGATGTCCGCCAGCAGCTGCGGCGACAGCTCGGTATGCCAGGCGTCGATGTCCTCGTCCAGCTGTTCGATCGTGGTCACGCCGATGATGGTGCTGGCGACGCGCCAGTTGCGGTAGCAGAAGGCCAGCGCCAACCGCGCCGGGCTCAGGCCATGGTCGCGCGCCAGCGCGTTGTAGCGCCGCGCTGCTGCCAGCGCCTCGGCGCGTCCATGGCGCTGCTTGCGCATGCTGGCAAAGATCGCCATGCGTCCGGGCCGCGCCGGGTCGTCGAAGCCGGCAGCGTCGTACTTGCCCGTCAGCAGCCCGAAGGCCAGCGGCGAATAGGCAAGCAGCGACACCTGCATGTGCTGCATCAGCTCGTCCAGGCCGTTGTCCACCGAACGGTTGAGCAGGCTGTAAGCGTTCTGCACGCTGGCAATGCGCGGCAGACCGACGGCATCGGCATGACGCACGAACTCGGCCACGCCCCAGGGCGTCTCGTTGCTGACACCCACGTGGCGTACCTTGCCGGCTTGCACCAGGCGCTGCAGGCCGCGCAACTGCTCGGCTATGGGCGTGACCGGGCGGTCGTTCTTCGGGTCGTGGTACAGGTTGCCGAACATCGGCACGTTGCGCGTCGGCCAGTGCAGCTGGTACAGGTCGATGACCTCGGTATTCAGCCGCTGCAGGCTGGCCTCGCAGGAAGCGACGATGTCGTCGGCGGTGACGTCGGCGCTGCCGTTGCGCAGCCATTCATAGCCGCGCACCGGGCCGGCGGCCTTGGTCGCCAGCACGATGCGCGAGCGCACGTCGGGGCGCTTGCGCAGCCAGTTGCCGATGAAACGTTCGGTCTCGCCGTAGCGCGCGGCGCTCGGCGGCACCGGGTACATCTCGGCGCTGTCGATGAAGTTCAGTCCGCGCTGCAGCGCATGGTCGAGCAGGCGGTGCGAGCTCGCCTCGTCGACCTGCGATTCTCCGAAGGTCATGGTGCCGAGGCAGATGCGGGTGACCCGAAGGTCGCTGCGGCCGAGGGTGATGCTGTCCATGCGTCGGAGTGTGGGTCTACAAGCGTGTCAGTGTGCCGCAGATGTGGGCGTCGGCGAAAATACGGCATGGGGCGCTTTCGCATGCCGACCTATGCAGGCCCCGCTCCCGCGACGGGCTGGCCGGGCCCGCGCCGGCGCCTGCGCGTGAACTGGCTGCTCGTGCTGACGGGGGTGGTGGCACTGCACCTGCTGCTGCTGACGCTGTTGCAGGGCGCGCTGCGCAGCCCGTCGGCGCGGCCGCTGCCCGAGCAGGCGCCGACGATCCTGGTGCGCACGCTGCCGCCGGCACCATCCGCAGCGCGCGAAGCTCCGCCCGAGCCGACCGCTGAACCGCCACCGCGGCCGCGGCGCCGCGCCCCGCCGCCAACGGCCACGGCCCCGCTTCAGGCGGCGCTGCCGGCCAGTGCCGCCAGTGCGCCCGAGCTGGCCGCCGCGCCGCCAGGCGTGGCCAGCGCGGCCACTGCGCCGGCCAGTGCACCGGCCGGCGATCTGCTCGACACCGAGGCCACACGCCGCGCCATCCGCGAGGCCGCACGCCAGCATTCGACCAGCGAGATGGGCGCCATCGCCACCGACGCGAAGGCGCCGCTGAGCACACAGGAGCGCATGGGCCAGGAGATCGCACGCGGCGCGCGCGGCGACTGCCTGAAGGGTGAGTACGCCGGCTCGGGCATGGGCCTGCTCAGCCTGCCCTTCTGGCTGCTCGCCGAGATAGGCGACAAGTGCCGGCGCTGAAGGAGCACCGGCTCAGCGCCCGAAGCTGCGCAGCGCCTCGCCGGTGACGCGGCAGATGCGCCATTCGGGCAGCAGCGTCGCGCCCATGTTCTCGTAGAGGCGGATGGCGTCGACGTTCCAGTCGAGCACGCTCCACTCGAAGCGACCGTAGCCGCGCGCATTGGCCAGCGCGGCCAGGTGCGTGAGCAGCGCGCGCCCCACGCCGCCGCCGCGGTGGGCCGGCTGCACGTAAAGGTCTTCGAGGTACAGCCCCGGCTTGCCCAGGAAGGTGGAGAAGTTGGTGAAGAACAGCGCGAAGCCGATCACCTGCCCGTCGCGCTCGGCCACCACCGCCTCGGCCGCCGGCCGTTCGCCGAACAGCTGCGGATGCAGGCCCTGCGGCGTGACCTCGACCAGGTGCGTCAGCTTCTCGAACTCGGCCAGTTCGCGGATCAGCCCGACGATGGACTGCAGGTCGCGCGCCTCGGCGGCACGCAGCGTCGCCGGCGCCGGAGCTTCAGCCATCACCGGCGCCGTCAGCGAAAATGGGATTGCGCGACGGTGTGCACGTCCGGCGGCAGCGAGCCCAGGAACTGGGCGATGGCCTTCAGCTCCTTGTTGCTGAACTGCTTGACCTGCGCCGACATGATGGCGTTGCCACGCCCGACATTCGGGTTGCCCTCGACCTTGTAGGACTTCAGCGCGGCGAACAGGTAGTCGGCGTACTGGCCGGCGATCTTCGGGTACGAGCCATCGATCGGCTTGTTGAACTGCTCGCCGTGGCAGGACGCGCAGGCACCCTTGGCCAGCAGCGCCGCCACGTCGGGCGGCGGCGTCTTCACGGTCGCCGTGGTGGCGGCCGGTGCGCCGCCATGCGTCGCGTAGTAGGCCGCGAGGTCGGCCATGTCCTGCTCGCTCAGCGAGGCGGCCACCGCGTGCATCGTCGGATGCCTGCGCTCGCCCTTCTTGTAGGCGCTGAGCGCGGCGATGATGTACTTGGCGTTCTGGCCCGAGATCGCCGGCACGCGGTACACCTCGGGGAAGCTCGCCTGGTAGCCGGTGATGCCGTGGCAGCCGATGCAGCTGGCGTTGAGCGTTGCCCCGCGCGCGGCATCGCCCTTGATCTCCTGCGCCTGGGCTGCAAAGGTGGCGCCGACCAGGGCGAGTGTCAGGGTGAGCGCAGTCTTCATCGTCGGGCAGCGGGTGGGTTCAACAGAAGGCGAGCCCGCGGCTCGCCTGTTCGATGGGCACGAATTATACGACCGGCCCTTATACTGGATTCGTTCCTTTCCCGCGCCTGCGCTCGCATGGCGCCGCCCAGTCCCCTCGACAACCCAACATGCAAGCACCGATCAAGTTCCAAGGCACCGACAACTACATCGCCACGCAGGACCTGATGCTGGCGGTGAACGCCGCGGTCACGCTGAAGCGGCCGCTGCTCGTCAAGGGCGAGCCCGGCACCGGCAAGACGATGCTCGCCGAGGAAGCCGCCAGCGCGATGAACATGCCGCTGCTGCAATGGCACATCAAGAGCACCACCAAGGCGCAGCAGGGTCTGTACGAGTACGACGCGGTGAGTCGCCTGCGCGACAGCCAGCTCGGCGACGAGAAGGTCAAGGACATCCACAACTACATCGTCAAGGGCATCCTGTGGCAGGCCTTCAGCGCCGACCAGCCGGTGGCGCTGCTGATCGACGAGATCGACAAGGCCGACATCGAGTTCCCGAACGACCTGCTGCGCGAACTCGACCGTATGGAGTTCTACGTCTACGAGACGCGCGAGCTGATCAAGGCCAGGCACCGGCCGGTGGTGTTCATCACCAGCAACAACGAGAAGGAGCTGCCCGACGCCTTCCTGCGCCGCTGCTTCTTCCACTACATCAAGTTCCCCGATGCCGACACCATGAAGGCCATCGTCGACGTGCACTTCCCGGGCCTGAAGAAGGAGCTGCTGGGCGCGGCGATGAAGACCTTCTACGACGTGCGCAACCTGCCCGGGCTGAAGAAGAAACCCAGCACTTCCGAGCTGCTCGACTGGCTCAAGCTGCTGGTGGCCGAGGACATCCCGCTCGAGGCGCTGCAGAGCAAGGACGAAAAGGTCGCCGTGCCGCCGCTGGTGGGCGCGCTGCTGAAGAACGAGCAGGACGTGACGCTGTTCGAGAAGCTGGTGTTCATGCAACGCCACAACCGATGAGCTTCCTGGCCCCAGTCACTCTGAAGGGCCGGCACGCGACGCTGGTGCCGCTGGCTATCAAACACCTGGCCGGGCTGCAGGACGCGGCAAGCGACGGCGAGCTTTGGAAGCTCTGGTACACGGCGGTGCCTGCGCCCGAAGGCATGGCGGCCGAGATCGAACGCCGCCTGTCGCTGCTGGCCAAGGATTCGATGCTGCCCTTCACGGTGCTCGATGCGGACGGGCGCATCGCCGGCATGACCACCTACATGAACGTCGACGGCGCCAACCGCCGCGTCGAGATCGGTTCCACCTGGTATGCCAAGCGCGTGCAGCGCACGCTGCTGAACACCGAGTGCAAGCGGATGCTGTTGACGCACGCCTTCGACACGCTGAACTGCATCGCGGTGGAGTTCCGCACGCACCGCCTCAACACGCAGAGCCGCCGCGCCATCGAGCGCCTGGGCGCGCAGCTCGACGGCATGCTGCGCTCGCACCAGATCAGCCCCAACGGCAGCCTGCGCGACACCGCGGTCTACAGCATCGTCGCCGCCGAATGGCCCACCGTGCGCGCGCACCTGCAGTACCAGCTCGAACGACCCCGATAGCCCGCGCGGGCCGCCCACACCATGGCCCAGAAGAAGAACCTGACGATCGACACACTGTGGAAGCTCGAGCGTGCCGGCGCGCCCAGCCTGGCACCCGACGGCTTGCAGGCGGTGTGCGCGCTGAGCAGCTATTCGATGCAGGACAACAAGTCCAGCAGCGCGCTGTGGCTGCTGTCCACACTGGGCGGCCAGGCGCGCGCGCTGACGCACTGCGGCGACAAGGACGGTCAGCCGCAGTGGTCGCCCAAGGGTGAGCTGATCGCCTTCGTCGCCAAGCGCGAACAGCAGGGCCGCAAGGACGACGAACCCCAGCTCTACCTGATCGCGCCCGATGGCGGCGAGGCGCAGCGCGTCGGCCATGTCGCCACCGGCGTCGAGGCCTTCGCCTGGTTTCCCGACGGCAAGCGCATTGCCTTCGTCTCCTGGGTCTGGCCCGGGCTGAAGGGGGCGGCGGCGCAGGAGAAGGCGCACAAGGCCTTCAAGGAGCGCAAGGAAAGCGGCTACGTCACCAGCCAGGCGCAGTACCGCCACTGGGACAGCCACCTGCCGATGGGGCGCGTGCCGCATCTGCTGGTGATGGACATCGCATCAGGCCGCGTGCGCGACCTGTTCGAAGGCACGCCCTACGAACTGGTGCGCAGCGACCCCGACCGCAACGCCTTCGACATCGCGCCCGACGGCCGGCGCATCGTCTTCGCCTTCGACAGCGCGGCCGAGAAGCTGGCCGGCAACTGCTTCGCGCTGGCCGAGATCGAGCTGAAGGGCGCTCGCGTGCGCGAGCTGGCGCGCGATGCCGGCTGGGACATGGGCGCGCCGCGCTACAGCCCGGATGGCGGGCGCATCGCCTTCCTCGCCAGCCACCAGAGCCGCAAGCACACCATGCCGGCGCAGCTGTGCGTGTGGGAATCCGACACCGGCGCCTGGTCGGTGCAAAGCGGCGAATGGGACCATGAGGTCATGGCGCCGCTGCTGTGGGAAGAAGACGGCCAGGCGCTGCTCTTCACCGCCGAGCAGCAGGGCCGCCAGCACCTGTGGCGTTTCGACCTGCCCGACCGCCGCGCCGAGCTGCTGGTGCGCGGCGGCACCGTCAGCGCCTTCGACAAGCGCGCCGGCACGCTGGTGACGCTGAGCGACAGCGCCGCACACCCGGCGCGCGTGCATGCGCACCTGCCCGGCGAGAAGCCGCGCCGCATCGAGAGCTTCAACGACCGCGTGCTCGCCGGGGTGCACCTCGGCGCCACCGAAGAAAAGTGGTTCGAGGGCGCGCTCGGCGACCCGGTGCAGATGTGGCTGAGCTATCCGCCGGGCTTCGATGCGAAGAAGCGCTACCCGCTGCTGCACGTGATCCACGGCGGGCCGCATGCCGCCGCCGGCGACGGCTGGCACTACCGCTGGAGCACGGCCGCCTTCGTCGCGATGGGCTACGTGGTGTGCAGCGTCAACTACCACGGCTCCTCGGGCTTCGGCTATGCCTTCCTGGACAGCATCACGCAGCGCTACGGCCAGCTCGAGCTGCAGGATATCGAAGCCGCCACCGACGTGCTGCTGCAGCAGCCCTGGGCCGACAGCAAGCGCGTGTTCGCCGCCGGCGGCAGCTACGGCGGCTACCTGGTGGCCTGGATGAACGGCCATGCCGCGCCCGGGCGCTACCAGGCCTACGTGTGCCATGCCGGCTGCTTCGACTGGACGGCGATGTTCGCCGACGACTCCTACCCCTGGCATGCGCGCGAGTTCGGTGCCTGGTACTGGGACGATCCGGCCAAGGTCAATGCGCAGAGCGCGCTGAGCTTCGTGTCGAACATGCGCACACCCACGCTGGTGGTGCACGGCGCGCTCGACTACCGCGTGCCCGACCAGCAGGGGCTGGCCTACTACAACACGCTCAAGGCGCGCAAGGTCGATGCGCGGCTGCTGTGGTTCCCCGACGAGAACCACTGGGTGCTGAAGCCGCGCAACTCGCGGCTGTGGTACGCCGAGTTCTTCGGCTGGCTGAAGGCGCACGACCCCGGCGCGCGATCGAAGAAGGCTCAGCCGGGCTGAGGCAGCGGCTCGGCGCGCAGCGTGCGGCCAGCTCATCGCGTCGGCCGCACTGCGTGGCAGGCACTCCTGCTCCCGGCTATGCTTGCAGCCTGCTGCGGGCACCGCCCGACGAAAAGGCCGCCGACATCATGCTGATCAATTTCTTCTACACGCTGCGCGCGGCCAAGCTGCCGGTTTCGGTGAAGGAATACCTGACGCTGCTCGACGCCATCAAGCACGGCGTCATCGGCCCCTCGGTCGACGACTTCTACTACCTGGCGCGCACCTCGCTGGTCAAGGACGAGGCGCAGTTCGACAAGTTCGACCGCGCCTTCGCCGCGTATTTCAAGGGCGTGGAGATGCTCGCCGACTTCAGCCAGGACCTGCCGCTGGAATGGCTGCGCAAGAACCTGGAGCTGGAGCTCAGCGCCGAGGAAAAGGCCAAGATCGAGAAGATGGGCTGGGACGAGCTGATGGAAACGCTGAAGAAGCGCTTCGAGGAGCAGAAGAAGCGCCACGAAGGCGGCAGCAGGATGATCGGCACCGGCGGCACCAGCCCCTTCGGCGCCTACGGTTACAACCCGCAGGGCATCCGCATCGGCCAGGACAAGGGCCGCAACCGCACGGCGGTCAAGGTCTGGGACCAGCGCGCCTACAAGGACTACGACGACACACTGGAGCTGGGCACGCGCAACATCAAGGTCGCATTGAGGCGACTGCGCCGCTTCGCCCGCGAGGGCAACGAGTTGGAACTGGACCTCGACGACACCATCCACTGCACCGCGGCCAATGCCGGCATGCTCGACATCAAGATGGTGCCGGAGCGGCACAACAAGGTGAAGGTGCTGCTGCTGATGGACGTGGGCGGCACGATGGACGAGCACATCCACCGCGTCGAGGAGCTGTTCAGCGCCACCAAGAGCGAGTTCAAGCACCTGGAGTTCTACTACTTCCACAACTGCGTCTACGACTTCATGTGGAAGAACAACCGCCGCCGCTTCAGCGAGAAGTTCAGCACCTGGGACGTGATCCGCAAGTACAACAAGGACTACAAGCTGATCTTCGTCGGCGACGCGACGATGAGCCCCTACGAGATCCTGCAGCCCGGCGGCAGCGTCGAATACAACAACGAGGAGCCCGGCGCCGAATGGCTGCAGCGGCTGACGCACGCCTTCCCCAAGTACGCCTGGATCAACCCCGAGCCGATGGGCGTGTGGCAGTACCGGCAGAGCATCGCGGTGATCCAGCAGATCATGAACCAGCGCATGTTCCCGCTGACCTTGCAGGGCCTGGAAGGGGCCATGCGATTGCTCAGCAAATGAGCTTTCGCGCAGCGCTGCACCTGGCGCTGTGGTTCCTGCTGGCGGCGGCCCTCGGCGGCTGCGGCAGCCTGCCCTTCATGAACGGCAAGGCCCCCGATGCCGAGCCACCGGTGCAGCGCGAGCTGCAGTTCCGGCTCGAGGTCGATGCGCCTGCGGAGCTGAGCAAGCTGCTGCTCGAGCACCTGGACCTGGCGCGGCTGCAGTACGCGGCCGAGGCCGACGCGCTGACGCGCGGCGAGATCGACCGCCTCATCGGCGCCGGCTCGGCGCAGGCGCTGTCGCTGCTGCAGACCGAAGGCTACTTCAACCCGGTGGTGAAGGTGCAGCGCGTGGACGATGTCGACGAGCCACCGCTGCTGCGCATGAGCGTGCTGCCCGGCCCGCGCGCCACCATCGGACAGCTGACGCTGGAAGTCCAGGGCGGGCTGTACGACGAGATCGCCGGCGGCAGCGCGCAGGCCATCGAGTTGTCCGACGCGCTGCACTCCGAATGGGCGCTGCAGCCGGGCGACCCTTTTCGGCAATCCGTCTGGGACGGCGCGAAGAACCGCGTGCTGGCCACGCTGCGCAGCAACGGCTATCTGACGGCGCAGTGGAGCGGCACCGCGGCGCAGGTCAATGCCGACACCAACAGCGTGCGCCTGTTCCTGGTGGCCGACAGCGGCGAGCTGTTTCGCGTCGGCTCGATCCGCACCGCCGGGCTGCAGCGCTTCGATGAAGGCGCGGTGATGCCGGCCGCGCGCGAACTCGTCGGCAAGGCCGCCACCGAGCAGACCCTGCGCGATGTGCAGGACCGCCTGCTCAACCTGGGCCTGTTCGAAAGCGTGATCATCGACGTCGACGCCAGCAGCGCCGACCCGACCAAGGCGCAGGCACTGCTGGCGCTGCGCGAGCTGCCGCTGCAGCAGGCCACCGTCGGTATTGGCTATGCCGACGACACCGGCTTTCAGACCACGCTCGAACACACGCACCGGCGCATCTTCGACACGCGCTGGGTCATGCACAACAGGCTGCTGGTCGGCCAGGAGCAGATCCAGTGGACCGGTGACCTGATGTCGCACCTGCAGGACGACGGCTACCGCAACCTGCTCGCCGGCCAGGCCGAGAAGCTGACCACCAACGACGAGACACGCTATTCCTGGTACGCGCGCGCCGGGCGCACGCGCGACACGCTGCGCATCTGGCGTCTGTTCTACGGCGAGTACGCGCGCGCACTGCTCGAAACCTCGGCCGGCGACAACGACAGCGAGGCGCTGTCCGCCAACTACCACTGGACCTGGCGCGACGTCGACGACCTGCGCACACCGACGCGCGGCACGGTGTGGTCGCTGCAGGGCGCGCTCGGCTACGCGCGCGGCACCACCACACCGGCCGACACACGCATCGAGACCGAAGATTCGGGCCCGTTCACGCGCCTGTACGGCCGCGTGCAGGGCTACCTGCCGCTGGGCAGCGGCTTCTACGGCAGCGCGCGGCTCGAGCTGGGCCAGGTCTTCGTGCAGGAGACGCTGAGCGTGCCCGACACCTTGCTGTTCCGCGCCGGCGGCGACGATTCGGTGCGCGGCTATGCCTACCGCTCGCTCGGGCCCGAGCTCAATGGCGCCCTCGTCAGCGGCAGCACGCTGTTCACCAGCAGCCTGCAGGTGGCGCGACCGATCCTTGCCGACCAGCCGGACTTCCTGTGGGCGTTGTTCGTCGATGCCGGCAATGCCTCCGACGGCTGGAACCACATGCGCCCGGTGCTGGGCTACGGCGCCGGCCTGCACTGGCGCAGCCCCGTCGGCCCGCTGCGCGTGGACCTGGCCTACGGCCACGAGACGCAGAAGTTCCGGCTGCACTTCAGCGTCGGCGTGGTGTTCTGAGCGACCGCGATGGCCGAGCCCTCCTCCCCTGCCCCGCTGTCGCCCGCACCGGCGCCGCCGCCCGCACCGAAGCGGCGCTGGCGGCCGCTGCGACGCCTGGCGTTCAGCTTCAGCACCTACCTGTTCAGTCTGACCGTCGCAGCCTTGCTGGTGGTAGGCAGCGTCTGGTGGCTGCTGAGCACCGAGTCCGGTGCGCAATGGCTGCTGGCACGCGTGCCGGGGTTGCAGGTCAGCGGCATCAGCGGCAGCCTGCTCGGCGAGTTCTCGGTACAGCAGCTGGAACTGCCGCTGCCCGGCGAAGGCGCGCGGCTGCGCCTGCAGCAACTGCGCTGGAGCGCGCCGCGCATCCGCCCGGGCGGCGGCAGCACCTGGCTGCGCATCGGCTTCGACGAGCTGAGTGCCCAGCGCGTCGACCTGTGGCTGTCCAGCGAACCCAGCAGCGACAGCGAGGCCCCCACCAACCTGGAGCTGCCGCTGAGCTTGGACGTCGGCGCGCTGCGCATCGACGAATTCCATATCGACGGGCTGGCCACGCCGCTGCGCCAGTTGCGCGCACGCTTGAGCCTGGCGGCCGAGGACGGCGTGCTGCACCGGCTGGAGGCGCTGCAGCTGAGCTGGGACCACCTGCAGCTGAGCGGCCGCGCCCAGGTGGGCACGCGTGCCGATCTGGCCGTGGATGCCGCGCTCGAGCTGACGCAGCAGCCTGCGGGCGATGGCGAGTGGAGCGCCGCACTGCAGCTGGCCGGACCGTTGGCGGCGCCCGAGCTGCAGGCCACGCTGCGCGCGCAGACCGCCGCGTCGCGGCCAGCGCAGACGCTGGACGCCACGGCCACGCTGCGCCCCTTCGCCGCCTGGCCGTTGGGCGACCTGCAAGCCACGGCGCGTGCCCTCGACCTGTCGGCGCTGCACGGCGACGCGCCGCGCACCGCGCTGGACCTGGACGCGTCGGCCAGCACGCAGGCGCGCGACCTGCCGGCCGCCATCCGGCTGGCGTTGCACAACCACGAGGCCGGGCGCTGGAACGAAGGGCGGCTGCCGCTGCGCACGCTGTCGCTGCAGCTGCAGGCCCGGCCCGACGACCCGAGCCAGATCGATATCCAGGCCTTCGAGGCCGAACTGGGCAGTGCGCGGGCCGCGGCCGGGCGCCTGAGCGGCGGCGGGCAGTGGAATCCGGCCACCTGGCGCTTCGATACGCGCCTGTCGGCGCTGCGGCCCAGCCTGCTGGATGCGCGCGCGCCCGATATGCGGCTGGACGGCCGCCTGCAACTCGACGGCAGCGGCTTCGACGCCGTCGCGCCGCACAGCGCGGTGGTCGAAGTGCGCGGCAACCTCGACGGTCAGCGCCTCGGCCGCGGCGCGACCCAGGCGGTACAGCTGCGCCTGGATGCCCGGCTGAACGCGCTGCGCATCGAGCTGCGCCAGCTGCTGGCGCGATCGGGTGGCGCCAGCGCCAGCCTCGATGCCAGGCTGACGCGCGCCACGCCCCAGGCCGGATGGGCGGCGCGCGGCCAGGCCACGCTGCGCGAGTTCGACCCGCTGCCCTGGTGGCCCGGTGCCGAGGATTCGCCCTGGCGCCAGGGCCCGCACCGGCTCAACGCCACGGCCGACGTGGACCTGACGCTGCCGGCCAGCGCCGGCACGGCGATGCAGTGGCTGTCGCGGCTGCGCGGACGGGTGCAGCTGGCGCTGCAGCCCAGCCGACTGGCCGGCGTGCCGCTGAGCGGCAACGTGACGCTGCAGTCGGCACCCAACGGCCGCGCTACCGGCGAGCTGCAGCTGCTGGCCGACGGCAACCAGTTGCACGTCGACGCGCAGCTGGACGCGCCGGCCGGTGGCCACGGCGACCGCTGGGAGCTGAAGGCCGATCTGCCGGCGCTGAAGAAGCTGCAGCCGCTATGGAAGCTGCTGTACGCACCCGGCGCCGACGCGCGCCTGGCCGGCAAGCTGAAGGCCGAGGCACGCATCGACGGGCGCTGGCCGGCGTTGAGCACGCAAGGCCGGCTCGACGCCACGGCGCTGCGCCTGGGTGCGCTGGAAATCAAGCGCGCCGACGCGCGCTGGACGCTGGGCACGAGCGGCGATGCGCCGCTGGATGCGCAGCTCGAGCTGAGCCAGCTGTCGCACGGCGCACCCTCGGCCGAGACGCTGAAGCTGCAGCTCAAGGGCACGCTGCAGTCGCACACGCTGCAGCTGAAGGGCGAATCGAAGGCGCTGCCGCCCGCCTGGGTCGAAGCCGTGCAGAACGCGCCGGTCGGCACCCGCGCCAAGCGCACGCTGGCCGAGCTGCGGCTGCAAGGCGGCGCGCTGGGCAGCACGGCGGACGGCCTGCGCGGCTGGCGCGGCAAGCTGCACAAGGCCGAAGTGCGCGGCGACGCCGTGGCCGCGCCGCCGTGGCTGAATCTGGCCGAATTCGGCTTCGAAGTGCAATGGGCCGACGGACCGCTGCGCGTCAAGGCCGATGCCGGCCGCGCCGAACTGCTGGGCGCAGCCCTGAGCTGGAGCCACATCGCCTGGAGCGACGCCGACCCGGGCCGAGCGCCGGCCCGGCTGGACGCCGAGGCCCGGCTCGAGCCGCTGGACGTGGCACCGCTGCTGCAACGCGCGCAGCCGCACTTCGGCTGGAGCGGCGACCTGCGCCTGGGCGGCCACCTGGTGATGCGCAGCGCGCCCACCTTCAGCGCCGACGTGGTCATCGAACGCGCGTCCGGCGACCTGAGCGTGACCGACGATTCGGGCACGCGGACGCTGGGCCTGAGCGACCTGCGCCTGGGGATGAACGCGCAGGACGGCGTGTGGAGCTTCAGCACCGGCCTGGCCGGCACGACGCTGGGACAGGCCGCGGGCGCGGTGGTGGCCCACACCACGCCGCAAGCCACCTGGCCCAAGGCCGATGCGCCGTTGAGCGGCGTGCTCGAATTGCAGATCGCCGACCTGGGCGTGTGGGGCCCGTGGCTGCCCGCCGGCTGGCGGCTGACCGGCGCCCTGCAGGCCAGCGCCAGCATCGGCGGGCGCTTCGGCGCGCCCGAATACGAAGGCCGGCTCAACGGCAAGGACATCGGCGTGCGCAACGTGCTGCAGGGCGTGGACGTGCGCGACGGCGACGTCGCCATCGCACTGCTCGGCGACAGCGCGCACATCGAGCGCTTCACCGCCCAGGCCGGCAAGGGCAGCCTGAAGCTGCAGGGCGACGCCAGCCTGGGCGCCGCGCCGCGTGCCGATCTGAACCTGACATTGGAGCAGTTCCAGTTGCTCGGCCGCGTCGACCGGCGCATCGTCGCCAGCGGCGGCGCGACGCTGAAGCTGGGCGCGGACACGCTGGCGCTGAATGGCGACTTCAAGGTCGACGAGGGCCTGATCGACTTCAGCCGCAGCGAGGCGCCGAGCCTGTCGGCCGATGTGCAGGTCTATCGCGGCGAATCCGGCGAGTTCACGTTCGCCAGCGCCACGGCGGCCGAAACCGAAGCCGCCAACGCGCGCGCGCGGCGCGCCACGCTGGACCTGCGCGTGCAGCTGGGCGAAAAGCTGCGCATCCGCGGCATGGGGCTGGACGCCGGGCTGCGCGGCGACCTGCGCCTGAGCGCGCCGCAGGGGCGGCTGCGCGTGGACGGCAGCGTGCGCACCGAAGGCGGCACCTACCGCGCCTACCGCCAGCGGCTGAACATCGAGCGCGGCGTGCTCACCTTCAACGGCCCGGTGGAGAACCCGCAGCTGGACATCGAGGCCATCCGCCCGAACCTGGACGTGCGCGTCGGCGTGGCCGTCACCGGCACGGTGCTGGTGCCGCGCGTACGCCTGTTCTCCGACCCCGACATGTCCGACGCCGACAAGCTGAGCTGGCTGCTGCGCGGCCGCGCCAGCGAGGGCCCTGAATCGGGCGACACCGCGCTGCTGCAGGCCGCGGCGATGGCGCTGATCTCCGGCGACGAGCCCAACGCGCTGGACCAGTTCTTCGGCGTCTTCGGCCTCGACGACCTGTCGGTGCGGCAGAGCGACAACGCCAGCGGCGGCGCCATCGTCTCGGTGGGCAGGCAGCTGTCGCGCAACTGGTACGTGGGCTACGAACGCGGGCTGAACGCCACCACCGGCAACTGGCAGCTGATCTACCGCATCGCGCAGCGCTTCACCGTGCGCGCGCAGTCCGGCGAAAGCAACTCGATCGAGTTGATCTGGAGCTGGCGGTGGAACTGATATCGCCCACCCCCGCAGCGCCTGCGGCGCTCCCCCTCAGCAACTGTGTTCGGCGTCAAGCCTTGACGGTATGAAATTCGTCGTTCCAGGGCTGGCCGGTGCGCGCCATCGCGTTGAGGATTCGCAGCAATTTGTGCGAGCAAGCGGTCAAGGCGACCTTCTTGGGCTTGCCTGCGGCGATCAGGCGGTCGTAGAAGGTTTTGAGCCTCTCTTGAAATCCGAGTGGGTGGATTCGGTTGTGTTTGGCTGGCAGGC
>CAYUPF010000027.1:0-29813 GCA_964446545.1 uncultured Rubrivivax sp.
GCGCCAGGCCCTCGACGATGGCGGTCTTGCCCACGCCGGGCTCGCCGATCAGCACCGGGTTGTTCTTGGTGCGCCGCTGCAGCACCTGGATGGCGCGGCGGATCTCGTCGTCGCGGCCGATCACCGGGTCGAGCTTGCCGGAACGGGCGCGCTCGGTCAGGTCGAGCGTGTACTTCTTCAGCGCCTCGCGCTGGCCTTCGGACTCGGCCGAGTCCACCTTCTGGCCACCACGCACGGCTTCCACCGCCGCCTGCAGCGCCTTGCGCGTCAGGCCGTGGCCGCGCACGATGCCACCGATGTCGCTCTTGGCATCGGCCAGCGCCAGCAGGAACATCTCGCTGGCGATGAACTGGTCGCCGCGCTTGCCGGCTTCCTTCTCGGCCGCCTGCAGCAGCTGCACCAGGTCGCGCCCGGCCTGCACCTGGGGTCCATGGCCGCTTTGGCCCTGCACGCTGGGCAGGCCGCTGATCAGGCTGTCCATCGCGCTCTTCAGCGCCGCGGTGTCGGCACCGGCGCGGTCGAGCAGCGCCTTCGGGCCGTCGGCCTGCTCCAACATGGCAGCCAGCAGGTGGGCCGGTTCGATGTACGGGTTGTCACGCGCGATCGCCAGGCTCTGCGCTTCGGCCAGGGCCTGCTGGAAAGCGGTAGTCATCTTGTCTAGACGCATGGGAAACTCCTCCGATTGCAGGGGCATCTTGGGCATGCAGGGAGTTTTTCAAGATCGGCGGGCTTCCTACAACCCTGCCATCGCGATCGACTCGATCCAGATCAAGGACGGCGCCGCCATCGACCGCCTGCGGATGCCGCTGCGCGCACGCGCCGACGCCGACGAGGCGCTCGTGATCTGGCCTGCCGCGGCGCATGGTGCTGCGGCCGCCCTTCCGACAATGGGGCGCCCGGTCGGCCCGGCCCAGCAGGCGGGCAAGGGCAGCAGCGCCGATCCAGGCGCCGCCGGTGCCGAACCGAGCCGTGGCTACTTGGGAGCGGCCGGCGTGAAGCCGCCCTGCACGCCGAGCGCGCCACCGGTGCCCAGCCCGCCCTTCACGGTCTGCGCACGGTAGTTGCGCACCACCTTGACCAGCTGGTTGTAGCTGTCGGCGAAGGCGGCGATGATGATCTTGCCCTCGGGCGTGCTGGAATAGCCGCCGGCTGCACCCCCTGCGGCCCAGCCATAGCTCGCGCCGAAGAGCGCGAAGTCGGTGTTCTTGGCGGTGCCTTCGGCCGCGGCCAGTTGCACGCCCGAGCGGTTGTCGATCATCAGCAGCGTGGTCGACGCCTCGTTGGTCTTGATGCCGCCGGCAATCGCCCCGATCACGCCCAGGCTGCGGCTCAGCCCGCCGAGTGCGCCGCCGATGCCGCCGGTGTTCTGGCTGAACTGGATGCTCGGGCTCATCGTGTAGTCGGCCGCCACCATCTGGCCGGGGCCCATGTTGCTGCCCTGGCGCATTTCGCCGGAATCGCGCAGGTTGCGCTCCATCTGCATGTTGCGCATCGCCGCGCCGCGCTCGACGACGACGAAGCAGTTGGACTGCTGGATCATCATGCGCAGCACCGGCACGGTGGAACCCAGCTTGTAGTTCTGCAGCGTCTGGTACCACGGGGCACTCTGGTCCTCGACCACGCCGATCGTGCCCAGCGCCTGGTCGCAGCGCTCCAGCGCGCTGTTGCCGCCTTCGGAGGTGGCGCCGCCCGCAGCACCGGTGACGGCCCCCTTGCTGCCGCCGCCCACTTCCTGGGCAAGCGCGATGCCGGCGCAGGCCAGCAGGCTGGCGGCAAGGCCGGTGCGCAATGCGGCCGGCAGAAGCGAATCGACGGTGATCATGGTGTTTCCCTCCGTGGTGATGGCGAATCTGCAGCCCGCGGGCCGAGCACGGATCTTAGGGCGCCGCCGCACGGCTGCCTACCCGCAAAAGGGGGTAAACACGCAGCCGCTACTCAAGGCTCTCGTCGCCCTCGACACCGGCATACAGGCACTCGCGGCCCAGCCGGTCCAGGCACAACTCGGCCGTCCACGGCAGCATCAACGAGCCGCAGCGCGAGTCGCGGTACAGCCGCTCCAGCGGCAGCGACTTCAGCATTGCCTGCCCGCCGCAGGTGCGCAATGCCAGCGCGCTCAGGGCGTTGGCGTTTTCCATCACCGTGAAGTGTGCGGCATACAGGCGCTGGCGCGTCCCTTCGTCGGGGTCGATGCCGGCCTCGCGCACGCACTGCAGGAACAGCGCACGCGTCTGCTCCAGCCTGATGCGCATCTCGGCCACCGCTGCCTGCTTGGTCGGATACATGCGCCGCTTCACCGGCGACATGCCGGGCAGCTCACCACGCAGGTACTGCACCGTGAAATCGTAGGCTGCCTGCGCGATGCCCATGTAGGTGGGCGACTGCGTGGTGAACATGTGCGGGTAGCGCAGCGTGGCCTGGTGGTACAGGCCCTCGGGCAGGAGCCGCGCGCTATCGGGCACGAACACGTCGCGCAGCAGCAGGTTGCGGCTGACCGTGCCACGCATGCCCAGCGGGTCCCAGTCGCCGCAGACCTCGAGCCCCGGCGCATCGCCCGGCACCGCCAGGTACAGCGTGTCGCGCAGCGTGGCGCTGGGCCGGTCCAGCGTGCACAGCACGCCGTAGAAGTCGGCCGCGCCCGACAGCGAGGCGAAGATCTTGCGGCCGTCGATGCGATAGCCGCCCTCCACCTTGCGCGCCAGCGTCGCCCAGGGCGCCTTGCCGGCGGCGGCGGCGCCGCCCTCGGAGAAGGGCTGCGCGTAGAGCTTGCCGTGGCGCACGATGCGCTCGAAATGCAGCGCGCGGTGGCGCTCGTGCTCGGCACGCTCGGCCGCGCTCATATCCAGCTGTTCGGCGATGAAACCGGCGCCCATGCAGGCCGAGGCATGCATGTTGAAGGACAGCGCCGTGGCGGCGCAGTGCCGGCCCAGTTCGGCGACCACCAGCGCATAGGTGGCGAAGTCGGCGTCCAGGCCACCGTGGCTGGCCGGCACGCACAGCGCCAGCAGGCCGGCCTGGCGCAGGTCGTCGAAGTTCTCGAAGGGGAAGCTGGCTTCGCGGTCATGTCGCGCCGCGCGCGGCGCCAGGCGGCTGCGGCCCAGTTCGGCAGCGCGGCCGATCAGCTCACGCTGCGTCCAGCTCAGCCCGTCGGCGCTGCCGGCAATGTGCGGCGGCAGGTAGCGCGAGGCGGCACTCGAGACGGTGGGCACGGACATATGGCTCTCCCGACGTCAGAGGATCTCGCCCAGCATGCGGTAGTGGCCCGACTGGAACACCAGCGGCGTCAATGGCGCCTCGCTCACCGCCAGCACGCGGCCAATGAACAGCATGTGGTCGCCGGCCACCTGATGCGACACCTGTTCGCATTCGAACACGGCGGCGCAGCCGGCCAGCACCGGCGCGCCGTCCCGTCCGGCCGACCACTGGCCCTCGGCGAACTTGTCCGGCAGCTGCGAGGCAAAGCGCCGCGACAACTCGACCTGGCTTTCGGCCAGCACGTTGACGGCGAAGTGCGGCGCGGCCAGGAAGGCCTCCAGATTGGCGCTGATGCTGCGCAGCGACCACAGGATCAGCGGCGGCTGCAGCGACAGCGCGCTGAAGGAATTGGCCGTCAGCCCGACCGGGCTGCCGTCGGCGGCGCGGCAGCTGACGATGGTTACGCCCGTGGCAAAGCGGCCCAGCGCCGCACGCAGCACCAGGGTGGACAGGGCGGCATCCACGGGTCGCGGCGTCATGGTCGATTCAGCCACGCAGAATCAACCGGGCCAAGCCGAAACCCGCGGCCGCGCAGACCAGTGAGCCGAAGACATGCGCTGCAGCATGCAGCACGGCCATGGCCATCTGGCCGCGCTGCAGCAAATGCAGGGACTCGCCCGAAAAGGCCGAAAAGGTGGTCAGGCCGCCCAGAAAGCCGGTGATGACGAAGGCCCGCGGCAACTCGGACGGCCAGCGCTCGAAGCTGATCAGCGCCACGCCGATCATGAAGCCTCCGGCGCAGTTGACGAGCAGCGTGCCCAGCGGAAAACCGTGCCAGGCCGGATTCATCCACACACCTGCCGCCCAGCGCAGTACCGCGCCGATGGACGCGCCCAGCGCCACCGCCAGCATCGTCGACCATGGATAGGTGGTGGTCAATCCTGCACCTGCGCTACGGTCTCAAACGGCGTTGCCGGAGCGCAGGCCCCAGCGTTCGAGCGCGGCGTCGTCGCTGCTGCGCGCGTCGACCCAGCGCGAGCCTTCGGCCGTGGTCTCCTTCTTCCAGAACGGCGCCTGCGTCTTCAGGTAGTCCATCAGGAACTCGCAAGCCAGGAACGCCTGATCGCGATGCGCCGAACTCACCGCCACCAGCACGATCTGGTCCGCCGGCTGCAGCGGCCCGATACGGTGCACCACCCGCGCCGCGCGGATGTCGAAGCGCTGGTGGGCAGAGTCGATCATCGCTTCGATGGCGCTTTCGGTCATGCCGGGGTAGTGCTCAAGCTCCATCGCGCTGACGCCCTGGCCGTCGTTGCGGTCGCGCACCGTGCCGATGAAAACCGCCACCGCGCCCACGCCGGCGTCGCCAACGCGCAGCGCGGCCACTTCCTGCGAGAGGTCGAAATCGGCGGCCCGGATGCTGACGCGCGGCATGGGCGCCATTGTCTCAGCCCGGCCGCTCAGCCACCCGTCACCGGCGGGAAGAAGGCGACTTCGGCGCCGTCGTGGAGCGCGACGCCCTCGTCGGCCATCACCTGGTCGACGGCGCAGCGCACGGCGCGCCGGCGCACCAGCAGTTCGGCATGGCGGCCACCACGCTGCAGCAGCACGTCGCGCAGCGTGCCGACGCTGGCGCCGGCCGGCAACTCGACCCCTTCGCTGCTACCCAGCGCCTCGCGCAGCGCGGCAAAGTAGCGCACCGTGATCTTCATCGCCATCAGCGCGCGAGCAAGCTCGCCAGCGGCAGAAAGCGCACCGTGTCGCCGGCGCGGATGACCTGGCCCGGCGGGTTGTCCACCAGACCGTCGGCCCAGACCACCGAGGTCAGCACGCCGGAGCTCTGGTTGCGGAACAAATCCAGCCCGCCCCTCGCATTGAGGCGCACGCGCAGGAATTCGCGCCGCTTCTCGGCCTTGGGGCCGTCGAAATCGGCGCGCAGCGGCAGGCCGGCCGGCAGCGCCGGGTCGGCGCCCTGCAAGGCGCGCAGCAGCGGCGACACGCACAGCAAGAAGGTGACGAAGCTGGACACCGGGTTGCCCGGCAGGCCGACGAACAGCGCCTCGGGCCCCGAAGCCGCGCGCACCGCGCCGAAGGCCAGCGGCTTGCCCGGCTTGATGGCGATCTGCCACAGCTCCAGCCGGCCCTCGGCCATCACGGCCGGCCTCAGGTGGTCTTCCTCGCCCACCGACACGCCGCCGCAACTGAGGATCAGGTCATGCCCCTGCGCCGCCTGGCGCAAGGCCTCGCGCGTGGCCTGCAACTGGTCGGGCACGATGCCCAGGTCGCTGCAGTCGCAGCCCACGGCCTGCAGCAGCGCGCGCAGCATGAAGCGGTTGGAGTTGTAGATCGCGCCCGGCCGCAGCGGCTCGCCCGGCATGACCAGTTCGTCGCCGGTGGACAGCAGCGCCACGCGCGGCCGGCGCAGCACCTGCAACGTGGCCGCGCCGACACTGGCCGCCAGGCCCAGCGCCTGCGGCGTCAGCCGCGTGCCGCGCCCCAGCACGGCATCGCCGGTGCGCACGTCCTCGCCGCGGCGGCGGATCCAGTCGCCCGGCGCCGGTGCGACGAGCACGCGCACCGAGCCCAGATCTTCGCCGGGCTGGGCCTCGGCCTGCTCCTGCATCAGCACGGTATCGGCGCCCGCAGGAACCTGCGCGCCGGTGAAGATGCGCGCCGCAGTGTGCGGGGCCAGGGCTTGGCCGACCATGCCGGCCGGGATGCGCTGTGCCACCGGCAGCAGCGTGCCGGCAGCGGCGTCGGCGGCACGCAACGCATAACCGTCCATCGAACTGTTGTCGGCGCTGGGCACGTCGAGCGTGGAGCGCACTTCGGCCGCCAGCACCCGGCCCAGGCCGTCGAAGGTGGAGACGGTCTCGGTCTGGGTGATGGCATGACCGGCCGCGCCCTGCAGCAGCCGCTGCAGCGCATCGTCGAGGTTGAGCAGAGGTGCGCGTTCGCTCACGTGTGTTCGTGGATGTAGGTTTTGACGCGCTCGGCATCCACCGGCATGACCTGGAAGCGCTTGGGCAACTGTTCGATGCCCTGCAGCGCCGCCGGGCGCGGCGGATCGATGCCCAGCGCCTCGCGGAGGGTCTCGGCAAACTTGGCCGGCAACGCGGTTTCGAGCACCAGCATGTTCACGCCATCGCGCTTGTGCTCGCGCGCCACCTTTAGCCCGTCGGCAGTGTGGGTGTCGATCATCGTGCCGAAGCGCTGCCAGGTGTCGCGGATGGTGGCCACGCGATCGGCATGCACGCTCTTGCCGGAGCTGAAGCCGAAGCCGGCGATGCGCGCGAATTCGTCGGCCGTGATCTGGAAACCGCCGTCGCGCGAGAGGCCAGCGCCGAACAGCGCGGCGGTGCGCGCCGCGTCGCGGCCCACCAGGTCGAACACGAAACGCTCGAAGTTGCTGGCCTTGCTGATGTCCATCGACGGGCTCGAGGTCTCGAAGGTCTCGCTGCCGCCCCGCACCCGATAACGGCCAGTGCGGAAGAACTCGTCGAGCACGTCGTTCTCGTTGGTGGCGGCCACCAGCTTGCCGATGGGCAGGCCCATCGAACGCGCCACGTGGCCGGCGCAGATGTTGCCGAAGTTGCCCGATGGCACGCAGAAGTCCACCACCTCGGCGTCGCTGCGCGTGGCCTGGAACCAGCCGGCAAAGTAGTACACCACCTGGGCCAGCAGCCGCGCCCAGTTGATGGAGTTGACGGTGCCGATGTGGTGGCGCTGCTTGAAGCCCAGGTCGTTGGACACGGCCTTGACGATGTCCTGGCAATCGTCGAACACGCCTTCGATGGCGATGTTGTGGATGTTCGGGTCCTGCAGGCTGAACATCTGCGCCTGCTGAAACGGGCTCATGCGCCCGTGCGGCGAAAGCATGAACACGCGCACGCCCTGCTTGCCGCGCATCGCGTATTCGGCCGCGCTGCCGGTATCGCCCGAGGTCGCGCCCAGGATATTCAGCTGCCGGCCGGTGCGCGCCAGCTGGTATTCGAAGAGCTGGCCGAGCAGCTGCATCGCCATGTCCTTGAAGGCCAAGGTCGGGCCGTTGGACAGCGCCTGCAGGTACAGGCCCGGCTCCAGCGCCTTCAGCGGCGTAATGCGCGCATCGCCGAAGGTCTGCGCGGTGTAGGTGCGTTCGACCAGGGTGCGCAGCTCGGCCGGCGGGATGTCGTCGATGTACAGCGACAGGATCTCGAAAGCCAGCTGTGGGTACGACAGCTGGCGCCAGCGCGCCAGCGTGGCCGCGTCGGCCTGCGGATAGCTCTGCGGCAGGTACAGACCCCCGTCCGGCGCCAAGCCTTCGAGCAGGATCTCGCAGAAGCTGCGCAGCGGCTCGCCGCGTGTGGCATCGCCGCGGGTGCTGATGTACTTCAATTCAGCTCTTCCTTGCGCAGGCGCACGATCGGCGCCAGCACCGTGGGCAGCGCCTGCATCTGCGACAGCGCCTTGTTCATGCGACCTTCGACCGTGTCGTGCGTCAGGATGATCAGGTCGGTCTTGCCCTCGCCCTCGGCGAGGGCTTCAGATACATCGCCTTCGGCGCTGGGGCGCTGCAGCACCGCATCGATGGAGATGTCGTTCTCGGCCAGGATGCCGGTGATGCGCGCCAGCACCCCCTTCTCGTCGGCCACCTGCAGCCGCAGGTAGAAGGCGGTGATCACCTCGTCGATGGCCAGGATCGGCGTGTCCTGCATCGCGCTGCGCTGGAAGGCCAGGTGCGGCACGCGGTGGTCCGGGTCGGCGGTGTGCAGCCGAGTGATGTCCACCAGGTCGGCCACCACCGCCGAAGCGGTGGGCTCGGCGCCCGCGCCCTTGCCGTAGTACAGCGTGGTGCCGACGGCATCGCCCTGCACCACCACCGCGTTCATCGCGCCTTCGACGTTGGCGATCAGCCGCCCGGTGGGGATCAGCGTCGGATGCACGCGCAGCTCGATGCCACCCGCGCCGCCAGGCGCGGAGGCCAGGTCATCGCGGCGTTTGGTGATGCCCAGAAGCTTGATGCGGTAGCCCAGCTGCTCGGCATAGCGGATGTCGGCTGCCTGCAACGAAGTGATGCCTTCAACGTGCGCCTTGTCGAACTGCACCGGGATGCCAAAGGCCAGCGCGCTCATGATCGTCGCCTTGTGTGCGGCGTCGATGCCCTCGATGTCGAAGCTGGGATCGGCTTCGGCATAGCCCAGCTTCTGCGCGTCCTTCAGCGCGGCGTCGAAGTCCAGCCCCTTCGAGCGCATCTCCGACAGGATGAAGTTGGTGGTGCCGTTGATGATGCCGGCGATCCAGTCGATGCGGTTGGCGCTGAGGCCCTCGCGCAGCGCCTTGATGATCGGGATGCCGCCGGCCACCGCCGCCTCGAAGGCCACGACCACGCCCTGGGCGCTGGCCGCGGCGAAGATCTCGGTGCCATGCACCGCCAGCAGCGCCTTGTTGGCGGTGACCACGTGCTTGCCGGCGGCAATGGCTTCCAGCACCAGCACGCGCGCGATGCCGTAGCCGCCAATCAGCTCGACGACGATGTCGATGTCCGGGTTGGCGATCACCTGCCGCGCATCGCCGACCACGCTGACCTCCGGCCCGACCAGCGAGCGCGCGCGCTCGACGTCCAGGTCGGCGACCATGGTGATCTGAATGCCGCGCCCGGCGCGGCGGCGGATTTCCGCCTGGTTGCGTTGCAGCACGTTGAACGTGCCGCTGCCGACGGTGCCGATGCCAAGCAGGCCGACCTTGATGGGATGCATGATGTTCAGAGGGAGTGGCGTTTGCGGTAGTGGCCGAGGAAGCGGGCAATGCGAGCAACTGCGTCGGCGAGGTCGTCGGAATTCGGCAGGAAGACGAGCCGGAAATGGTCCGGCGTGGACCAGTTGAAACCGGTGCCCTGCACGATCAACACCTTCTCCTCGGCCAGCAATTCGTAGGCGAACTCCTGGTCGTCGGCGATCGGGTACATCTTCGGGTCCAGCCGCGGGAACATGTACAGCGCCGCCTTCGGCTTGACCAGGCTGACGCCCGGAATCTGCATCAGCAGTTCGTAGGCCAGGTCGCGCTGCCGGCACAGCCGCCCAGCGGGCGCCACCAGGTCCTTGATGCTCTGGTAGCCGCCCAGCGCGGTCTGGATCGCCAACTGCCCCGGCGTGTTCGCGCACAGCCGCATCGACGCCAGCATGTTCAGGCCCTCGATGTAGTCGCCGGCATGGTGCTTGTCGCCTGAGACGATCATCCAGCCGGCGCGGTAGCCGCAGGAGCGGTAATTCTTCGACAGCCCGTTGAAGGTGACGAACAGCACGTCGTCGGCCAGCGAGGCAATGCTGGTGTGGGTGTTGCCGTCGTACAGCGTCTTGTCGTAGATCTCGTCGGCAAAGACGATCAGCTGATGCTGCCGCGCCAGCTCGACGATCTGCTGCAGCAGTTCGGTCGGGTACAGCGCGCCGGTCGGGTTGTTGGGATTGATGACGACGATGGCGCGCGTGTTCGGCGTGATCTTGGCGCGCATGTCGGCGATGTCCGGGCTCCAGTCGGACTGCTCGTCGCACAGGTAGTGCACCGGACGCCCACCCGACAACGACACGCCGGCGGTCCACAGCGGATAGTCCGGCGCCGGCACCAGCACCTCGTCGCCCCCGTCGAGCAGCGCGTTCAGGCTCATCACGATCAGCTCGGACGCGCCGTTGCCCAGGTACACGTCGTCGACGCCGACGCCGGCGATGTTCTTCTCCTGCGAGTAGTGCACCACCGCCTTGCGCGGCGCGAACAGGCCCTTGCTGTCGGTGTAGCCCGCCGTGTGCGGCAGGTTGCGGATCATGTCCTGCACGATCTCGTCCGGCGGTTCCAGGCCGAACACCGCCAGATTGCCGATGTTCAGCTTGATGATCTTGTGGCCCTCTTCCTCCATCTGGCGGGCCTTGTCCAGCACCGGGCCGCGGATGTCGTAGCACACGTCGTGCAGCTTGCTGGACTTGAGGATCGGCTTCAACGCGTGGGCTCCCGGGGCCGCGGCGGGTGCGGCCATGACGTGGCAACAAACTGTCTGTTGCATCGCAAAACCTATAATTTTAGCCCCAGGCCGCCCTTTCGTTGCCCCTGTACGAACCTGCCACTTTGAAGATCCAACCCGATCGTTCCGAAGGCGTCAACACCATCACGCGGCACGATGCATCGAGCATCTGGGTCGGCTCGGTGGGCTTCGGCCACAGCCTGCTGGTGCCCTGGCAGGGCGAGGTGCGGCGCTGGGCGCCGGCGCGCATCGAAGAGTTGCAGTCGTCGCACTTCGAGCAAGCGCTGTCGCTGCAGCCCGAACTGGTGATCTTCGGCAGCGGCGCGCGCCACCGCTTTGTCTCCGCTGCCTTGCTGCGCTGCCTCATCGAGCGTGGCATCGGCGTCGAGACCATGGACACCGCGGCGGCTTGCCGCACCTACAACGTGCTGGCCAGCGAGGGCCGTGCGGTGCTGGCCGCACTGCTGCTCGATCCGCCGCCCACGGAAGGCGCCTGAGCCGTGCCGTGTCATCGACGCGACCAAGCTTGACTTTATAATTGATAGTTATGCCATCACAGGCCCAGTCTTCGAGAGCCGAACCACATGACCCCAGCCGTCAACAAAGCCCTCCCGGAATTCGAAGCCGTCGCGACCAGCGGCGTGAAGTTCACGCCGCAGGCCTATCTGGGCCGTACGGTTGTACTCTATTTCTATCCGAAGGATGCAACGCCGGGCTGCACCACCGAGGCGATGCAGTTCCGTGATCGCCACAAGGACTTCGTCAAGGCCGGCGCGGTGGTGTTCGGCGTGTCGCGCGACAACATGAACTCGCACGAGAAGTTCAAGAGCAACCTCGAACTGCCCTTCGACCTGATCGCCGACACCGAAGAAAAGCTGTGCCACATGTTCGGCGTGGTCAAGAACAAGATCATGTACGGCAAAAAGGTCAAGGGCATCGAGCGCAGCACCTTCCTCATTGACCCGCAGGGCGTGCTGCGGGCCGAATGGCGCGGCATCAAGGTCGCCGGCCATGTGGACGAAGTGCTCAAGGCCGTCAAGCTGCTGAAGAAGGCCGCTTGAACGTTCGCAACACTTCATTGCAAAGTCCGACGCCGGCCTTGTGCCGGCGTTCTTGTTGAATCAACCCACTTTCCCATGCCGCTGCCCAAGCCTCCTGCCCAGAAAGCCTCGCTGCTCGCCGCCACCGACTTCGACTCCCAGGCCGCCCCACGGCACGAAAAGCGCACGCTCAAGCCTACGGCCGCTGCCGACGTGGCTTCGGGCCCGTCGCTGGACCTACTGGACAGCCGCGTCGTCACCACCGTGATGGCGCCCGTCGTCGCCCGGCCACAGGCTGCGAAGGCAGAGCCCGCAGCACGGCCGCGCGCACGCACGCCGCGCGGCAGCGGCCCAGCCAAGCTCTTCGTGCTGGACACCAATGTGCTGATGCATGACCCGATGTCGCTGTTCCGCTTCGACGAACACGACATCTTCCTGCCGATGATCACGCTGGAAGAATTGGACAACAACAAGAAAGGCCTCAGCGAAGTGGCGCGCAACGCGCGCCAGGTCAGCCGCAACCTGGATTCTCTGGCTACCTTCACCGATGCCAAGGGCAGCACCGACGCCTCGGCAGGTATCCCGCTGTCCAAGACCGGCCACAAGGACGCCGCGGGCAAGCTGTTCTTCCAGACCACGCTGCTCGACGTCAAGCTGCCCGACGGGCTGCCGCAGGGCAAGGCCGACAACCAGATCCTGGGCGTGGTGCGCGCGCTGCGCGAGCAGCAGCCGGGCCGCGAGGTGGTGCTGGTGTCGAAGGACATCAACATGCGCGTCAAGGCGCGCGCGCTGGGCCTGCCGGCCGAGGACTACTTCAACGACAAGACGCTGGACGACGGCGACCTGCTCTACACCGGCGTGCTGCCGCTGCCGGCCGACTTCTGGGAGCGCCATGGCAAGACCATGGAAAGCTGGAGCCAGAGCGGCCACACCTTCTATCGCATCGCCGGGCCGATGGTGCCGGTGCTGCTGATCAACCAGTTCGTCTTCCTGGAAACGCCCGGCGCCGCGCCGCTGTACGCGCGCGTGACCGAGATCACCGGCAAGACCGCGGTGCTGAAGACGCTGCGGGACTACAGCCACGCCAAGAACGCCGTGTGGGGCGTGACCTCGCGCAACCGCGAGCAGAACTTCGCGCTCAACCTGCTGATGGACCCGGAATGTGACTTCATCACCCTCACCGGCACCGCGGGCTCGGGCAAGACGCTGATGACCTTGGCCTCCGGCCTGAGCCAGGTGCTGGACGAGCGCCGCTACAGCGAGATCATCGTCACCCGCGTGACCGTGCCGGTGGGCGAGGACATCGGCTTCCTGCCCGGCGACGAGCAGGAGAAGATGGGCCCGTGGATGGGCGCGCTCGACGACAACCTGGAAGTGTTGGCGCGCACCGACACCGCGGCCGGCGAATGGGGCCGCGCCGCCACCAACGATCTGGTGCGCAGCAAGATCAAGATCAAGAGCCTGAACTTCATGCGCGGGCGCACCTTCCTCAACAAGTTCGTGCTCATCGACGAGGCACAGAACCTGTCGCCGAAGCAGATGAAGACGCTGATCACGCGCGCCGGACCGGGCACCAAGATCGTCTGCCTGGGCAACCTGGCGCAGATCGACACGCCCTACCTGACCGAAGGCTCGAGCGGCCTGACCTACGCGGTGGACCGCTTCAAGGGCTGGCCGCACGGCGGCCACGTGATGCTGGCGCGCGGCGAGCGCTCGCGGCTGGCGGACTTCGCCTCAGAAGTGCTCTGAGCGCACGCGCAGGAAGCTGGCGAATCGCGGCACGCCGTCGGCGGTGTAGCCGCGGTGCGTGTAGCTGACGAGCGTGCCGATGGCCGCAGGCGCATCGCGCTGCGCATCGCTGAAGCCGGTGCCGAGCAGGAAGTCCACGCCCGCCGCGCTGCGCACCTGCAACGCCCCCATGCGCCCCGCATGGCGGCCCCGGCCGGCGACATGGCCGATGACGCGCGCCTCGGCATCGTGCAGCGGCTTGAGCTTCAACAGCGACGCGCTGCGTCCGGTTTCGTAGGGCGCATCGGCGCGATGCAGCATCAAGCCTTCGCCGCCAGCGGCCACGACCTCGCCGAGCCGCCGCCGCAGCGCCTGGGGAGTGGCCAGCACCTCCTGTTCCACGGCCTGCAGTTGTGGCCAATCGGCCTGCCGCACCAGCGCGGCGATGCGCTGTGCGCGTGAGGCAAAGTCCCCGCTCGCGCCGGGCAGTTCGAACACCATGTAGCACAGCTGCCGCCAAGCCGCCACATTGGACGACTGACGGCGTACCAGGCCCGACAGCACCTCGAAGCGGCCGCGGCCAAGCCACAGCTCGCCGTCCAGCGGCACGCGTGGCAATCGTTCGACAAAGGCCTCGGGCGCGGCAATCGGCAGACCGCTGCGAAAGCGCAGCACGCGGCCATCCCAGACGGCACGCACACCGTCGAACTTCTCGCTGACCAGAAAGCCCGCCGGGTCGATGCCCGCCGGCGCCGTTTGCGCCAGCAGCAAGGCCGGCGCCGCACGGGCAGCGGACGGCCAGCCCCAGGCCGGCAAGGTGGCCAGCGCAACAATGAGCTGGCGTCGGGTGTGCAGCGAATAGGACATGGCAGCTTCCTGAAGTGGATGCCGCCCAGTCTTCCGCAAGCAGCCCGCGCTGCCCATCCCTCCGGCGGCGGACTGCCACACCCCCCGATGGGGGACGACCTTCGCTACTTCTGCGCCACCAGGTCCTTGACCTGCTGCAGCGCGCTCGGGTCCTCGATGGTCGTCAGGTCGCCCGGATCGCGGTTCTCGGCCACCGCCTGCAGCGCGCGCCGCAGCAGCTTGCCGGAGCGCGTCTTCGGCAGCGCCGTCACGAAGAGCACGCGTGACGGGCGCGCCACCGCGCCGAGCTGGCCGTCGACCACCTTCATGATGTCGCCCTCGAGCTTCATCCGCCCGGTGGCATTGCCCAATGCGCTCGCATCCTTGGCGATGACGAAGGCCATCGCCACCTGGCCCTTCAGGTTGTCGGCCACACCGACCACCGCGACCTCGGCCACGTTGGGGTGGCTGGAGATGCTCTCCTCGATCTCGCGCGTGCCCAGGCGGTGGCCGGCGACGTTGATCACATCGTCGGTGCGCCCGAGGATGAAGTAGTAGCCGTCGGCATCGCGCACGCCCCAGTCGAAGGTGCTGTACAGCCAACGCCCGCTGAGCTGCGTCCAGTAGGTCTTGACGAAACGCGCATCGTCCTGCCACACGGTCTGCATGCAGCCGGGGGGCAACGGCCCTTCGATCATGACCACACCCTTCTCGTCGGCGCCCTGCACTTCCTCGCCACTGGATTCGTTGACCAGCTTGACGTCGTAGCCGTACACCGCCTTGCCGGGCGAGCCGAACTTGCTGGGCGCCTGCTCGACGCCGTTGCACAGGCTCAGGATCGGCCAGCCGGTCTCGGTCTGCCAGTAGTTGTCGATGATCGGCTTGCCCAAGGCTTCGGCGATCCACTTCGCGGTGGGTTCGTCCAGCGGCTCGCCCGCCAGGAACAGCGCGCGCAGCGAGGACAGGTCGTACTTCTTCAGATAGGCCGGATCCTGCTTCTTCAGCACACGCACCGCGGTGGGCGCACTGAACATGGCCGTGACCTTGTACTTCTCGACCAGGCTCCACCAGACACCGGCATCGGGGCGTGTCGGCAGCCCCTCGTACATGATCGTCGCCATGCCGGCGATCAGCGGGCCATAGATGATGTAGCTGTGGCCGACGACCCAGCCGATGTCGCTGGTGGAGAAGTAGGTCTCGCCCGGCCGTCCCAGGAAGATGTGCTTCATGCTGGCGGCCAGCGCCACGCAATGGCCGCCGGTGTCGCGCTGCACACCCTTGGGTGTGCCGGTGGTGCCGCTGGTATACAGCGTGTAGCTCGGGTGCGTGGCGTCCACCCACACGCAGGGCACCTGCGCGTCGATGTGCTTGCGGCGCAGCGTGGCGTAGTCGGCGTCGCGGCCGGCCACCGGCACGAAGGGGGCGAGGCCGCGGTCGACCATCAACACGCGCGAGGGCTTGTGCGCGGCCAGCGTGATGGCCTCGTCGAGCAAGCCCTTGTAGGGAACGACCTTGCCGCTGCGGCTGCCGGCATCGGCGCTAACGATCACCGCCGGCGTGGCGTTGTCGATGCGGCTGGCCAGGCTGACGCTGGCGAAGCCGCCGAAGACCACCGAATGGATGGCACCGATGCGCGCGCAGGCCAGCATCGCGAAGGCGGCCTCGGCGATCATCGGCATGTAGATCAGCACGCGGTCGCCCTTTTTCACACCCAGTTCGATCAGGCAGGCGGCCATGCGCTGCACCTCGGCATGCAGCTTGCGGAAGCTGTAGACGACTTCCTGGTCGACCTCGGTCGACACCCAGATCAGCGCATTCGCGTCGGGCCGCGCCGCAAGGTGCCGGTCCACCGCGTTGTGGCACAGGTTGGTCTGGCCGCCGGCGAACCAGCTGGCAAAGGGCGGACGGCTGTAGTCGCAGACCGTGTCGAAGGGCTTGTGCCAGTCGACCAGTGCCGCCTGCTCCGCCCAGAAGCTGTCGCGATCTTCGATCGAACGGCGATGAAATTCATTGAAGTTCATGCATGTCTCCTTGTGCCGCTGCGCCGGGCAGGGCCTATTTTCAGCTTGGCCCTTGCGTCACCCTGACGTGACGCCGCGGGGCACAATAGCAGCCATGGGTGAGCATGTCATTCCGCTGCACGATCTGCGCCGTTCCGCGCAGTTGCCGAGCCCGTTGGACAGCCTGCCTGCGCCCAGCGGCCTGCTCGTTGACCGGCTCGGTCGGCCGCTGCGCGATCTGCGCATCTCGGTCACCGACCGCTGCAACTTCCGCTGCAGCTACTGCATGCCGAAGGAAGTGTTCGACAAGCGCTACGACTTCCTGCCGCACAGCGCGCTGCTCAGCTTCGAGGAGATCACATGGCTGGCGCAGCAGTTCGTCGCGCATGGCGTGCGCAAGCTTCGCCTGACCGGCGGCGAGCCGCTGCTGCGCAAGAACCTCGAGCGGCTGGTCGAGATGCTGGCCGCGCTGCGCACGCCCGAAGGCGAGCCGCTGGACATCACGCTCACCACCAACGGCTCGCTGCTGGCGCGCAAGGCGCGCGCGCTCAAGGACGCCGGGCTGCAGCGTGTCACCGTCAGCCTGGACGCGCTGGACGACGCCATCTTCAGGCGCATGAACGATGTCGACTTCCCGGTCGCCGAGGTGCTGCGCGGCATCGAAGAGGCGCAGGCAGTGGGGCTGGCGCCGATCAAGGTGAACATGGTCGTCAAGCGCGGCACCAACGACCACGAAGTGCTGGCGATGGCGGAGCACTTCCGCCACAGCGGCATCGTGCTGCGTTTCATCGAATACATGGACGTGGGAGCCACCAACGGCTGGCGCATGGACGAGGTGCTGCCCTCGGCGCAGCTGCTGCAGACGCTTCAGAACGCGCATGCGCTGCAGCCGCTGGACCCGCTGGTCGAAGGCGAGACCGCCGAGCGCTGGTGCTATGCCGACGGCGGCGGCGAAATCGGCCTGATCTCCAGCGTCACGCAGGCCTTCTGCCGCGACTGCAACCGCGCGCGGCTGTCCACCGAAGGCAAGCTCTTCCTGTGCCTGTTTGCCAGCGCCGGGCACGACCTGCGCGCGCTGCTGCGCGGCGGCGCCGGCGACGAGCAACTCGCTGCGACCATTGCCGCCATCTGGGGGCAGCGCGCCGACCGCTATTCCGAACTGCGCGGCGCCAGTGCGCCCAGCCCGGGCTCGAGCGCGCGCCGCGTCGAGATGCACTACATCGGCGGCTGAGCGCGTCATGTCCAGCGAAGCCGCCGCGCTGCCGCAGTCGTTGCAGGACATCGCGTCCTGCGTGGCCGGCTACGACCCCGACGCCCTGCCGGTGGCGCAGGCGCAGGCGTTCATCGCACGTCTGGTGCCGGTGGTGCAGGCGGTCGAGCAACGGCCGATCCGCGATGCGCTGGGCCGCGTGCTGGCGCGCGACATCGTCTCGGCCATCGACGTGCCGGCACACGACAACTCGGCGATGGACGGCTTCGCGCTGCGCGGCGGCGAGCTGCGCGCCGATGCGACGACACGGCTGCGCATCGTCGGCACAGGCCTGGCCGGCCAGAACTTCGGCGGCGAGGTGCCCGCGCAGGCCTGCGTGCGCATCACCACCGGCGCGGTCATGCCGACTGGCCTGGATACCGTGGTGCCGCAGGAATTCACCCAGCTCGACGGCGAGCACGTGCTGGTGCCACCGGGGCTGCTGCGCACCGGCGACAACCGGCGCCTGGCGGGCGAGGACCTGGCCGGTGGCGAGACCGCGCTGGCGACGGGCCGGCTGCTACGCCCGGCCGACCTGGGGCTGCTGGCTTCGCTGGGGCTGGCCGAAGTGCCGGTGCGGCGCCGCCCGCGCGTGGCCTTCTTCTCCACCGGCGACGAATTGCGCTCCATCGGCGAGCCGCTGGACGCCGGCTGCGTCTACGACAGCAACCGCTACACCATCTGGGGCATGCTGCAGCGCCTGGGCGTGGAAGCCATCGACCTGGGCGTGGTGCGCGACGATCCTGCGGCGCTGCGCCAAGCCTTCACGCAGGCCGCGGCCTGCGCCGATGCGGTGATCACCTCGGGCGGCGTCAGCGTCGGCGAGGCCGACCACACCAAGCGCATCATGGCCGAACTGGGCGAGGTGCTGTTCTGGCGCATCGCCATGCGCCCCGGCCGGCCGATGGCGATCGGACGCATCGGCAAGCCGCCGCACCAGGCGGTCTTGTTCGGGCTGCCCGGCAACCCGGTGGCGGTGATGGTGACCTTCTACGCCTTCGTGCGCGACGCGCTGCTGCGCATGGCCGGCGCCACGCCGCAACCGCTGCCGCTGCTGCGTGCGGCCAGCCTGGCGCCGATCCGCAAGAAGCCCGGCCGCACCGAATACCAGCGCGGCATCCTCTCCCGCGCCGACGATGGGCACTGGCAGGTGGCGATCACCGGCGCGCAGGGCAGCGGCATCCTGCGCAGCATGAGCCAGGCCAACGGCATGGTGCTGCTGCACCACGAGCAGGGCAACGTCGCGTCCGGTGAGCCGGTCGACGTGCTGCCCTTCGACGGCCTGATCTGAAACACCTTGCCGCGCCGCGGCAGGGCCGGCGGCTCAGCCCGGCAACTGCGGCGCCACGTCGTGCGCGTGCACCGCGTCCGATGCTGGCGTGGTGATCTCGCCGGGCACGCCCTGGCGCGCGAACAGCGTGTAGACGGTGGGCACGACGAACAGCGTGAGCAGCGTGCCCAGCGACATGCCGCCGACGATGACCCAGCCGATCTGCTGACGGCTCTCGGCGCCGGCGCCGCTGGCCAGGGCCAGCGGCAGCGCGCCCAGCACCATCGCACCGGTGGTCATCAGGATCGGTCGCAGGCGCAGGCTGGCGGCTTCGACCACCGCCTCGCGCACGCTGCGGCCCTGCTGGCGCAGCTGGTTGCTGAACTCGACGATGAGGATGCCGTGCTTGCTGATCAGTCCGACCAGCGTGATCAGGCCGATCTGCGAATACACGTTCAGCGTACCGCCGCTCCAGTGCATCGCCAGCAGCGCACCGACCGTCGACAGCGGCACCGCCAGCAGGATGACGAAGGGGTCGACGAAGCTCTCGAACTGTGCCGCCAGCACCAGGAAGATGAACATCAGCGCCAGCACGAACACCAGCCCCAGCGCGCCCGAGGACGAGCGGAACTCGCGGCTGACGCCGTTGAGTTCGGTGGCGTAGCCGGTGGGCAGCACCTGCGCCGCCGTCTGGTCCATGAACTGCAGCGCTTCGCCGAGCGCGTAGCCCGGCGCCAGGTTGGCGGTGATGGCCACCGAGCGGCGCTGGTTGAAGTGGTTCAGCTCGCGCGGGCTGACCGCCTCGCGCACCTTGATCAGCGAGCTCAGCGGCACCATCGCGTCGCCGCGGCCGCGCACGAACAGCTTCTCGATGTCCTCGGGCGTGGTGCGCCCGCGCTCTGCGGTCTGCACGATCACGTCGTACTGATCGGCGTCGCGTTTGTAGCGCGTGACGGCACGGCCGCCGAGCATGGTCTCGACCGTGCGCGCCACCGCGTCGACGCTGACGCCCATGTCGGCGGCGCGCGCGCGGTCGACCTCGACGAAGATCTCCGGCTTGTTCAGCCGCAGGTCGGTGTCGGGTTGCACGAAGCCGGGGTTCTTGGCCATCTCGGCCAGGAACTGCTGCGACACGCGCGCCAGGTTGTCGTAGCTGTCGCTGGTGACGACGACATAGTTGATCGAGCGCTCGCGAAAGCCCTGCCCCAGGCTGGGCGGGGTGATGGGGAACGCGGTCACGCCCGGCAGGCCCTGGAACTGCGGCAGCAGCGCGCGCGCCAGTTCCTGCGTGCTGCGCTTGCGCTCGTCCCAATCGACGGTGCGCATGAAGGACACGCCCTGCGACACCGTCGGGTTGCCGGCGACGACGAAGACGCGGTCGAGCTCCGGGTAGTTGGCGGCGATGGACTCGATCGCGAGCAGGTAGCGTGCGGTGTAGTCGAGCGTTGCTCCGTCGGGCGCGTTGACAGTGGCGAGAATCACACCCCGGTCTTCCAGCGGCGCCAGTTCGCTCTTCGCCTGGCTGAACAGCCACCAACTGCCACCGCCGGCGGCGGCCATGACCAGCAGCACGATCCAGCGCTGCGTCAGCACCCAGCGCAGCGCGCGGCCATAGCCGTTGCTCAAGCCGACGAGCAGCCGTTCCATGCCGCGGTCGAAGCGGTTCGGCGATGGGTTGTGGCGCAGCAGCTTGCTGCACATCATCGGCGTCAGCGTCAGTGCGACGAAGCCCGACACCACCACCGCGCCGGCCAGCGTCAGCGCAAACTCAGTGAACAGCCGCCCGGTGCGCCCAGGCGTGAAGGCCAGCGGCGCATACACCGCGGCCAGCGTCAGCGTCATCGCCACCACGGCGAAGCCGATCTCCTTGGCGCCCTTCAGCGCGGCCTGGAACGGCTCCAGCCCCTCTTCGATGTGGCGGAAGATGTTCTCCAGCACGACGATGGCGTCGTCGACCACCAGGCCGATGGCCAGCACCAGCGCCAGCAGCGTCAGCGTGTTGATGGTGAAGCCCGACGCAGCCATGATGCCGAAGGCGCCGATCAGGCTGACGGGAATCGTCACCAGCGGGATGATCGACGCGCGCAGGGTGCGCAGGAAGACGAACACCACCAGCGCCACCAGCAGCACCGCCTCGGCGATGGTGCGGTACACCGACTTGACCGAGCGGTCGATGAACACCGCGTTGTCGTTGGCCACCTGCACCGTCACGCCCGGCGGCAGTTCGGCCTGGATCTGCGGCATGATCTTGCGCACTGCCGCCGAGATCTCCAGCGGGTTGGCCGTGGCATTGCGGATCACGCCGGCCGATACCGACGGCTGGCCGTTCAGGCGCACGCTGCTGCGCTCGCTGGCCGGCCCCTGTTCGATGCGCGCCACGTCGCGCAGCCGCACGGTATAGCCGTTGACCGACTTCAGCGCGATGTCGGCAAACTGCACCACCGTGTTCAGGTCGGTGCGCGCGGTGACGCTGAACTCGCGCTGCTGGCTCTCGATGCGCCCGGCCGGCACTTCCAGGTTCTGCTTGCGGATCGCGTCCTCGACGTCCTGCACCGTCAGCCGGTAGGCCGCCAGCTTGTCCGGGTCGAGCCAGATGCGCATGGCGAACAGCCGGTCGCCGCTGACCCGCACTTCGGACACGCCGGGCACCGTCTGCAGCCGTGGCTTGACGACGCGGTTGATGATGTCGGTGATTTCCAGCGGGCTGAGCGTGTCGCTGGTGTAGGCCAGCCAGATCGTCGGCGAGGCATCGGCCTCGACCTTGGCGATGATCGGCTCGTCGACCGCGTCGGGAAGGCGTCCGCGCACTCTGGAGACGCGGTCGCGCACGTCCGCGGCGGCGTCGTCGGGATTCTTTTCGAGCTTGAAGCGCACCGAGATCTGGCTTTCTTCGGAACGCGAGATCGAGGTGATGATGTCGACGCCGTCGATGCCGGCGATCGAGTCTTCCAGCGGCTTGGTCACCTGCGATTCGATGACCTCGGACGAGGCGCCGATCAATTTGGTGCGAACGGTGACTACCGGCTCGTCGATGCGCGGGTACTCGCGCACCGCCAGCCGATTGAAAGACACCAGGCCGATGAGCACGATCATCAGCGACATCACGGTCGCGAAGACCGGGCGGCGGATCGACAGTTCGGAGACGCGCATGGTGTGCCCGTGTTCAGGGCGACGGCGTGCGCGCCGCCGATGCCGCGCCGGCCGCCGGGCGCGAGATATCCACCACCTTCAGCGGCACCGCGTCGCCGCGCGCCAGGCGCGCCTGCCCGGCCGTGACCACCAGGTTGCCGGCGGCCAGGCCTTCGAGGATCTCCACCTTGCCGGGCAGGCGCAGGCCGATGCGCGCCTCGATGCGCCTGGACACCTTGCCGTCAGGCCCGTCGGCCACCTTGTACAGGTACTGTTTTCCGCCCAGCGGCACCAGCGCCTCCTCGGGCACGACCAACGCGTTCTCGCGCTGCGCGAAGACGATGCGGGTGCGCGCGAACAGGCCCGACTTGAGCACGCCGCCGGGGTTGTCCAGGCGGGCGCGCACCAGCAGCGATCGGCCGTCGGCATCGATGACCGAATCGAGCGCATCGATGCGGCCGTTGAAACGCTGGCTGGGAAGCGCGTCCAGGCTCACCTCCACCGACTGTCCGGTCCTGACGCGGGCGATGAAGCGCTCGGGCAGGCGAAAGTCCACCAGCACCTGCGACAGGTCTTCGATGCTCACCAGGTCGGCGCCGTCCTTGACGTAGTCGCCCACATCGACGCTGCGGATGCCGGCGATGCCGTCGAAGGGCGCGACGATGCGCATGCGCGCCAGCTGCGCCTGCGACAGTGCCACCTGGGCTTCGGCCACCTCCAGCGCCGCGGCAGTCTGGTCGACGGCGCTCTGGCTGACGAAGTTCTGCGCCACCAGCTCGCGGTTGCGCTGCAGGTTGGTACGCGCGATGCTGGCCTGCGCCTCGGCCTGCTTCAGCTGCGCCTGCTGCAAGGTGTCGTCCAGTTGCACCAGCAGCTGGCCGCGCTTCACGCGCTGGCCGTCGCTGAAGTTCAGCGACGCGATGCGGCCGCTGACCTCGGGCCGCAGGATCACGCCCTGGCGCGAGCGCAGCGAGCCCACCGCCTGCGCGTCGTCCTCGAGCGTCATGGCCTCGACCTTGCCGACCTCGACACTGACCGGTCCGTCCGGCGTCGCGGCCGGGTTCGGGCCGGTGGCGGCCGCGCCCGGCGCCAGTTCGGCGGGCGCCGCAGTCTGCGGGCGGTGGTTCTGCCACCACCATGCCGCCACCGCCAGCATCGCGATGCCCAGCAACGCCACCCATGTATGGACCTTTCTCAAGCGTTCGTCCTTGTCGTGTTCTTGCACTTTAGCCTTTGACGCAGTTCCGCGTCAGTCCCGGGTCAGGGGGCCGGGACGCCCCGGTTGGCCAGTTCGTCGGCGCGTTCGTTGCCCGGATCTCCGGCGTGGGCCTTGACCCACCGCCACTGAACCCGATGCTGGTTCACCAGGGCATCGAGACGCTGCCACAGATCGATGTTCTTCACCGGCTTGTGATCGGCCGTTTTCCAGCCACGCGCCTTCCACGCATGGATCCAACTGCCGATGCCGTTGCGAAGATATTGACTGTCCGTGAAGATGGTCACGGTACAAGGCTGCTTCAATGACGCCAGAGCCTCGATGGGCGCGGTCAACTCCATGCGGTTGTTGGTCGTGAGTGCCTCGCCGCCGAATAGTTCCTTGGTGTGCGTGCCGCAGCGCAGCCACGCGCCCCAGCCGCCAGGGCCGGGGTTGCCCTTGCAGGCGCCGTCGGTGTAGATCACCACTTCCTTCATTCACACAACTCCTCGACCGGCTGGCGCTGCCGGTTGGCCACCACCGCGGCCGCACTGCGCGTCTTGCGCGCCTCGTTGCGCGCCAGGCCGACCAGGCGCATGCCACGCACGCGCTTGACCGCCACCAGAAAATAGACGGCGCCGAACACCGGCCACCAGCGCTCGCCCACGCCTTCCAGCCAGGCGCTGCGTTCAAGCCAGCGCGCTGAAGCGTAGGGCGGGCGAAAGCAGCCGAAGCGCCCGCCCTCGACCTCGAAGCTCAGCAGCCGCAGCCAGTCGCGCAGGCGCCAGTAGCCCAGGAATTCGCCGGCACGCGGCAGGAACAACGTCCCGCGGCCACCCAGGCCGATGGCGCCGCGTGCGCGGCCCAGACGCTGGCGCAGGCCCCACATGCTGGCAGGGTTGAAACCGAGGATCATCACGCGCCCTTCAGGCACCAGCACACGTTCCACCTCACGCAGCGTCAGGTGCGGGTCGCGCGACAGCTCGAGCGCGTGCGGCAGCACCAGCAGGTCCAGGCTCTGATTCGGGAAGGGCAAGGCATCGAAGTCGCAGTGCAATGCCACGTTCAAATCGATGGGCAGACCGATCGGCTCGCCCTCGCTCGGCAGCGGCTGCACGGCCTGCATCGAGTCGCTGGCCACCCAGCGATGCGGCATGCGGTTGGCGCGCAGGCCCTGCAGTTCGGGCAGACCGAGCTGCAATGCGTGGTAACCGAATACATCGGCCACCGCCTGATCCAGATGTTGCTGTTCCCAACGCAACAGACACTGCCCCGGAGCGCTTTGCATCCAGGCAGCCAACTCTATAATCGATGCCTCGCGAACCATGACGACGACAGCCTCTCACGCCTTCAGACACGACGACTTCCGGATGCCCTGCCGCGCCAACCGGCGTAGCGGGCCGGTGCCGGTGGATGCTGCACCGCTAGTGGCGGCCCAGGATGCGCCGGCCCGGCGCGATCTCCGCCGGCTGCCAGCGCCGGCAATAATTCTAGTGGCGCGCGCCGCGCCCATCGTGCCCGTTCGAATGGCTGTCGCCGCTGCGCGACCGAAAGCCCGATGAGGCGTGCCGCCCGGGCCCGGCCGCGCGGCCTGGGTTGGTGGTGCGCGTGGACACTGGTCGCGGCGCTGTCGGGCTGTGCCACGCCACCGGGCGACGACGCGCCGAGCCAGGCCAGCGCAGCAGCAGTCGCTGCATCTGCACCAGTGGCACAGCTGCCGCCACCGATTGCTGCGCCGACGGCCGCGCCCGATACCTTGCAGGCCAACGGCCAGCCCTACCTGTTCGCGATCGACCCGCTGCGCCCTTCGGTCATCGTCGAAGAGGACGACGCCAACGCACGCAGCGACCTGTGGGTGCGCCTGCGCGCCGGCTTCGCCATGCCCGATCTGGACAACGCGCTGGTCCTCAAGTGGCAGCAGTGGTACGCCTCGCGGCCCGACTACGTGCGGCGCATGACCGAGCGCGGCAGCCGCTACCTGTTCTACGTGGTCGAGGAGATCGACAAGCGCGGCATGCCCACGGAGTTGGCGATGCTGCCCTTCATCGAAAGCGCGTTCAACCCGCAGGCCATGTCGGTGGCACGCGCCTCCGGCATGTGGCAGTTCATGCCCGCCACCGGCAAGGACTTCGACCTGAAGCAGAACCTGTTCCGCGACGACCGCCGCGACGTGCTGGCCTCGACACGCGCGGCGCTGGACTACCTGCAGATGCTGCAGCGCCAGTTCGGCGACTGGCAGCTGGCGCTGGCCGCCTACAACTGGGGCCAGGGCAACGTGCAGCGCGCGGTCGACCGCAACCTCAAGGCGGGCCGGCCCGCCACCTACGAGGACCTGCGCATGCCCGACGAGACGCGCAACTACCTGCCCAAGCTGCAGGCGGTGAAGAACATCGTGATGCAGCCGCAGGCCTTCGCCATCACCCTGCCGCCGCTGGAGAACCACCCCTACTTCCTGGCCGTGCCGATCACCAACGACATCGACGTCGATGTCGCGATGCGCCTGGCGGGCATTTCGCTCGAGGAGTTCCAGGCGCTGAACCCGCAGATGAACAAGCCGGTGATCCTGGCCGCCGGCACGCCGCAGGTGCTGCTGCCCTACGACAATGCCACGCTGTTCGTGCGCAACCTGCGCGCGCACGATGCGCCGCTGGCCAGCTGGACGGCCTGGGTGGCGCCGGCGACGCTCAAGCCTGCCGACGTGGCGCGCCAGGTGGGCATGAGCGAGGAGCAGCTGCGCAGCGTCAACCGCATCCCGCCGCGCATGCTGGTCAAGGTCGGTTCGACGCTGCTGGTGCCGCGCAGTCCGCACAAGACCACCGACGTGTCCGGCCAGATCGCCGACAACGCGATGATGCTGCTGGCCCCCGACCGCCCGCCGGGCCGTCGCGTCAGCTTCAAGGCGGGCAAGAAGGGCGATTCGGTGGCTGCAGTGGCCAGGCGCCACCGCGTCAGTGCCGAGCAGGTGGCGCAGTGGAACGGTGTCGCCACCAATGCACGTTTCAAACCAGGCCAGATCATCGTCGTCATCAAGCCCGCTCCCGCCAAGGCGGGCAAGCGCACGGCGGCGGCCAAACGGCCCACCGCTACCGCCAAGGCCCCTGCCAAGCGCACCGTGGCCCGCCAGCCCGCAGTCAAGGCCGCCTCCAAGGTGGCGGTCACGCAGGGCGACTCCAAGCTGTAGGCGCGCTCAGCGCCGGTCCACCAGCGCGTGGGCGATGGTGCTCAGGTCCACGTATTCCAGTTCGCTGCCGGCGGGCACGCCGCGCGCCAGACGCGTCACCTTCAGCCCGCGCGAACGCAGCGCCTCGCCCAGTGCATGCGCGGTGGCCTCGCCTTCGGCGCTGAAGCCGGTGGCCAGGATCACCTCTTCAACGACACCGTCACTGGCACGCTCGAGCAGCGGCAGCGCGCCGATGTCGTGTATGCCGATGCCATCCAGCGGGCTGAGCCGCCCCATCAGCACGAAGTACAGGCCGCGGTAGCCGCCGCTGCGCTCCAGCGCCGCCTGGTCGGCCGGCGTCTCCACCACGCACAGCAAGCGCGCGTCACGCGTGCCATCCTCGCAGGTGGCACAGATGCGGTGTTCGGTGAAGGTGTGGCAACGCTCGCAATGCTGCATCTGTGCCAGCGCCTGCTGCAGCGCCAGCGCCAGCCGGCCGGCGCCGGCACGGTCGTTCTGCAGCAGGTGGTAGGCCATGCGCTGCGCCGACTTCTGCCCCACGCCGGGCAGGCGGTGCAAGGCGTCGATCAGCGCCTCGAGGCTGGCTTCGGCCATCCGCAGCGCTAGAACGGGAACTTCATGCCCGGCGGCAGCGGCATGCCCGCAGTGAGCTTGCCCATCTTCTCCTGGCTTACCGCCTCGGCGCGACGCACCGCGTCGTTGAAGGCCGCGGCCACCAGATCCTCGAGCATGTCCTTGTCGTCGGCGAGCAGGCTGGGGTCGATGGCCACGCGCTTGACGTCGTGCTTGCAGGTCATCACCACCTTCACCAGCCCGGCACCGGACTGGCCCTCGACCTCGATCGCCGCCAGTTCGTCCTGCGCGCGCTTCATGTTTTCCTGCATCGCCTGCGCCTGCTTCATCAGGCCGGCCAGCTGGTTCTTCATCATGGTGGGCTTCCTCTCGACATCAAAGCGGTTTGATCGAACCGGGCACGATGCGCGCGCTCTTGAACTGCGACATCAGGTCCAGCACCAGCGGGTCGTTGCGAATCGCCGCCTCGGCCTGGCGCTGACGGCGTTCGCGCTCGGCGGCGTCGCGGCGTGCCGGCGAATCCGGCGGCACCTCGTCGTGCAGCATCAACTGCAGCGGCTCGCCCAGCGCCGCCACCAGCGCCTGGCGCAGCTTGTCGCGCAGTGCGTCGGTGCGCAGCGAATCGCGCTCGACCTGCAGGTGCCAGGTCGGTGGCTGCGTGCTTGCATCGATGCGCTCCAGCCCGGCCTGTTGCGCCAGCTCGCGCACCAGCGCCGCGACGGCCCCGCTGCGCACCAGGCCGGCCACGAGCTCGGCCCAGCGATCGCCCATCGGCGTGGCGACGAAGACCGTCGCCGCAGCGGGTGCCGGCACGGCCATCGCCGGCGGCGATGCGGCACGCAGCGCAGCGCTGCCACTGGGTACGGCCCCATCTTCCGGCGGCAGATCCACCCAGGGCGGAGGCTCCTCTGCCGCCACAGGCGGCGCTGCGCGACGAACGGCCGGCGCGGCATGCGGCACAACCGCGGGCGCGCGCCCGGCCGGCGGCGCGCTGCGCCCAGCCGCCGGTGGCGGCGCAAAAGCCAGCATACGCAGCAGCACCATGGTCAGCGCGCTGTACTCGTCGGACATCAGGTGCAGCTCGCCGCGGCCCTGCAGCACGATGCTGTAGAGCAGCTGTATCTCGTCCGCAGGCATTTGCGGTGCCAGGCGCAGCGCATCGGCATGGTCCGGATCGGCCGCATCCAGCGTGCCCGGCACCGCCTGCTGCACCGCCATCTGCTGCAGCAGCTGGGCCATCGATTCCAGCGTGCCGTCGGCCGACAGGCCAAGCCCGCGCAACGCGTCCAGCCGCGCCAGCAGCGCCGGTCCGTCGCGCTGCGCCAGCGCCTCGACCAGGGCCGCGGCATGGCCCTGGTCAACCGCGCCGAGCATCGAGCGCACGCCGGCTTCGTCGACGCGGCCGCTGCCATAGGCGATGGCCTGGTCGGTGAGCGACAGCGCATCGCGCATCGACCCGCGAGCCGCACGCGCCAGCAGCCGCAGCGAGGCCGCATCGCTGGCCACGCCCTCGGCCTGCAACACCTGCTGCAGGTGCTGCTGCACCACCTCGGGCGCCATCGGCCGCAGGTTGAACTGCAGGCAGCGGCTCAGCACCGTGGGCAGCATCTTCTCCGGGTCGGTGGTGGCGAGCACGAACTTCAGGTACTCGGGCGGTTCTTCCAGCGTCTTCAGCAGCGCGCTGAAGGCGTCCTTGGTGAGCTGGTGGGCCTCGTCGATCATGAAGACCTTGAAGCGGCCGATGCCGGGCTTGTAGGCGGCACGTTCCAGCAGGTCGCGCGCCTCGTCGATGCCGCGGTTGGACGCGGCATCGAGCTCGACATAGTCCATGTAGCGGTCTTCGTCGATCTCGACGCAGGCGCTGCACACACCGCAAGGCGTGGCGGTGATGCCGCCGCTGCCGTCGGGCCCGGTGCAATTGAGGCTCTTGGCGAGGATGCGCGACACCGTGGTCTTGCCGATGCCGCGCGTGCCGGTGAACAGGTAGGCATGGTGCAGCCGCTGCTGCTGCAGAGCATTGCCGAGCGCGCGCACCACGTGTTCCTGGCCCACCATCTGCTCGAAGCTGCGGGGCCGGTACTTGCGGGCGAGCACGACATAGGACATGCACTTCATTCTACGCAGCGCACCCCGCTCGGCCACGGGGGCTGCCGGATAATGTGCCCGCATGAACACGCCGCTCAGCTACCGCCAGTCCGGGGTCGACTATGACCTGATCGATCCGCTGAAGGTGGCCGCGCAGCGCGCCGCCGCGGCCACCGCGATACACCTGCAAGCACATGGCTTCAGCGAGGTGCAGGCCTCACGCGGCGAATCCGCCTACGTGGTGGACGTGGGCCCGTTCTACTTGGCCAGCATCGTCGAATGCCTGGGCTCGAAGGCGCTGGTGGCCGACGCCATGGCGCAGCTCACCGGCCGCAGCTACTACGACGCGATCGCGCAGGACACGATCGCGATGGCCATCAACGACCTCATCACCGTCGGTGCCACGCCGCTGGTGGTGCAGGCCTACTGGGCGGCCGGCGGCTCGGACTGGTTTGGCGACGCAGTGCGCGCGCAGGCCCTGGTCGAGGGCTGGAAGCGCGCCTGCGACCGCTGCCAGGTGGCCTGGGGCGGCGGCGAGACGCCGGCGCTGGCCGGCATCGTCGAAGCCGGGCGCATCGACCTCGCGGCCTCGTGCACCGGCCTGGTCAACCCCAAGCAGCGGCTGACGCTGGGCGACAAGCTCGGCCCGGGTGATGCCATCGTGCTGCTCGGCTCCAGTGGCATTCATGCCAACGGGCTGAGCCTGGCGCGCAAGCTGGCCGAGCGGCTGCCGCAGGGCTACCTGACACATGTGCAGCCGGGCCTGAGCTACGGCGACGCGCTGCTCGCGCCGACATTGCTGTATTCGCCGGTGACCGAAGCGCTGTTCCGCGCCGGCATCACGCCGCACTACGCGTCCAACATCACCGGCCACGGCTGGCGCAAGCTGCTGCGCCACCCCAAGCCGCTGCGCTACCGCGTACTGAGCCTGCCGCCGGTGCCGCCGGTGCTGAGCTTCATCCAGCAGCAGGCGCAACAGGACGACCACGAGGCCTATGGCACGCTCAACATGGGCGCAGGCTTCGCGCTCTTCGTGCCGGCCGATCTGGCACAGCGCACGGTCGACGTGGCGCTGGCACAGGGTGTGCCGGCCACGCTGGCCGGCGTGGTCGAAGCCGGCGAGAAGGAACTGCTGATCGAACCGCTGGGCCTGCACTTCGCCGCCGACGATCTGCAACTGCGCTGAGGCGCAACCCGGCCTCACCTACAATCGTCCTCGACGGGCCTCCCCGCATGGAAGCGCGGCCAACCGGGTCAGGTCGGGAACGAAGCAGCCCCAACCGTTGTGACCAGTGCCGGGGGTAAGGCTCGTCACCCTCCCTCTCGCGTTGTCA
>CAYUPF010000028.1:0-20671 GCA_964446545.1 uncultured Rubrivivax sp.
GGCCCCGAGCCCTGGAAGGCGGCCTACGTGCAACCCAGCCGCCGGCCCAAGGACGGCCGCTACGGCGAGAACCCGAACCGGCTGCAGCACTACTACCAGTACCAGGTGGTGCTGAAACCCGCGCCGGCGAACATCCTCGAGCTGTACCTGGGCAGCCTGCAGGCGCTGGGCTTCGACCTGAAGCGCAACGACGTGCGCTTCGTCGAGGACGACTGGGAGAACCCCACGCTCGGCTGCTGGGGCCTGGGCTGGGAGGTCTGGCTCAACGGCATGGAGGTGACGCAGTTCACCTACTTCCAGCAGGTGGGCGGCATCGACTGCAAGCCCATCACCGGCGAGATCACCTACGGCCTGGAACGGCTGGCGATGTACATCCAGGGCGTGGAAAGCCTGTTCGACCTGCAGTGGGCGCCGGGCATCAGCTACCGCGACGTCTACCACCAGAACGAGGTGGAGCAGAGCGCCTACAACTTCGAGCACAGCGATGTCGACTTCCTGCTGCAGGCCTTCGGCGCGCACGAGCGGCAGAGCAAGCACCTGATGGACAACCAGCTGGCGCTGCCGGCCTACGAGCAGCTGCTCAAGGCGGCGCACACCTTCAACCTGCTCGATGCGCGCGGCGCCATCAGCGTCACCGAGCGCGCCGCCTACATCGGCCGCATCCGCAACCTGGCGCGCGCGGTGGCGCAGAGCTACCTGGACAGCCGCGCCCGCTTAGGCTTTCCGATGGCACCGCGCGAGTGGGCCGACCAGGTGAGCGCGGCCTTGTCCAGGAAGGCGGCTTGAGCCGCGGCGGCTTTAGAATGTAGATACGCGTATCTACATCGAGGAGAAACGAGCATGGGTGCATCGGATCTGCCGGTCGGCCGCTGGGGCAACAGCCTGGCGGTGCGCATTCCGGCCAAGCTGGCGCGTGAGCTGGGCGTGGCCGAAGGCTCGCTGCTGCAGGCGCGGGTGCTGGGGCCGGCGCGGCTGGGGTTGTCGGCCAAGCAGCCGCTGGACATGAAGAGCTTCGTGCGGCGTGTGCGCGAGCTGCGCCAGGGCTTGCCGGTGACCGAGCCGGCGATCGATGAACTGCGGCGGCAGTCTCGCTATTGACCCTTGCCATTGGCGACCTCCACGATGACCTATGTCGATACCAGCGCGCTGGTCGCGCTCTACACCGGCGAGGCGCGCGGTGAGCCGCTGCTGAACTGGATGGCCCGGCGTCCGCGTGCCGGTTACTGCATCTCCGATTGGGTGGTGACCGAATTCGCCAGTGTGCTGGCCATCAAGGTCCGGCGCGGCGACATCGACGGCGACCAGATGGCGCAGGCCTGGCATGAATTCGACGACGCCTGCGACACGCTGCTCAAGGTCGAGCGGGTCGAGGCCGACGACTTCGGCAACGCCGCGGCGCTGTGCCTGCAGCCGGCCAGCGGGCTGCGAAGCGGAGACTCGCTGCACCTGGCGATCGCGGCGCGACTGGCCTGCAAAACGATGCTCTCCTACGACGACACTCTGAACCGCAATGCCAAAGCCGTCGGCTTGGGCGTGATCGCACCATGAGCGCAAACCTGCTGGTTGAACTGTTCGTCGAGGAACTGCCGCCCAAGGCGCTGAAGAAGCTGGGCGAATCCTTCGCCGCGCTGCTGGCCGATGCGCTGAAGGCGCAGAGCCTGGCCGCGGCCGACGCGCGCGTCACCGCCTACGCCACGCCGCGGCGGCTGGCGGTGCATGTCGCCGCGGTCGCGCCGAAGGCCGCAGACCGACGGCAACTGCACAAGCTGATGCCGGTGGCCGTGGCGCTGGATGCGTCGGGCCGGCCGACGCCGGCGCTGCTGAAGAAGCTGGCCGCCGTCGGCGCGGCCGAGGTGCCGGTGGCGCAGCTCGAGCGCCAGGGCGAGGGCAAGGCCGAGACCTTGTTCCTCGACAGCCTCGTCGCCGGCGCCACGCTGGCCGAAGGCCTGCAGAAGGCGCTGGACGAGACGCTGGCGAAGCTGCCGATCCCCAAGCTCATGAGCTATCAGCTGGCCGACGGCTGGTCGAGCGTGCATTTCGTGCGCCCGGCGCACGGGCTGGTGGCGCTGCATGGCGCCGACGTGGTGCCGGTCGCCGCGCTGGGCCTGCAGGCGCAGCGCAGTACCCACGGCCACCGCTTCGAGGCGGCGGCCTCGCCGATCGTGCTGCGCGACGCCGACAGCTATGCCCAGCAACTGCAGGACGAAGGCGCGGTGATCCCCGGTTTCGCCGAACGCCGCGAGCACATCGTGCAGCAGCTGCAGGCCGCGGCCGCCGGTTTAAGCCTGCGACCGATCGACGACGAGGCGCTGCTGGACGAGGTCACCGGCCTGGTCGAGCGGCCCAACGTGCTGGCCTGCCAGTTCGACGCGCAGTTCCTGGACGTGCCCAGCGAGTGCCTGATCCTGACGATGAAGGCCAACCAGAAGTACTTCCCGCTGGTCGATGCCGAGGACCGGCTGACGCAGCATTTCCTGGTGGTCAGCAACATCCGTCCGGCCGATGCCAGCCGCATCGTCGAAGGCAATCAGCGCGTGGTGCGCCCGCGCCTGGCCGACGCCAAGTTCTTCTTCGACCAGGACCGCAAGAAGACGCTCGAGTCGCGCGTGCCGGCGCTGGACAAGGTGGTTTACCACGGCAAGCTGGGCACGCAGGGCGAACGTGTCGAGCGCGTGCGCGCGCTGGCCCGCGCCATCGGCCAGCAGCTCGGCGGCCCGGCACTGGCGCAAAGCGCCGACCGCGCCGCGCTGCTGGCCAAGGCCGACCTGGTGAGCGACATGGTCGGCGAATTCCCCGAATTGCAGGGCGTCATGGGCGGCTACTATGCGCGCCACGATGGCGAGACCGAAGAAGTCGCCTTCGCCATCGAGGACCACTACAAGCCGCGCTTCGCCGGCGACGAACTGCCGCGCCAGCCCTGCGGCGTGGCGCTGGCGCTGGCCGACAAGCTGGAGACGCTGGCCGGCCTGTTCGGCGTCGGCCAGCTGCCCAGTGGCGACAAGGATCCGTTCGCGCTGCGCCGCCATGCGCTGGGCGTGATCCGCATGCTGATCGAGCGCGAACTGCCGCTGGACACCGAGGCGCTGGTGCTGATGGCCTTCAAGGCCTTCGGAGCGCAGCACGGCCAGGCACAGGCCGAGCTGGCGCTGTTCCTGCGCGAGCGGCTGGTCGGCTACCTGCGCGATCTGGGCTACAGCGCGCAGGAGGTCGATGCGGTGCTGGAACTGCACCCCGCGCGCTGGGCCGAACTGCCCAAGCGCCTGGCGGCGCTGCGCCAGTTCGCCGCGCTGCCCGAGGCGCCGGCGCTGGCCGCGGCCAACAAGCGCGTGGGCAACATCCTGAAGAAGTCCGAAGGCAGTGTCGGTGGCGAGGTGCGCAGCGCGCTCTTCGGCGATGCCGCCGAAACGGCGCTGCACGCCGCGCTGCAGGGCGTGGCACGGCAGGCCGATGCCGCCTTCGACGCCGGCGACCTGGCGGGTTCGCTGCAGGTGCTGGCCGCACTGAAGGCGCCGGTGGACGACTTCTTCGACAAGGTCATGGTCAATGCCGACGATCCGGCGCTGCGCGCCAACCGTCTGGCGCTGTTGGGCCAGCTGCACGCGGCGATGAACCGCGTCGCCGACCTGTCCAAGCTGGCGGCCTGAACCGGACAGCAGCATGCAGCCGATCCCGAAGCTGATCATCCTGGGGCGCGACGGCATCCTCAACGAGTTCCACGAGGATCACATCAAGGCGCCCGAGGAATGGGTGGCGGTGCCCGGCGCGCTGGAGGCGGTGGCGCGCTTGAACCATGCCGGCTGGCACGCGGTGGTGGCGACCAACCAGTCGGGTATCGGCCGCGGCATGATCGACATGGCCGCGGTCAACGCCGTGCACGCCCACATGATGCGCAGCCTGCAGGCGCTGGGTGGGCGCATCGATGCGGTGTTCTTCTGCCCGCACACGCCCGAGGACGAATGTGACTGCCGCAAGCCACTGCCCGGCATGGTGCTGGACATCGGCCGGCGCTACGGCGTCGACCTGCGCCAGGTGCCGATGGTCGGCGACACGCTGCGCGACCTGCAGGCCGCTCAGGCCGCTGGTTGCGAACCGCACCTGGTGCGCTGCGGCCGCGCCGCGCTGCTCGATGCCGGCGAGATCGCCGAGCTGCTGGTCCAGGTGCCTGGCACCTTCGTGCACCACGACCTGGGCGAGCTGGCGACGCATCTGCTCGAGCGCGAGCATCTTCGTGATTCCCAGTCGGGCGGATTGACTTGACCGCCCCTCGTAGCGCCTGCGGCGCTCCCCTCCGGGGGGGCGCCGCCAGCGGCCCGGCAGAGCCGGTTCCACGGCGGCCGCTCGGCGATTGCCGCTGCGCGGGGGCATCGACGTGAAGTTGCTGTCGGCGCTGCGCTCGGCGCTGCTGCTGCTGTGGATGCTGGTCACGGTGGTGCCCATCGCCACCGCGGTGGTGCTGGCCTCGCTGTTCATCAAGGGCACGCCGCTGTACTGGATGTGCATCTTCTGGCTGCGCCTGGTGATCTGGGGCGCGCGGATCATCTGCGGCGTGCGCCACCGTGTGACGGGTATGGACTACCTGCCCACCGCCGCCGAAGGCACGAGCGCGGTGTTGCTGGCGTCCAAGCACCAGTCCACCTGGGAGACCTTCGCCTACCCGGTGCTGATGTCGCACCCGCTGTGCTACGTGTTCAAGAAGGAGCTGCTGCTGATCCCCTTCTTCGGCTGGGCCATGGGCAAGCTGGACATGATCCACATCGACCGCAGCAAACGCGCCGAGGCCTGGAACAAGGTGGCCGAGCAGGGCCGCCGCTACATGGCGCAGGGCAACTGGGTCATCATGTTCCCCGAAGGCACGCGCAGCGCGCGCGGCCAGCAGGGGCAGTACAAGCAGGGCGCCTCGCGGCTGGCGATCGAAACCGGCACGCCGATCGTGCCGATCGCCGTGGCCTCGGCGCGCTGCTGGCCGCGCAAGAGTTTCCTGCTGCGCCCGGGCGTGATCGACATTTCCATCGGCCGCCCGATCGCCGTCGAAGGGCGCAGGCCCGACGAGTTGATGCTCGAGGTCGAGCGCTGGATCGAGGCCGAGATGCGTCGCATCGACCCGCAGGCCTACGCCTGAATAGAATCGCGGCCCATGTCGCGCTGGACCGCTCCATTGAACCTGCTGCAGCGCTCGCTGTTCGACGAGCCGGAGCCCGAAGCCGCCGACGCGCCCCCGCCCGAAATGCCGCGTGAGCTGCTGTCGGGCGAGGTCTTCAAGCACCCGCGTGCGCAGCGCGACGTGCGCCTGGACGGGCACCTGGTGGCCTACGAGATGCGGCGCGCGCGCCGGCGCAGCATCGGCTTCGTCGTCGGCCCCGAAGGCCTGTCGGTGAGCGTGCCGCGCTGGGTGGGTGTGAAGGAGGTGGACAGCGCACTGCAAGAAAAACGCGGCTGGATCCTGCGCAAGCTGCGCGAGCAACGCGAGCGCGCGGCGCGACTGCAGTCGGCGCGCATCGACTGGCGCGATGGCACCGAGCTGCCCTTCCTGGGCGACAGCGTGATCCTGGTGCTCGATGCGCGCACCAGCGGCGCGGTGCTCGACAACGGCGCCGACGCCTTGCCGGGTGTGGCGCGGCGCTTGCTGCGCATCGGCCTGCCGTACACCGCCACGGCCGAGCAGATCCGCGATGCGGTGCAGAGCTGGTTGCAGCGCCAGGCGCGGCGCGTCTTCGAGGAGCGCTGCGTGCTGTTTGCCGCCCGGCTGAACGTGCGCGTGCGCCGCATCGGCCTGAGTTCGGCGGCCACGCGCTGGGGCAGCGCCAATGCCGACGGTTCGATCCGCCTGAACTGGCGGCTGGTGCACTTTGCGCTGCCGATCATCGACTACGTGGTGGCGCACGAACTGGCGCACCTGCGCGAGATGAACCACAGCCCCGCCTTCTGGGAGGTGGTGCGCTCGGTGCTGCCGGACTACGAACAGTCTCGCGTCGCGCTGCGCGACGGCCAGGTGCCGGTGTTCGACTGATTCGAGTTCACGTTGGCGTCTGTGAAGGGTTGGTCAGCCGACTGGGGCCCTCGACTTGACGCTGCGCAAGGCAGCGCATGCTGGCGCGTGCATCCTGTGAACCCTGTGCCGGCGGACGACATCCAACCTGCGCTTCGCTGAAGAGGAGTTGATGATGCACACGCGCAAGACAGGGTTCGCGTTTGTCGCCGGTCTGTTGCTGGCGGGATCCGTCCTGGCACAACCCTACGGCGGCGGCCCCGGCATGATGGGTGGCTACGGTGGTGGCTATGGCATGGGCCCGGGGATGATGGGCGGCTACGGCTCCGGCGGCGGTTACGGCATGGGCCCGGGCATGATGGGCGGGTGGGGCCTCGAGGCCTACGCCGGCCTGAAGCTCAGCCCCGAGCAGAAGAAGCAGATCACCGCCATCCAGCAGGACAGCCGCAAGACCATGTGGCCGCTGATGGGCGCGATGCACGAGCAGGGCTATCACATGCACGACCTGCTCGGTCCGGGGGCGCTCGACGAAGCGACGGCGCGCAAGGCCTTCCAGCAGATGCAGGAGACACAGAAGGCGATGTTCGAGCTGCGGCTCGACGCACGCAAGAAGATCGACGCCGTGCTGACCTCCGAGCAGCGCGAGCAGCTGCGCCGCTGACCGCGCCTGGCCTGCGAGGCCGCTCAGGCCACAACATAGCGCAGCACGCCGTCGCCGCGCCGCACTTCCTTCAGCTGCCCGGCCGCCAGCAGCGCATGCACGTGGGCCACCGCTTCGCCCAGCGCGAAGGTGGTCTGATGCATGTCCAGCTCGCGCTTGAACATCACCGGCAGCAGCTCGGCCGCGCTGCGCGGCGCGTCGGCGCAGGCCTGCAGCACCTCGTTCAGCCGCTCGTCGTGGTGGCGCATCAGCTGGTCGATGCGGCGGTGCAGCCCGCTGAAGGGCTTGCCGTGCGACGGCAATATCAGCGTGTCGGCCGGCAGCGTGCGCATCGCGCCGATCGACTCCAGGTACAGCGGCAGCGGGTTGGCTTCGGGTTCGGTGTCGTAGACGCTGATGTTGGTCGAGATGCGCGGCAGCACCATGTCGCCGGCGATCAGCGTGCCAGCCGGCCGCCGGGCCGTCCCAAGACCGGCTGCACCCCCTCGGGGGGGCGGCGCCGCAGGCGCCTCGGGGGCCCAATCGATATCGGGGCAATGCAGCGCGATGTGCTCCGGCGCGTGGCCATAGCCGGCGATGCATGACCAGTCGTGGTCGCCGATACGCAGCCGCATGCCGTGCATCAGCCGGCGGAACTGATCCGGCACCTGCCGCACCATGCTGGCGTAGAGGTTGGAGCGCTCGCGCACCTCGGCCAGGGCTACCGGGTCGCTCATGCCGTGCAGCGCATAGAAGTCTGCGGCGCCGTGCCCGCTGTGCGCGTCGCCGATGGCACTGCTGGCCACGCACGCGGCATTCCAGTCGGTGGCGCTGATCCACAGCCGGCACTGCCAACGTTGGGTGAGCCATTGCGCCAGGCCGATGTGGTCGGGGTGCATGTGCGTGCAGATCACGCGCAGCACCGGCAGGCCCCGCAGCTCGGTGGCGAAGACCTGCTCCCAGGCGGCGCGGGTGCCTTCGTTGTCGATGCCGCAGTCGACGATGGCCCAGCCCTCGCGGCCGTCTTCGCGGTCGCGCAGCAGCCACAGGTTGATGTGGTCCAGCGCAAAGGGCAGGCGCATGCGCAGCCAACGCACGCCTTCGGCCACCGGCAGCGTCCGGCCGGTGTCGGGCAGGCTGTCGCCGAAGACGTAGTGCAGTTCGCTTTCCTGGGCATTGGCCATGCGTGGGCTACCATTTGTGTGCTGTCCGATCACCAAAGTCTAAGCCTGCAATGTCTCCGCCCCGCCTGACCGATGCACGGGTCTGCGACGCATGACGCTGCGCGAGATCGGCGAGCTGGCCAGCCAGCTGGTGACGACCATCGGCCTGCCCTTCGCCGTGTGGGTGTTCCTGGCGCAGCAGCGCAAGGAGCGCGAGAACGAGGAGGAAGAGGCCTACCAGCGCCTGAGCGATGCCTACAACCACTTCCTGTCGGTGGTGCTCGCCAATGCCGACCTGCAGCTGCGCAGCGCCTCGGCGCTGGCCGATGCCACGCACGAGCAGCGCGAACGCATCCGTGTCATCTTCGACATGCTGATCTCGCTGTTCGAACGTGCCTACCTGGTGGCCTGGAAGCCGAAGATGAGCGCGGCCGAACAGCGGCGCTGGAACTCGTGGGACGACTACATGCGCGAGTGGTGCCGGCGCGATGATTTTTACAATCTGTTGCCGCAGCTGCTGCGCGGTGAAGACCCGCAGTTCCAAGCCTATATTCAAGGCTTGGCGCAGGCCGAACGAAGTGCCGGCATTACCGGCGCCGACAGCCCTTTTCAGTAGGAGAAGCCCATGTCCGAATCCATTGTCATCGTGTCCGCCGCACGCACGCCGATCGGCGGCCTGCTCGGAGATTTCGCCGCCGTGCCGGCCTGGGAACTGGGCGCCGTGGCCATCCGCGCTGCGGTCGAGCGCGCCGGCGTGCCCGGCGACAGCATCGACGAGGTGTTGATGGGCAACTGCCTGATGGCCGGCCAGGGCCAGGCGCCGGCGCGCCAGGCCACGTTGAAGGCCGGCCTGCCGCAATCGGCCGGTGCCGTCACGCTGTCCAAGATGTGCGGCAGCGGCATGCGCGCGATGATGTTCGCACACGACATGCTGGTGGCCGGCAGCGCCGATGCGGTGGTGGCCGGCGGCATGGAGAGCATGACCAATGCGCCGCACCTGATGTTCGCGCGCAAGGGCGTGCGCTACGGCGCCGCGCAGCTGTTCGACCACATGGCGATGGACGGGCTGGAGGACGCCTACGAGCGCGGCAAGGCGATGGGCGTGTTCGCCGAGAGCTGCGTCGCCAAGTACGGCTTCACGCGCGAGGCGCAGGACCAGTTTGCGATCACCAGCACCACGCGCGCCAAGCAGGCCAACGAGGACGGCAGCTTCGACTGGGAGATCGCGCCGGTTACGCTGCCGGGCAAGGGCGGCGACACGGTGGTCAAGTTCGACGAGCAGCCCTTCAAGGCCAGGCTGGACAAGATCCCGTCGCTGAAGCCGGCCTTCAAGAAGGACGGCACCATCACCGCTGCCAATGCCAGCAGCATCTCCGACGGCGCCGCCGCGCTGCTGTTGATGCGCGAATCCACAGCGGTGCGGCGTGGGTTGAAACCGGTGGCGCGCATCGTTTCGCATGCGGTGCATGCGCAGGCGCCCGAATGGTTTGCCACCGCACCGGCCGGTGCCATCGCCAAGGCGCTGCAGCGCGCCGGCTGGGATGCCAAGCAGGTGGAGCTGTGGGAGGTGAACGAAGCCTTCGCCGCGGTGACGATGGCGGCGATGGCGGACTACAAGCTGCCGCACGACATCGTCAACGTGCACGGCGGTGCCTGCGCGCTGGGCCACCCGATCGGCGCCTCGGGCGCGCGCATCGTCGTCACGCTGCTGGGCGCGCTGAAGAAGCGCGGGCTGAAGCGCGGCATGGCCTCGCTGTGCATCGGCGGCGGCGAGGCCACCGCGATGGCGCTGGAGATGTTTTGACGTGGGCTGATCCGGCGCTGCTGCAGCAGCTGCCGCTGTTCATGGCGGCGGTGCTGGTGCTCAACGCCACGCCGGGCGTGGACCTGCTGCTGACGGTGTCGCGCACCGCGCAGTCGGGCATGGGCGCCGGCGTCATGGCCGCACTCGGCATCAATGCCGGCTGCGCGCTGCATGCGCTGGCGGCGGCCTTCGGCCTGGCCACGCTGCTGGCCTGGTCGACCGCTGCGTTCACGCTCGTCAAGTGGGCGGGTGCGGCCTATCTGCTGTGGCTGGGTTTCGGCATGCTGCGCAATGCCTGGCGCGGCCCGCCGGCGGCCGATGCCGGCGCCCCGGCCGCGCGGCATGTGCCGGCCGGGGCGGACTTCCGCCGCGGGCTGCTCACCAACCTGCTGAACCCGAAGGTGGCGCTGTTCATGCTGGCTTTCCTGCCGCAGTTCATTCCGGCGCACACGGCGCACAAGACGCTGGCCTTCCTGGGCCTGGGCCTGCTGTTCATCGTGCAGAGCATCGTCTTCCTGCTGCTGGTGGTGCTGATCACGGCGCGCCTGTCGCGCCTGCCCTCGCTGGCGCGTGGCGCGCGCGTGCTGCAGGCGGCCGGCGGCGCCGTCTTCCTGGCGCTTGCGGCACGCCTGGCCGGCGCCCGACTCGATACCCATGGCTGATAGCGCACCATGCGCAGACCGAGATCGACATGCGCTGGTCGCCGCGTCGACCGACTACAACAACCGGCTCGGCGGCTGGGTCGGGCAGCTCAACGGCAGTGCCTACAGCCAGGGCACAGACTGCGTGATCGCGCGCGCCACCGTGCTGGTGAAGCGCCTCGACTGACCAAGGAACATCATGCTGCTCAGTGGAGACCATCGGGCCGTGCAGGACGCGGTGCGCGCCTACGTGCAGGACCGCATCGCGCCACAGGCCGCGGCCTGGGACAAGAGCCACCATTTCCCCAAGGCCGAGTTGCGCGGGCTGGCCGATCTGGGCTGCTACGGCGTGGCCGTGCCCGCCGAGTGGGGCGGCGCGGGGCTGGACTACCTGGCGCTGGCCATCATCCTGGAGGAGATCGCCGCCGGCGACGGCGCCACCAGCACCGTGGTCAGCGTCAACAACTGCCCGGTGTGCTCGATCCTGATGGCCTTCGCCGACGAGGCGCAGAAGAAGCGCTTCCTCGAGCCGCTGGCGCGCGGCGACATGCTCGGCGCCTTCTGCCTGACCGAGCCGCACGTCGGCTCCGAGGCCGGCGGGCTGAAGACCACCGCCGTTCGTGTGAAGGATGGCGACGGCGACCACTACGTGCTCAACGGCGTCAAGCAGTTCATCACCAGCGGCAAGAACGGCGACGTCGCCATCGTCATGGCCGTCACCGACAAGGCTGCCGGCAAGAAGGGCATCAGCGCCTTCATCGTGCCCACCGACACGCCCGGCTACGTGGTCGCGCGGCTGGAAGACAAGATGGGCCAGCATGCCAGCGACACCGCGCAGATCCTGTTCCAGGACTGCCGCGTGCCGGCGGCCAACCGTCTGCTCGACGAAGGCATGGGCCTGAAGATCGCGCTGTCCGGGCTGGAAGGCGGGCGCATCGGCATCGCCAGCCAGAGCGTGGGCATGGCGCGCGCGGCCTTCGAGGCGGCGCTGGCCTACAGCAAGGAGCGCCAGGCCTTCGGCCAGCCGATCTTCGGCCACCAGGCGGTGCAGTTCAAACTCACCGACATGGCCACGCAGATCGAGGCCGCGCGCCAGCTGATCTGGCATGCCGCGTCGCTGAAGGATGCGGGCCAGCCCTGCCTGAAGGAAGCGGCGATGGCCAAGCTCTTCGCCAGCGAGATGGCCGAGCGCGTGTGCAGCGCCGCCATCCAGGTCTTCGGCGGCTACGGCTATGTCAGCGACTTCCCGGTCGAGCGCATCTACCGCGACGTGCGGGTGTGCCAGATCTACGAAGGCACCTCCGAGGTGCAGAAGATCCTGATCGGCCGCGCGTTGGCGTAGGCCTCGCATCAGGGCTTACCCTGGCATCGCGGGTAATCGCCAGCGCGTACACGCGAGGAGCCTCACTAGCATCGAGGTCTCGCGTGCCGCGCGGGCGAGACGCATGGCGCACAACGAATCACCCATTGCATAGGAGACAGCAGACATGAGCAAGACCAAGGCGCAACGGCGCAAGTTCCTGGGCTCCGCCGCCGCCGTCGGCGCCGGCACGATGGCCTTCCCGATGGTGTCGAAGGCGCAGACCACCAGCCTGCGTTTCCAGAGCACCTGGCCGTCCAAGGACATCTTCCACGAGTACGCCAACGACTTCGCCAAGAAGGTCAACGACATGGCCGGCGGCCGCCTGAAGATCGAGGTGCTGCCGTCCGGCGCGGTGGTACCGGCGTTCCAGCTGCTGGAAGCGGTCAACAAGGGCACGCTCGACGGCGGCCACGGTGTGGTGGCCTACCACTACGGCAAGAACTCGGCGCTGGCGCTGTGGGGTTCGGGCCCGACCTTCGGCATGGACCCGAACATGGTGCTCGCCTGGCACAACTACGGCGGCGGCAAGGCGCTGCTCGAGGAGATCTACAAGGCCATCAACATGGATGTGGTGTCGTACCTGTACGGCCCGATGCCGACCCAGCCCTTCGGCTGGTTCAAGAGGCCGATCGCGAAGGTCGAGGACGTCAAGGGCATGAAGTTCCGCACCGTCGGCCTGGCGGTGGACATGTACGCCGACATGGGCGCGGCGGTGAACCCGCTGCCCGGCGGCGAGATCGTGCCGGCGCTGGACCGCGGCCTGATCGACGGCGCCGAGTTCAACAACGCCTCGAGCGACCGCCTGCTCGGCTTTCCGGACGTGGCGAAGAACTGCATGCTGCAAAGCTTCCACCAGTCGGGCGAGCAGTTCGAGATTCTCTTCAACAAGGGCAAGTACGATGCGCTGCCGGCCGAGCTGAAGGCGATCATCGACTACGGCGTGCAGGCGGCCAGCGCGGACATGAGCTGGAAAGCGATCCAGCGCAACTCGCAGGACTACATCGAGCTGAAGAAGGACGGCGTCAAGTTCTACAAGACGCCCGACGCGATCCTGCGCGCGCAGCTCGCCTCGTGGGACAAGATCATGGCCAAGAAGGGCGGCGAGAACGCGCTCTTCAAGAAGGTGCTCGATTCGCAGAAGGAATTCGCCCAACGCGCCGGCCAGTGGCAGAACGACTACATGGTCGACTTCAAGATCGCGTACAACCACTACTTCGGCCGCGGCGCGAAGAAGTCCTGAGTCCTCGCGGAACCCCATGGGGGCGCCGGCGACGGCGCCTTTTTCGTTCGAGACCCTACATGCAGAACATGCTCCTGGCGGTGGATCGGTTTTCCACCTGGATCGGCAAGGCCGCCGCCTGGGCGGCCGTGGCGCTGACCCTGCTGATCAGCGCCGAGGTGTTCTCGCGCTACGTGCTCAACGCGCCGCACGGCTGGGTGCTCGACGCCCAGATCATGCTCTACGGCACGCTCTTCATGATGGCCGGCGCCTACACGCTGAGCAAGAACGGCCACGTGCGCGGCGACGTGCTCTACGGCTTCTTCCGGCCGCGCACGCAGGCGAGCATCGACCTGGTGCTGTACATCGTGTTCTTCCTGCCCGGCATCGTCGCGCTGACCTGGGCCGGCTGGACCTTCGCGCTGGAGTCGCTGGCGATCCGCGAGCAGACCTTCAATGCCGACCCGATCCCGGTCTACCCCTTCAAGTTCATCGTGCCGGTCGCCGGCGCGGTGCTGCTGCTGCAGGGCATCGTCGAGATCGTGCGCTGCGTCATCTGCCTGCGCGAGGGCGCCTGGCCGGCGCGCGAGGACGACGTCGAGGAGGTCGACGTCGACAAGCTCAAGGAGATGGTGCACGTCAAGGACGAGGATATCGAGGCGCTCGACCAGTACGTCGTCAAGGAAGGCGCCAAGCCATGAGGATCAGAAAGGAGCTCTGGTTCGGCTTCGTCCTGATGGGGCTGATCGTCGCGGCGGCGCTGACGATGCTGCTCCGCGTGCCGGTCATCACCAACGGCCACATCGGGCTGCTGATGCTGTCGCTGGTGGTGGTCGCGATCATGCTCGGCTTCCCGACCGCGTTCACGCTGATGGGCATGGGCATGCTGTTCGCGTACTTCGCCTACCACTCGGGCGGGCAGAGCGCAGGCGGCGCGATGCAGCAAACGCTCGACCTGATGGTGCAGCGCGCATTTTCGGTGATGGGCAGCGACGTGCTCATCTCGATCCCGCTGTTCGTCTTCATGGGCTACCTGGTCGAGCGCGCGAACCTGATCGAGAGGCTGTTCCGCAGCCTGCACTTGGCGCTGGCGCGCGTGCCGGGCTCGCTGGCGGTGGCGACGCTGGTGACCTGCGCGGTCTTCGCCACCGCCACCGGCATCGTGGGCGCGGTCGTCACGCTGATGGGGCTGCTGGCGCTGCCGCAGATGCTGCGCGCCGGCTACAGCGTGCCGATATCGGCCGGCGCCATCACCGCCGGCGGCTGCCTGGGCATCCTGATCCCGCCATCGGTGCTGCTGATCGTCTATGGCGCGACCGCCGGCGTCTCGGTCGTCAAGCTCTACGCCGGCGCCTTCTTCCCCGGCCTGATGCTGGCGGGCCTGTACGTGCTCTACGTGATCATCGTCGCGAAGCTCAGGCCGCAGTCCGCGCCGCCGCTGAGTGCGGCAGAACGTTTCGTGCCGCTGCCGGCGCCGCTCGAGCAGATGGGCGCGTCGGGTGACAAGCGCGCGCTGCCCTTCCTGGTCGCGGCGCTGAAGGGGCGACGCAATCAAGGCGTCGCGGCCGGCTACCTGCTGAAGCAACTGTTCATCACGCTGCTGCCGGCGATCTTCTTCGCCATCGTCGCGGTGCTGAGCTACCAGAGTGCGACGGCGGTGCCACCGGTCGAGGCGGCCTCCGAGCTGCAGCAGATGGGCGGCGGCGACGTGCCCGAGGCACGCGAGAGCTCGGACGGTGTGCAGGAGCCGCCCTCCGAGGGTGAGTTGAGCGAGCCGCCGGACGAAGATGGATTGAGCGAACCGCCGTCCGAAGACGGGCTCGGCGAGCCGCCAGGAGCCGTGGCGTCCGAGCCGGCAGAGCCGGCTTTGGCCGCACCGCCGGGGACGGCTGCCGAAACGACAGCGGCGGCCACCACGCAGCCCGCGCCAACCGGCTACTGGATCGGCCTGGCCATCGGCGCGCTGGCGCTGGGGGTGTTCTATGCGCTGCTCAGCTTCACGCGGCTCGAGATCTTCAAGATGCTGCTGGCGAGCTTCTTCCCGCTGCTCGTGCTGATCCTCGCCGTGCTCGGCTCGATCGTCTTCGGCTTGGCGACGCCGACCGAGGCGGCCGCAGTGGGCGCCTTCGGCGGCCTGCTGCTCGCCGCGGCCTACAGGCAACTGAACTTCGGCATGGTCAAGGAGAGCGTGTTCCTGACCGCGAAGACCAGCGCGATGGTCTGCTGGCTGTTCGTCGGCTCAGCCATCTTCTCGGCCGCGTTCGCCCTGCTGGGCGGGCAGGAACTGGTGGAGCAATGGGTGCTCGGCATGGACCTGAGCGCCACCCAGTTCCTGATCCTCAGCCAGATCATCATCTTCGTGCTCGGCTGGCCGCTGGAATGGACCGAGATCATCGTCATCTTCATGCCGATCTTCGTGCCGCTGCTCGACAACTTCGGCGTCGATCCGTTGTTCTTCGGGCTACTGGTCGCGCTCAACCTGCAGACGGCCTTCCTCAGTCCGCCGGTGGCCATGGCGGCCTTCTACCTGAAGGGCGTGAGCCCGCGGCACGTGACGCTGAACCAGATCTTCGCCGGCATGATTCCCTTCATGGGCATCCAGATCGTCGCCATCGTGCTGCTGTACGTCTGGCCGCAGATCGGCCTGTGGCTGCCGTCGGTGCTTTACAAGTGAGTGCCTCCAGGGCCGAGCCCCGCCCGGCCCGCCCCCCGGTGGGGGCCAAGCAAAGTGGCAGAGCCGTATTTGCTTGAGGCGCTAACCGAGCGCCGACAGCGGCCGCGACATGCCGCGCCGACACTGAACGGCGTGTTGTGCGTGCTGGCCGGCAGCTACCGGGTGCCGGCGCAGAATGTCTCATTCGTGCCGCACATGGCGGCGGGTGGGGTTTCATGGCATTGGCGGCGACGATCTTCGGCAAGTGGCATCCGGTGGACGCGTTCCGGGCCTGGAACTGGGCAAGCCCTACCTGAAGGAGCGTCGACGCCCATGGCCCGCATCACCCTCGGCGACGAAGTGCAGCGCGCGCTGCTGCAGACGGCGCGCACCGCGCGGCTGAATGCCTATGCGCCGTACTCCAGGTTTCTGGTCGGCGCCGCCGTGCTCGACGAGCAGGGCCGGGTGCATGCCGGCTGCAACGTCGAGAATGCCGCTTACCCGCAGGGCGTGTGTGCCGAGGCGGCGGCACTGAGCGCGATGGTGCTCAGCGGCGGCCGCCGCGCCACCGCGCTGCTGGTGGTGGGCGAGGGGCCGGCCTGGGTTACACCCTGCGGCGGCTGCCGCCAGAAGCTGCGCGAGTTTGCCGCGCCCGACACCCCCGTGCTGGTGGCCGACGGCCAGGGCGTGCGGCTGTGCTTCACGCTGGAGGAACTGCTGCCGCACAGCTTCGGCGTCGAACACCTGAAACCCGAATGAGTGCCGAGCTGGCCGCCTCACGCATCCGTGCGCTGGCGCCCGCGGCGCGGCCGCGCATCGCCGTGCTGCTGGGCTCGGGCTGGGGTGACTTGACGCAGCAGCTGAGCGAGACGCAGCGCCTGCCCTATGCCGAGCTGCCGGGCTTTCCCGGTGCGGGCGTGGCCGGCCATGCCGGCGAGCTGTGGCTGGGCCGATTGGGCGGGCGCGAGGTGGTGGTGCTGAGTGGCCGGCGCCACGCTTACGAAGACGGCCAGGTCGACGGCATGAAAGGCGCGCTGCGCACGCTGCGTGCGCTGGGTATCGAGGTGCTGGTTCAGACCAATGCCGCCGGCAGCCTGGACCCGGCCATGCCCGCCGGCAGCCTGATGCTGCTGAGCGACCACCTGAACCTGCCGCAGCGCTCGCCGCTGGTGGGTGAGGGCGGCAGCGAACGCTTCGTCGACATGGCGAAGGCCTACGACCCGCAGTTGCGCCAGGCGGCGCTGGCAGCCGCAGCGCGCCGCGGCATCCCGCTGCACGAAGGTGTGTACGCCTGGGCGCTGGGGCCGCAGTTCGAGACCCCGGCCGAGATTCGCATGCTGCAGGTGCTGGGCGCGCGCGCGGTGGGCATGAGCACGGTGCCGGAAACGATCCTCGCGCGCTGGCTGGGGCTGCGCGTGCTGGCGCTGTCGCTGGTCACCAACCTGGCGGCGGGGTTGTCGGGCGAGCCGCTGAGCCATGCGCGCACGCTGGCCCAGGCGCAGGCTGCCGCTGCGACGGCGGCGTCGCTACTGGAGGCGGTGGTGCAGGCCCTGGCTGAAGCCATCGCTTGATGCCGCCCAGCGGATGTTGTCTGTACACTGCGATGTACATCAAAGGAATCGCTCATGAAAGAAACCAGCTTCACCGAACTGCGCAGCCAGGCCAAGCACTATTTCGACCTGGTCGAGAGCGGCGAGACCGTGCGCGTGCTGCGCAACGGCCGACCGATTGCCGAGATCCACCCGATCGCGCGTGACCTGCCGTCGTGGAAGCGCCGCCAGGCTCGACCGCTGCTGATCGGGGGCGAGGCGATCAGCGAACTGGTGCTCGCCGGACGCGGCCGCTGACCCCGGCGGGCCGCCCGGGACAGGCCGCCATGCGCGTGTTCTTCGATCCTTCGGCGCTGGCCAAGCGCTACGTCGATGAGGCGGGCACGGCCGAAGTGCTGCAGTGGTGCGACCGTGCCGGCGAGTTGGCCCTGGCGGTGACAGCGGTGCCCGAGCTGATCTCGGCCTTCTGCCGCCTGCAGCGCGAAGGGCGCATCACCGCGGCGCAATACCGCCGGTTGAAGGCAGAGCTGATGGGCGATCTGGCCGATGCGCTGGTCTGCGAGCTGACGCCCCAGGTCGTGCAGCGCGCCGTCGATGCACTGGAAGCGCACCCGCTGCGCGGCATGGATGCGATCCACGTTGCGGCCGCACTGGCCTGTGAAGCCGACGTCTTCGTGTCGGCCGACCAGCGGCAATGTGCGGCCGCACGTGGCGCGGGGCTGCAGGTGGTGGTGCCCGGATGACAGGCGCGAGTGCCTGCGCCACGGCGGCGATCGCGCTGCGCTGCCTGGACCTGACGCGCCTGAACGACGGCGACGACGAGGCCGCCGTCGCACGGCTGTGTGCGCGCGCCCAAGGCCGCTTCGGCAACGTGGCTGCGGTCTGCGTCTGGCCGTGCTTCGCGGCCTTCGCGCGGCGACAGCTGCCGGCATCGATCCGGGTTGCGGCCGTGGCCAACTTCCCCGCCGGCGGCACCGACATCGACGCCGCGCTGCGCGATGTGCAGCAGATCATCGATGCCGGCGCGCAGGAGGTGGACGTGGTGTTGCCCTGGCGCGCGCTGCGCGACGGCGATGGGCCTGCAGCCGACGCGCTGCTGCGCGCGGTGCGCGAGGCCGGTGCCGGGCTGCGACTGAAGGTCATCCTCGAGACCGGCGAGTTGCAGGACGAAGCGCTGATCGCTCGCGCCTCGCAGCTCGCGCTGGACGCCGGTGCCGACCTGCTGAAGACCAGCACCGGCAAGACGCCGCAGGGCGCCACGCCGGCCGCGGCGCAGACCCTGCTGCGCGCCATCGCCGCCCACCCCACCGCGCGCGATCGTGCGGGGCTGAAGGTCTCGGGCGGCATCCGCCATGTGGCCGATGCGCTGCCCTACATCGCGCTGTGCCGCCAAACCCTGGGCGAGGCCGCGCTGCAGCCGCAGCGCTTTCGCATCGGCGCCAGCAGCCTGCTCGACGACATCGAGGCGGTGCTGGGCGGCACGGCCGCGCCCACCACGTCAGACAGCTACTGACGATGCTGGCCCAGGAAATCATCCGCATCAAACGCGACGGCGGCCAGCTGCAGCGCGCGCACATCGACGCCTTCGTCGCCGGCCTGGTGGATGGCTCGTGGAGCGAAGGCCAGGCCGCGGCGCTGGCGATGGCGGTCTTCCTGAAGGGCTTGTCCAGCGACGAGACGGTGGCGCTGACGCTGGCGATGAAACACTCCGGCGAGGTGCTGGACTGGGCCGGCTCGAATCTGCACGGCCCGGTGCTGGACAAGCACTCCACCGGCGGCGTCGGCGACAAGGTCAGCCTGATGCTGGCGCCGATCCTCGCCGCCTGCGGCGCGGTGGTGCCGATGATCAGCGGCCGCGGCCTGGGCCACACGGGAGGCACGCTAGACAAGTTCGACAGCATCCCCGGCTACCAGACCGCGCCGAACTTGCCCACGCTGCGTGCGGCGCTGGCCAAAGCCGGCTGCGCGATCATCGGCCAGACGGCCGAGCTCGCGCCGGCCGACCGGCGCCTGTACGCCATCCGCGACGTCACCGCGACGGTGGAGTCGATCCCGCTGATCACCGCCAGCATCCTGTCGAAGAAGCTCGCCGCCGGACTGCAGGGCCTGGTGATGGACGTCAAGTGCGGCAACGGCGCCTTCGCCGACACGCCCGAAATGGCTCTGGCGCTGGCCCGGTCGCTGGTCGAGGTGGCCAACGGCGCCGGGCTGCCGACGCGCGCGCTGGTCACCGACATGAACCAGGTGCTGGGCCATGCGGCCGGCAACGCGCTGGAGGTGCTGGAGGCCGTGGCCTTCCTGCGCGGCGAGCACCAGGCGCCGCGCTTGCTGCAGGTGACGCGGCTGCTGTGCGCCGAAGCGCTGCAGATCGGCCGGCTCGCTGCCGACGAGCCGGCGGCGCTGGCACGCGTCGATGCGGTGCTGGCCGACGGCTCGGCGCTCGAACACTTTGCGCGCATGGTCGCGGCGCTGGGCGGGCCGGCGGACTTCTGCGAGCGCGCTGTGCACTACCTGCCCGCCGCGCCGGTGCAGCGCGACGTGCCGGCGCCCGCGGCCGGCTGGGTGCAATCCAAGGCCACGCGCGACATCGGCCTGGCCGTGGTCGAGCTCGGTGGCGGCCGGCGCCGCGCCAGCGACCGCATCGACCACCGCGTCGGCTTCAGCGACGTGGTCTCGCTGGGCCAGCGCGTCGCACGCGGCCAGCCGCTGGCGCGCGTGCATGCGGCCGACGCGGCCGCTGCTACCGCCGCAGTGGCGCGGCTGCAAGAATGCATCCGCATCGGCGATGCTGCGCCGCCGCCGGCGCCGCTGCTGATCGCGCGGCTGCCCGAACAACCGGTACATATCCCATGACACGATCACTCATCAGCTCCGGCTCCAGCTTCGAAGCGCAGATCGGCTACTCGCGCGCCGTGGTCGACGGCGACTGGGTCTTCGTCTCCGGCACCACCGGCTTCGACTACGCCACGATGAGCATCGCCGAGGGCATCGTCGAACAGGCCGAACAAGCCTTGAGCAACATCGAACACGCGCTACGGCAGGCGGGCGCGTCGATGGCCGACATCGTGCGCGTGCACTACATCGTGCCGGTGGCGGCCGAATTCGAAAGCTGCTGGCCGGTGCTGCGCCGCTGCTTCGGCGAGATTCGCCCGGCGGCGACGATGATCAGCGCCGGCCTGGCCGACCCGCGCATGCGCATCGAGATCGAGGTCACCGCACGCAGGAGGTCATAGATGCCGCTACTCACCACCGATGAGCTCAACCAGCGCGGCGCCGGCAAGCTGCCGGGCCACCTGGGCATCGTCGTCACGCTGGCCACGCCCCAGCGCATGGAGGCCGAGCTGCCGGTGCAGCCGCAGCTGCTGGCGCCCAACGGCTACCTGCATGCCGGCAGCGTGGTGACGCTGGCCGATACGCTGTGCGGCTACGGCTGCGTGCTCAACCTGCCCGAAGGCGCGAGCGGCTTCACCACCGTCGAGCTGAAGTCCAACCACCTGGGCACCACGCTCGAGGGCACGGTGGCCGTCGTCGCCACGCCGGCGCACCTCGGCAGGACCACGCAGGTCTGGGATGCGGTGGTCCGGCACGTGCAGAGCGGCCGCACGCTGGCGCTGTTCCGCTGCACGCAGATGGTGCTGTACCCGAAGGCCGG
>CAYUPF010000028.1:20771-29495 GCA_964446545.1 uncultured Rubrivivax sp.
GCCGCACGCTGGCGCTGTTCCGCTGCACGCAGATGGTGCTGTACCCGAAGGCCGGCGCATGAACATCGAGCTGAGCAAGGACGTGCGCACGCAGGCCATCGCCTCGATCGAGCGCTGGTTCAAGGAAAACGCCGATGAGCCCATCGGCAACATCCAGGCGGCGGCGCTGCTGAACTTCTTCGTCGCCGAGATCGGCCCCAGCATCTACAACCAGGCGATCGCCGACGCGCAGCAGCGGCTGCAGGCACGCGTGGCCGAACTCGACATCGAATGCCATGCCGACGAGTTCGGCTTCTGGCGCCAGGCCGGGCGCAAGCGCTGAAGCTTCGTTGTTGCGCAGCCTCAGTGCGCCTCTTCCACCGGCAGCAGCCGCGCGATGATGCTGGGTTCGCCCGGCAGCTCCAGCGCCAGGTAGAGCAGCCCGTCGGGCCCTGTGGCGATGTCGCGGATGCGGCCCAGGTCCTGCAGCAGCAGTTCCTGGTGCAGCACGCGATCGCCTTCGACGACCATGCGGCGCAGCTCCTGCTGCGCCAGGCTGCCGACGAAGAGCTGGTTCCTCCAGCGCGGAAAAGCGTCGCCGCCGTAGAAGTGCAGCGCGCTGACGGCGATCGACGGCGTCCAGTGCAGCACCGGCCCCTGCATGCCCGGGCGCTGCGTGTGCGCCGACACCGGCGTGCCGTCGTAATTGATGCCGTGCGTGGCCAGCGGCCAGCCGTAGTTGAGGCTGCGCTTGACGTGGTTCAGTTCGTCGCCGCCGCGCGGGCCGTGTTCGCTTTCCCACAGCGCGCCGTCGGCCGGGTTGCGCGCCAGGCCCTGCGGGTTGCGGTGGCCGTAGCTCCAGATCGAGCCCAGCGCGCGGCGTCCGTCGACGACGCGGCCGACGAAGGGGTTGTCGCTCGGGATGCCGCCGTCGTCCAGCACCCGGTGCAGCTTGCCGTTGGGCCGTGACAGGTCCTGCGCCTGGCCGAGCTCGCCGCGCTCGCCGAAGCTGAAGAACAGGTGCGGCCCGTCGAACAGCATGCGCCCGCCGAAGTTCACGCCCTGTTCGCTGTAGGTCTGCGGCGCGGCGGCGAACACGGTCTGGTGCTCCACCAGCCGCGGCTGCGGGCCTTTCAGTTTCAGCCGCGCGCGCACGACCTTGGTGTTGCTCAGCGGGCTGTCGCGCCAGCGGTCGCTGAGCGTCAGGTACAGCCAGCGGTTGTGCGCGAACTGCGGGTGTGGCAGCACGGCCATCAGCCCGCCTTCGTGCTCCACGCGCACCGGCGGCACGCCGGCCACGCGGCGCGGCGCGCCCCAGCCGCCGGCGCGCGGCGCGACGACGAACAGCTCGCCGCTGCGCTCGGTGAAGAGCATGTGGCCGTCGGGCAGGAAGGCGATGGACCAGGGCACGTCCAGCCCGCGCACGACCGCCTCGATGCGGTAGGCGTGTTCCTGGCTGTGCTGCACCGTCGTCGGCAGCGGCTGCGACTGCCTGGGCGTGGGGCTGCCGCTGCGCACGGCGGTTTCGCGGATCAGCGTCGCCAGCGCCTGGATCTCGGCCGCGCTGAGCGCGTGGCCGAAGGCCGGCATGCCGGCCGCCGGCACGCCGCGGCGGATGGCTTGCGCCAGCGCCGCCGTGTCGGGCGCCGGTGCGTCGCTGCTGCCGCGGGCAAAGGCACGTGCCTTGCCGCCTTCCATGTGTTCGCCGTGGCAGGCGGCACAGAGCTGCTCGTACAGCGCGGTGGCGGCGCGCGGTGCCGGCGGCTGGGCCTGCAGCGGCGCGGCCGCGAGCGCCAGGGCGGCGGCGGCCAGCCAGCGCCGGTGCGCTGCGGAGGGTCGGAAAAGAACCTGCATCGGCACAGCTTAGGGCCTCGGCACTATCCCTGTCGTGCCCGTGCCGCCTTGCGCGCCGATCCATTGCCTCGACAATGGTTGCCTGAGCAACCGATAATGCGGCGATGGCCCCTTCGTCTGCGCCGCGGCGCGCCAAAGCCTTCTACGCCGGCGACACCTACGTGGCCGACGACAGCGTCGGCTACCTGCTGCATCAGCTAATGACCTCGATGCGCCGCCAGGTCGAGCAGGCGATGGCTGCGCACGACCTGACCGCCGCGCAGTGGTACCCGCTGTGGAAGCTCGAGCGCGACGGGCCCTGCACCGCGCAGGAGCTGGCGCGCGACATGGACATCGATGCCGGCGCGACGACGCGGCTCATCGACCGCCTGGCCGCCAAGGGGCTGGTGGATCGGTCGCGTTCGGCCAGCGACCGGCGCAGGGTCATGCTGCAGTTGACGTCGGCCGGCCGCGCCGTGGCGGCGCATGTGCCGCAGGTGCTGGCCGATGTCAATAACACCTATCTGCGCGGCTTCGACCGCGACGAGTGGCAACTGCTGAAGGACCTGCTGCGCCGCATGCTGGCGAATGGCGCGGCGGGCCGGGGCGCTGTGGCAGGAGTGCGGCGATGAACGGGACCGAACCCGCCGCCGCCGGCAAGCCGCCGCTCGATGGCCGCGCTCGCCGCCGCGCGCTGTGGGCGCTGACGCTGTTGCTGCTGCTGGCGGCGGTGGCCTGGGGCGTGTACTGGGCGATCGTGCTGCGCCACATCGAGAGCACAGACAACGCCTACGTGCAGGCGCCGCTGGTGCAGATCACGCCGCTGGTCGACGGCACCGTCGTCGAGGTGCTGGCCGACGACACCGACCGTGTCGCCGCCGGTCAGCCGCTGGTGCGGCTGGATCCCGCCGACGCGCGGCTGGCGCTGCAGAGCAGCCAGGCCGCGCTGGCGCAGGCGGTGCGCGAGGTGCGCGTGATGCGTGCGCAGGACGGCAGCTTCGACGCGCAGACGAAGCTCAAGCGCGCCGAGGTCGAGCGCATTCGCGCCGAGGTGGCGCGCGCCGAGGACGATGTGGCGCGGCGCCGCCAGCTGGTGGACAGCGGCGCCATCAGCGACGAGGAGATGAAACACGCCGATGCCACGCTGGCCGCAGCGCGCAGCGCGCTGGCTGCGGCGCTGTCGGCGCAGGCGGCGGCCGAGCAGCAGGCACTGGGCAACCTGGCACTGAGCGACGGCACCGCGCTCGAAGGCCACCCCAACGTGCTGCGCGCCGCCGCGGCGCTGCGCGAGGCCTGGCTCAAGCTGCGCCGCAGCGAGCTGCGCGCACCGCAGGCCGGCCAAGTGGCGCGGCGCACGGTGCAGGTGGGCCAGCATGTGGCGGCCGGCGCGGTGCTGATGTCGCTGATCCCGCTGGACCGGGTCTGGGTCGAGGCCAACTTCAAGGAGGTGCAGCTGCGCCGCATGCGCGTCGGCCAGCCGGTGACCTTGCATGCCGACGCCTACGGCGCCAAGGTCGAATACCGCGGCCGCATCGCCGGCATCGGTGCCGGCACTGGCGCGGCCTTCGCGCTGCTGCCGGCGCAGAACGCCACCGGCAACTGGATCAAGGTGGTGCAGCGCGTGCCGGTGCGCGTCGAACTGATCGACGGCCCGCTGGCCGAGTTCCCGCTGCGCGTCGGCCTGTCGATGCAGGCCACCGTCCAGCTGGATGCCGACGAGGCCCAGGCGAGCGCCGCCAAGCCGGCCGCCGCGAGCGCCGACGAGGCGGCCGAGCTGGCCGAGGCCGACCGGCTGGTGCGCCGCATCATCGACGCCAATCTGAAGCCGTCGGCGCGGCGATGAGCGCGCGCGGCCGCCCCGAAGCGCTCGTCTCGGAGCGCGCCGCGCGAAAGGTTTTCTCAAGGACATGCGGCTTCGCCACTTTCCCTGATCTCCACGGGAGGCGGGCTGGGCGCAGCCCGGCCCCGGGGGCGCTCAGGTGAGCGCAGTGCTCGACGACGGCGCGCCACCCGAGCCGTCGAAGCCGGCCGGGCCGCCGGCGGCCTTCCCGCCGCTGCAGGGCATGGAGCGTGTGCTGGGCACGCTGGCGCTGTCGCTGGCGACCTTCATGAACGTGCTCGACTCGTCGATCGCCAACGTCTCGATCCCGGCCATCGCCGGCGACCTGGGCGTGGGCCCGGCGCAGGGCACCTGGGTCATCACCTCGTTCGCGGTGGCCAATGCCATCTCGATGCCGCTGACCGGCTGGCTGACGCGGCGCCTGGGCGCGGTGCGGCTGTTCACCGGCAGCATCCTGCTGTTCGTCATCGCCTCGTGGCTGTGCGGGCTGGCGCCGACCATCGAATCGCTGATCTTCTTCCGCGTGCTGCAGGGCCTGGTGGCCGGACCGATGATCCCGCTGTCGCAGACCTTGCTGCTGCAGAGCTACCCGGCCGCGATGGCCGGCACGGCGATGGCGCTGTGGGGCATGACGGTGCTGGTGGCGCCGGTGGTCGGGCCGCTGCTCGGCGGCTGGATCACCGACAACATCGCCTGGCCGTGGATCTTCTACATCAACATCCCGGTGGGGCTGGGCGCGGCGCTGCTGACCTGGTCGCTGTTCCGCGACCGCGCGCACCCGCCCGAGCGCGTGCCGCTGGACCGCATCGGCCTCGCGCTGCTGGTGCTATGGGTGGGCGCGATGCAGATCATGGTCGACAAGGGCAAGGAGCTGGACTGGTTCGGCTCCAGCGAGATCGTGCTGCTGGCGCTGGCAGCGGGTGTGGGCTTCGTCTTCTTCCTGGTGTGGGAGCTGGGCGCGGCGCATCCCATCGTCGACCTGCGGCTGTTCGCGCAGCGCAACTTCCTGATGGGCACGGTGTCGCTGTCCATCGCCTATGGTGTGATCTTCGGCAACATCGTGCTGCTGCCGCTGTGGCTGCAGCAGTACATGGGCTACACCGCCACCTGGGCCGGGCTGGCGATGGCGCCGGTGGGGCTGCTGGCCATCGTGCTGTCGCCGTGGGTGGGCAAGAACGTCAACCGCATCGATCCGCGCTGGCTGGCCACCGCGGCCTTCCTGGGCTTCGGCGCGGTGCTGTGGATGCGCTCGCTGTTCAACACGCAGGCCGATTTCGGCACCATCCTGCTGCCCACGCTGCTGCAGGGCATTGCCATGGCGATGTTCTTCATCCCGCTGCAGTCGATCGCCTTTTCGGGCCTGCCGCCCGAGCGCATGCCAGCCGCGGCGGGCTTGAGCAACTTCGTGCGCATCACCGCCGGCGCGGTCGGCACCTCGGTGTTCACCACGCTGTGGGAGAGCCGCGCGGCCTTGCACCATGCCAACCTGTCCGAGCGGATCAGCCTCAACAACCCGACGGCGGTGCAGACGCTGGCCGACTTGCAGCATGCGGGCTTCAGCCGTGAGCAGGCGCTGGCGCTGCTGAACCGCATGATCGACCAGCAGGCCTTCACGATGGCCGCGACCGACCTGTTCTGGCTGTCGTCGATGCTGTTCGTCGCGCTGGTCGCGCTGGTGTGGTTGAGCTCGCCGTCGGCGCAGGGCGCGGTCGCCACGGACGGCGGTGCGCATTGAGCCCGATCGCGATCGACGAGTTCCGCACGCCGCGGCCGGTGGCCGGCTGGCGCGTGCTGCTCACCACCTTCTGCATGGCGCTGGCCGCGTGGGGCCTGGGCTTCTACAGCCTGTCGGTGTACCTGCAGTACCTGTCGGCCAGCGGGCGCTTCCCGGCGGCGCTGCTGTCGGCGGCGACGACCTTCCACTTCCTGGTCGGCGCGGCGGCGCTGTACGCCATGGAATACGCCGCGGCGCGCCTCGGCCGCCGCCCGGTGGTGGTGGCAGGCGTGCTGCTGATGGCCGGCTGCGCCAGCGCGCTGGCCTACGTGCCCGACGCCTTCTGGCTGTTCGCCGCCTATGCCGGCATGGCCTTCGGCTGGGCCGCGATCTCGGGCACCGCCATCACGCAGATCATCGGCCGCTGGTTCGACGCCAGGCGCGGTCTGGCGCTGAACCTGGCGCTCACCGGCGCCAGCGCCGCCGGCTTCGTCATCGTGCCGCTGCTGGTGGCGGCCATCGAGCGCTTCGGCCTCGGCCCCGGCGTGATGCTCACCACGGGCACGGTGGCGCTGGGGCTGCTGGTGCTGATCGCGCTGAACCTGGTGGAGCCGACCGCGCCGCCACCCGTCGCCGTCACGGCCGGCGCCCCCGCGGCCGCGGCGCTGCGCCTGGACCGTCGGCTGCTGCTGCTGTGCGCGCTGTTCGGCATCGGCTGGCTGGCGCAGGTGGCCTTCCTGGCGCAGCAGCTGCCGCTGCTGGTGCCCAAGGTCGGCGCGGCCGTGGCCACGCTGGCGGTGGCGGCGACGACGGCCAGCTCGCTGCTCGGCCGGCTGGCGCTGGCCAGCTACATGGACCGTATCGACCACCGCCAGGCCACCGCCGCCAGCTTCGGTTTGCAGGCGCTGGGTTCGGCGCTGGTGGCGTCCAGCGACGTGCCGGCGATGGTCATCGCCGGCTGCTGCCTGGTGGGCGTGTCGGTGGGCAACGTCATCACCTTGCCGGCGATGTTCGCGCAGCGCGAGTTCGCGCCGGCGCACTACGGCGCGGTGATCACGCGCATCTGGTCGATCGGCCAGGTGATGTACGCCTTCGGACCCGTAGGCGCCGGGCTGCTGCTCGGCGCCACCGGCGCGTCCACCGTGCCGCTGCTGGCCTGCATGGGCTGCCAGCTGTTCGCGGTGGCGCTGTGCTTCGTGCCGCCAGCCCCTGTGGCCGATGCCGGCCGCGGGCGACCGGGGTAGTCGCCGGAGCCCCGCACGCCGCGCGCCAGGAGTCAGTCGGCGCTGCCGCGCTCGTCGGCGTAGATGCCCCACACGGCGATGAACATCGCCGCCAGCAGCGGGCCGATGACGAAGCCGTTCAGACCGAACAGCGACATCCCGCCCAGCGTGGAGATCAGCACCACGTAGTCGGGCATGCGCGTGTCCTTGCCGACCAGGATGGGGCGCAGCAGGTTGTCCACCAGCCCGATGACGAACACGCCGTAGGCGACCAGCAGCGTGCCCTGCAGCAGCGAGCCGGTGACGATCAGGTACACCGCCACCGGACCCCAGATCAGCCCCGCGCCCACCGCCGGCAGCAGCGACAGGAAGGCCATCAGCACCGCCCACAGCAGTGCGCCGCGCACGTCCAGCGCCCAGAAGGCCAGCCCGCCCAGCGCGCCCTGCGTCAGCGCGACGACGACGTTGCCCTTGACGGTGGCGCGGATCACGGTGGTGAACTTGGCCAGCAGCTGGCGCTTGTGCGCGACGTCCAGCGGGATCGCGGCATTCATGCGACGGGCCAGCGCCGGCCCGTCGCGCATCAGGAAATAGGCCAGGTACAGCGCGATGAAGAAGCTGGCCACGAAATGCAGCGTGCCCTGGCCCGCGCCGAGCAACTGGCCGCCCAGGGCCTGGCCGACCTGCGCGGCGAGCGTGCTCAGGCGCTGCAGCAGCGCGCTCATGTCGTCCAGCCCGAAGCGCGCCATCAGATCGCGCACCCAGGGCGGCAGCGCGTCGACGATCTGCCTGAACATGCGCGCAAAGTCCAACTCGCCCGACTGCATCGCCTGGAAGACGGCCGCGCCTTCGCGCGCCAGCGTGACCACGACCAGCAGCAGCGGCGGCAGCACGAGGAAGACGATGACCAGCAAGGTCAGCAGTGTCGCCAGCGTGGGACGGCGGCCCAGGCGCGCGGCCAGCCGGCGCTGCAGCGGCGTGAACAGCACGGCGATGATCACGCCCCACAACACCGCGCCGAAGAAGGGCAGCAGGATCCAGCCGAAGCCCAGCGAGACGGCCACCAGCAGCAGCGCGAAGCTCTTGCTCTGCACGGCGGCGGGTGCCGGCGCCGCGGCGGCCGGATCGTCGGAAGGTTCCATGGCTTCGGCCTGCGGCGGCGGCCGCAGCGATGACGCGAAGCGGCGATCGTATCGGCTGCTGCGGTCTGAGGGCGCCTTCCTGGGGCGCACGGCTGCTGTGCCACACTGCCGCGGTGAGCCACGACACGCCGACAGCGCACACCCTCGGCCCCGGCGACGTGGCCGATGCGCTGGCCCTGTCCGACGTGGCCGGTTGGAACCAGAGCGCCGAGGACTGGGCCGTGTTCATCGGCCACGGCCAGGTGCGCGGCCGGCGCAGTGCGGACGGCGCGCTGATCGCCACCGGTGCTGCGCTGCCCTATGGCCAAGGGCAGGGCTGGATCTCGATGGTGCTGGTGGCGCCGGCCTTCAGGCATCGCGGCCTGGCCAGCGAGCTGCTGAACGAAGGCGTGCAGGCGCTGCGCCGGGCCGGGCTGACGCCGGTGCTGGACGCGACGCCGGCCGGCGCGATGGTCTATCGCCGGCTGGGCTTCGTGCCGGGCTTCGAGTTCCAGCGCTGGGAGGGTGTCGCGACAGGGGCCACGGGGCGGCGTGCCGCTGGCGCCGTTGACCCGGACCGCATTGCCGCGCTGGACGCCGCAGCCAGCCGCGTCGGGCGACGCTTCCTGTTGCAGGACTTCCTGGCGCGGGCGGGCACCCAGGCCTGGATGTCGCAGGACGGCAGCGGCTTCGTCCTCACCCGCGAAGGCCGGCGTGCCACGCAGCTCGGTCCGCTGGTGGCCGCCGACGAGCGCGCCGCGCTGGAGCTGTTGACGGCCGCGCTGGACGCGCTCACCGGCCCGGTGTTCCTGGACCTGCCGCTGCGCTGGTCAGGGCTGGCCGAAGCATTGCAGCAGCGCGGCTTTCGCACGCAACGGCCCTTCGTGCGCATGGCGCTGGGCGACGCGCCGGCGCTGGCCGGCAGCGATCGGCTCTTCGTCGTCGCCGGGCCGGAGTTCGGCTAGATTCCTTGACTGACCTGAATTCGTATTGATTGAGTCAAGTTTTTCTACG
>CAYUPF010000029.1:0-14587 GCA_964446545.1 uncultured Rubrivivax sp.
TTCGGTGTGAGTGCCGGGCAGACCCGGTTCATCCGCTACGACTTCACCAACGCGACAATCGGCATCGGAGGGATCAAAGCCGCTGACCTCAGCGTGGACGGGATTGACAAGGACAGCATCGTCGTCTCGGCCGGCGGGGCTGCCGGTGGCACGAACGTGATATTCCAGATCACGGCTCCGCTTGCCACCTCGATTGCTCAGGGTGCCGAGGTCACCCTGAACCTGTTCAATGTTGTTGGTCCGGTTGGTCCGGTGACCGGTGGTCTGGTGCCGAACCCCAAGAATCCGATCGACGCCAGGTACCGGCTGTATGAAACCGCTGCCGCGGCAGTGGCCGGATCGCCGCGGCTGGCGGAGGATTCGGGAACGATCATCGTGTTCGGCAGCGGCGTGGCACTGGCCGCAACGTCACCAAACACGACCACGGTGGACGTGGCTTCGACGCCGGTCACCTACAGCAAGTTCCTCCCAGCTGGCTTGACTACCGAGACGCTGACGAGGATCGGCACGGTCACCTTGGGCACGGGTAGCGCTATGACGCCCGCCGGAGACCCTGTGCAACTGGGCGACTTCCTCGGCGCCGGTGCGGCAATCACCTTGACCGGCACAGACTTGTTGCCGGCAATTATTCCGGACGGTCTCACGCTGCAATTGGGTTTGACTTGCGGTGCGACGGGGGGTATCGACGCCAATCCGCGCACGCCTACCACTGCCGCCTTCCTGCTGCCCACCCCTCTGCCTGCACCTGGTGGATCGATCGTGGGTTCGTTGTGCTTCCGGGTGGCGGCGAACAACCCGCTGCCGATCGCGGCTCAGGTGTTCAGCGCTGACGTGTTCCCTGGCGTTGCGCCTGGGCCAGGAGTGGCGCCCGACCCCGCCGCGGTGACTGCCGGTACCTTCGTCCGCAACGGTCTGGTGCTGAAGGCCGCGTTCGCCGAGACCAACACGACCTCGGGCACCAACTATGGGACCGCCGTTCACCTGAACAACAATTCGGGCAGCCCGGCGCCGTACACGGTGAATTGTGTGTTGCCGGTCGGCTCGGTGGCCGGCACCCCGGGCACGGTGCCGGCACTGTCGGGAAGGCGCCTCAGCCTGTCCAGAGGCCTGGGTTGCCCGTCGGACGGAACCTTGCGTGGCGTCGAGATCGTTTTCGGCACCACGCCTGGCAGCGTGATCGGTTCGATCGTTCGCCAGAACCTCACGACCGGCCAGGCGTCCTTCGACGGCATGGTCGGCAATCAGTAATCAGCCTCGCGCTGACATAATGGAGAGGGCGGGTTTCCCGCCCTCTTCGCATTTCCGGTCCGCGTTCTTCGAGCCCTGTCGTTTCGCCATGCACGCACCCTCGCGTTTCCCCCGGTTGGCCCCCAGGCCGTGCGCGCCGCGCGGCGGCTTCACCTTGCTAGAGATGCTGGTGGTGCTGGTCATCATCGGCCTGCTGGCCGGCCTGGTGGCGCCGCGCCTGTTCGCGCGCCTGGATGCGTCCAAGGTGCAGGCCGCCGACGCGCAGGTGAAGATGCTGCGCTCGGCGGTGATGACGATGCAGTTGGACATCGGCCGCATTCCGACCGCCGAGGAATCGCTGTCGCTGCTGTCCTCACCGCCGGCCGATGCCCGCGAGGCCGCGCTGTGGCGCGGCCCCTATCTGGATGGCAAGCTGCCGGTCGACCCCTGGGGCCATGCCTACCAGTACGCCGTGCCTGGTGCCGACAGCCAGCCCTTCGCGCTTTATTCGTTCGGCGCCGACGGGCGTGCGGGCGGCAGTGGCGATGCGGCCGACATCGGCTTCCTGCCGCTGCGCTGAGGCCCGCGCCGCGGGCGGCTTCACGCTGCTCGAGCTGCTGCTGGTGCTGGCGCTGGTGGCGCTGCTCACCGGCCTGGTGGCGCCGCGCATGTGGCAATGGGTGGAGAGCGCTCGCCTGCGTGCCGGCGTCGACGGCGCGCGTGCCGAACTCGAAGCGCAGCCGATGCGCGCCTTTGCCAGCGCCAAGCGCGTCAAGCTCGGTGCCGAACAGCCGCTGCCGCTGCCGAGCGGCTGGCGGCTCGAGCTGGCCGCACCGCTGGTCTACGAGGCCAATGGCATGACCGCCGGCAGCCGCGTGCGCATCCGTGCCGGCAATGCGGTACTGGCCGACTGGCTGGTCGAGCCACCGGCGGGCGCGGTGCGCGATGCGCGCTCGGCGGACGGGCCATTCAAGCCCGCGGCGGCGCCATGAGGCCGGCGCGCGCGCAGGCCGGCTTCGGCATGCTCGAGGCCGTCGTCGCGCTGGTGCTGTTTGCGCTGGTGGGCAGCACGCTGTTCGCGTGGATCAACACCAACCTCGACGCGGCCTCGCGCCTGCGCCAGCGCGACCGCGCCCAGCGCCCGATGCAGCTGGCCACCGCCTGGCTGCAGACGCGCAACCCGCTGACCGAGGCCAGTGGCGATGCCGAGCCCGAACCCGGCACGCGCGTGCGCTGGCAGGCCCGCGCGCTCACGCCGCTGACGCCCGGCGCACCGTTTCCCGGCGGCAGCTTCTCGCCGTTCCGGCTGGTGCTGTACGAGCTGGAGGTGACGGTATCGGCCGCCGACGCCGGCGAGACGCGCTTCACGCTGAAGCGCCTGGGGGTCGAACGCGACCCGCTGACCGAGCTGCTGCCGGAACAATGAAGGCGCGCGGCTTCACGCTGGTGGAGATGCTGGTCACGCTGGCGCTGGTGGCGCTGGTGAGCAGCCTGCTGTGGCAGGCGCTGGCCACGGTGGCCCAGCTCGAAGGCCAGCTCGCGCGCACGCGCAGCTTGTCCAACGACGACCTGCTGCGCCGCGCCTGGGTCGAGCAGGCGCTGGCCGGCACGATGACCGGGCCCCAGGGCGACCCGGTCCGTTTCAGCGGCCGCAGCACGAGCCTGAGCAGCTACACGACGATGCCGCCCTGGCCGGGCTCGCTCGGCCCGGAGCTGATGACGCTCGAGCTCGAGCGCAGCGGCGACGGGCAGCGCCTGGTCGCCCGGCGCCCGGGCAGCGAGCTACCGCTGGAGCTTTGGCGCTGGGCGGGTGCGGAGGGCCGCTTCGACTACCTCGACGCCGGCGGCCACTGGCATGAGCTCTGGCCACCACCCGACGCCACACGGGCCGAGCCGCTGCCGGCGGCCGTGCGCTTGCGCGGGCCGCCGGCCGCAGCGGTGCTGGTGCCGGTGACCACGACCCAGGGCCCGATGCTGCGCCAGCAGGATCTGCAGAGCGACGAGCCGGAGCGCCGGCCATGAGCTGCGCGCAACCGCGCCCGGCTCGGGGCTATGTGCTGATCACGGTGATGGTGGCGATGGTGCTGTTGGCGCTGGTGGCGGCGCGGCTCGACGCGCGCGTGACCAACTTCCGCGACACCTCGCTGCAATGGGGCCGCTGGGTGCAGGCCCAGGCCGACCTGGCCGGCGGGCGCGACGAGATGCTGTACCTGATGGCGACGCGGCCCCTCACACCGCTGGGCTTCGCCGGCACGCCGCTGCTGCGCGTGGACGGTCGCCCCTATCGACTGCCCTCGGGCGTGTGGGCGAGTGTCCAGGACATGCGCGGGCTGATCAGCGTCATGAACTATGACCCTGGGGTGATGACGCGCTTCCTGGTCGCGCAGGGCGTGCCCGAGCGCGACGCCGCGCCGCTGCTCGACAAGCTGGCCGACTACAGCGATGCCGACAGCCTGCACCGCCTCAACGGCGCCGAAGCCGACGCCTACGCCGCGGCCGGCCTGCCGCCACCGCGCAACGACTGGCCGATCTCGCCCTATGAACTGAGCCTGGTGCTGGGCTGGCGCGAGCACCCGGCACTGTGGGAGCGCGCGAGCGATCATTTCACCGCCGTGCGCGATGGCTGGCTGAACCCGAACACCGCGCCGCCCGCGGTGCTGGCGGCGCTGCCCGGCGCCACGCCGCAGGCGGTGCGCGCGCTGCTCGAGCTGCGCGAACAGGGTTTTCACGTCAGCTCGGCGCCCGCGCTGCTGCAGCTCACCGGCATCCGGCTGCCCGACGATCCGGTGGCCTTCTACCCTGGCGTGTTCTACCGGCTGCGCCTGTGGCGCCCCGAGGATGCGAGGGCGGTCGAATACACTGTGACGCTCGCACCGGATGCGCGCACGCTGCCCTGGCTCATCCTCGAGACGCGGCAGGTACGTCGGCCCACGCACCACGATGACCAGCCCGATCCCCCGCTTCTTGCAGTTGCTGCGCCCGCCGCGACGGCCGCGTCGGCCGCCACGCCGTAGGCCGCTGCATCTGCCCGAAGGGGTGCGCGCCGGCGAGGGCCGCGGCGACTCGCAATGCCTGGCGCGCGCGCTGTGCCGTTTCCGTTGGGTGCCCCATGACGCCGTGCCGGCCGCCGAGCGCCGCGCCTACGTGCGCTTGCAGTTGCTGGCCTGGTCGCCGTTCGAGGACAGCGGCTACGCGGTGGTCCACGGGCGCGACGGCGTGATGGCCTTCGCCTGGGACCAACGCGCCTTCGCGCAGCGCGCGCAGGCGGCCGGCCTGCCGACCCGGCCGGCACGTACGCTGCCGGAAACGCTGCTGCTGCCGGCACACGACGACGGCGTCGTGCTGCAGGCCTGCAGCATCGGGGTCGAAGCTCAGCTCTGGCGCAGCCGGCAGTTGGTGGCCAGCCGCTGGTGGCCCGACGTACCGGATGCCGCCGCGTGGTTGAACTTCCAGCGAAGTGCGGGTGTGCCAGCCGCCGCGCAGCTGCAGCAGCCCCCCGCTTGCGACGCCGGCGCCGGTCCAGCCTGGCTCGACGAGCCCTGGGCCCCGGTGCTGACCCTGAGCGCGATGATGGAGCGTGCGCGGTTGCGGGTGCATGCGGTGGCGGCGACGCTGCTGGCCGTGCTGCTTCTGCCCACGCTGTGGCTGCTGCAGGCGAACTGGGCCATGGCGCAGCAGGTCGATGCCCTTGAATCCGAGAAGGCGCGGTTGACGGCGCAGACGCAGCCGGTGTTGACGGCGCGCAGCCAGGCACTGGCGGCCATGGCCAGCCTCGACACGCTTCTCGCCGCGGTGAGCCACCCCGATGCATTGACGCTGCTCGGTCACGTGGCGACGCTGCTGCCCGGTGACGGCAGCCGGATCCGCAAGCTGGAAATGGACGGCCGCCGGCTGCGGCTGGTGCTGGCCGTGCCGGCCGGCACGCCGCGCATCACCTACGTGCGCGCGCTGGAAGGCGGTGGTTGGCTGCAGGACGTGCGCGAGGACACCCAGGACGCGACGCCGGGCACGGTGGCGCTGTCCGCCGAGATCCGCGGCAACGGGCCGCCGGCGGCGGCGACGGCGCAAGCGCCCGGTGTGGCGGCACCGTTGCCCAGCCCGGCAGCGTCGGGGATGGCCCGATGAGCCGTTGGCTCGATGAATTGCGCGGCAATCCACGCTTGCGCGCCGGGCTGGCGGCCGTGCTGGCATTGCTGTGGCTGCTGGGGCTGCTGGAGTTGTCCGACGCGCTCGACGCGGCGCGCAAGGAGCGGCTTCGTTTGGGCGAAGAGGTGGCTCGGCTGCGCTCGGTGGGTGCCGAACAGCGCTGGCCGGCATTGCGCGAACAGGCCGAAGCGCACCTGGCCGATCATCGTTCATTGGCCTGGCGTGAGGAAAGCGAAGGCCGCATGCAGGCCATGCTGCAGGACTGGTTGCGCGAACAGCTTGCCGCCGTCGGCGTGCAGCCGCGTGAACTGGTGGTGACGGTGCTGCCGGCACGCAACGTGTCGCCGTCCGCGAACGGCCGCAAGTCGGATCTGCCGGCCGACATGCGTATCGCGCGCGCGCGCCTGAGCTTCGAGTTCAAAGCCGAGGCGCTGCACCAGTTCCTGGCCAGACTGCCGGCCAGCCGGCGCTGGATCTGGGTGTCGCGCATGGCCGTGGACAACGACCGCCAGCGGGTGGTGGAACTCGAACTGGAGGCGCTGTTTGTGCTCGGCGCACGGGAGGCTTCGTGAGCGTGCGTGGACTGTGGCGTCTCTGGGCGCTCGTGCTGGTGGCCGTGGTGCTGGCCGGGTCGACGCTATGGCAGCCTGCGTCGGACGAGATGGCGCTGGTGGCAGCCACACGCCAGGACGCGCGCCTGCCCACCCTGGCAGCGCCACCCGTGCCGGTCGATCCGGCGCCGGCACTGGCGAAGCTGTCGCAGTCGACGCTGTGGGGCCCGCTGGCGCCGCGCCCCGCGTCCGACGCCGGCGGTGGCGATGCGCCGCCGCCCAAATGGGCGTTGACCGGTTTTTACGAACAGGGCGGAAAGCGGTTCGTGATCGTCAGCTTCGAGCAACAGGCATTGCCGTCGCAGCAGCTGAAGCTCGGCGACAAGCTGCCCGATGGCTCGCGCATCGAACAGATCGAGCCGGACCGTGCACGCGTGCGGGCGCTTCGCGCCCGCTCGGGCGTCGGCTCACCGGCCGACGGCGCCTTGGCGCCGACGTCGGGCTGGTTGCCGATCACGCCCGGGTTGTCGGCACCCACGCCGCATGGCAAGCGATGAAGTCACGCATCCGCTGTGTTGCGGACCAGGAATATCGCGGATCGCTGCGGCGATACTTCGAGGTTGAGCCTGTACGATCGCCCCGCTGATGTCCGTTCGCCTCCTGTCCTCCATCGCTATCCTGGCCGCCATTGCCGGCTGCTCGGGCATGCAGCCGGTCACGGTGCCGCCGCCGCTGGCCGCGCCGACGCGCAGCACAGGCCCGGGCACCCCGGGCGCCCCCGATGCGGGCGTTCAGCAGACCGAGTTCGAAAGAATGCCGGCACCGCCAGCTACCGATCCACCGGCGCGCGGCAAGGCGGCTGCCGTGCCTGCCATACCACCGTCGATGCCGGAGCGCCCGGGCGGCTTCCACCTGAACTTCAACCAGGTGCCGCTGACCACGCTGGTGCAAGTGGTCTATGCCGACATGCTGGGCAGGACGGTGCAGTTCGACCCGAAGGTGGCCGAGCGGCGCGACCTGGTGTCGTTTCGCACGCCACCCGGCCAGACCGCCGCACAGGTCGAAAGCGCCTTGCAGTTGCTGCTCAGGAGCTTCGGCTTCGTGGCGTTGGACTTCGGTGCCATGGTGCGCGTGGTCCCCGATGGGGCGCAATCGGGCGCCCTGCCCGAACTGCGCCGCGGCGCCGCCCAGCCCGAAACGCCCGAGCGGATGCGGCCGGTGTTCCAGCTGGTGGACCTGGAGGCCGTGCGCAATACCGAGGTGGCGGGATGGCTGAAGACCATCATGGGCACTCGCGTGACCGTGACCGAGGATCCGACGCGCAACGCGCTGTTGATCAGCGGCACGACCGACAACGTCGTCGCGGCCTACGAAACCATCCGCATTCTCGATCAGCCGGTGATGCGCGGTCGCTCCAGCCTGCGCATCAACCCGGTGTACTGGTCGGCGCCGGAACTGGCCGCGACGCTCCATCAGGTGCTGGCGGCCGAAGGCTACACGATGCCGCCACCCAACCAGCCACTGCAGTCGGGCGGCGTGCGCTACCCGATCATGCTGCTGCCGGTGCCGGCGACCAACTCGTTGCTGGTGTTCTCGGTCAGCGATGAGGTGTTGCGGCACATCAAGAACTGGGTGGACAGGCTCGACCAGCCCAACAAGCAGACGGCGGGCAAGAACTTCTTCACCTATACGCCGCGCAACGTCAGCGCCGAAAGCCTGGCGCGCACACTCGGCCAGGTGATGCAAGGCGGCGCCGGCGCCGGTGCGGCACCTGCGGCGGCACCTGCAGCGGTGCCGGCAGCCGCCGGCGCCGCGCCCAGGGCTGCGCCGGCCGCGCCCGTGGGTGGCGGCAGGCTGGTGGTCGACAGCAACACCAATACGCTGATCTTCAACACCAATGCGGAAAACTACTCGCAGCTGATCACGCTGCTGAACACGCTCGACCAGCCCTCGAAGTCCGCGCTGATCGAAGTCACGGTGGCCGAGGTGCGGCTGACCGACGATTTCACCTTTGGGGTCGAATGGCTGATCAGGGAATCCGGGGCGAGTTCGTCGACGACGATCGGTACGCTCGGTGGCCTGGGGCTTGGAACCGCGGGCCTGACCCTCACGCGGCTGGCCAGCGCCGGCGACGTGCGCCTGGTGCTGAATGCGCTTGCGACCTCGAATCGCGCCACGATCCTGTCGAGCCCGCGCGTGGTCGCTCGCAACGGCGAGACGGCGCGCATCCAGGTGGGGCAGGAAGTCCCCATCGTCACCAGTCAGCAGTCGTCGCTGGACAGCACCACCGACACCGGCGCCGGTGTGCTGCAGACGATTCAATACCGCAACACCGGCGTGATCCTCAATGTCAAGCCATCGATCTTCTCCGGTGACCGCATCGACCTCGATGTCAAGCAGGAAGTGAGTGCGGCGCAGGAGACTTCGACCGGCGTCAACAATTCGCCAACCTTCCTGACGCGCAACGTCGACACCAAGCTGACGCTGGAACACGGCAGTACGGTGTTGCTCGGCGGACTGATCTCCGACGACCGGAGCACCGGCGACAAGGGGGTGCCATGGTTGATGCGCATCCCGCTCATCGGCCAGCTGTTCCGCGTGGACACCGACAAGACGGCGCGCACCGAACTGATCGTGTTGATCACGCCGTACGTCGTCAACGACGGCAGTGATGCGCGCCACTACACCGAAGCGTTCAAGACCATCCTGCCCTTGCTCGAGCCGCAGCTCTCGCCTGCGACAAAGCCGGTCTACCCCTACATGATTGCCCCTGCCGGCCCTCCCCTTTGGCCATCTCCTGAGCCAGCTCCGTCCCAAGCTCCCAACCCGCCTCCCGCGAAGGTGCAGCCGTGAAGTCGTTGGCGGCGCCCCTCCTGTCGCCTCTGTCCCTTTGCGTCACCGTCTCCGCATTGCGTCACCCGGCGGGACCAATGCGGGCGATCGCTTGCCCACCTCACAAAACTCCGCGATTGCGCCGCGGGGAGATAGCGCGGGAGACAACACTCCTGCATGGCAACTTCGAAAACCACATACCCATCACCGATCAGTAGACCTGAATCAGCCTCTTGATTTTGTTCAGTTCGGTCGCTATGTACTGGTACTTTGGCTTTCGACCAAACCACCCGAGCATCTTCTCGGCATCCACTGGATCGTGGACGTGGCCCTTGCACCTTCCCTTTTCCCACTTGTAGGGCACAGAAACTATGCAAGTCCGACCGGCTTCAAGAAGCTTCCTCGCAAACGGAGTCGGGTCGGGAATGTGCTCCAAGACCTGGAAGCATGTCACCAAGTCGAATGGCACGCCCGGGTCGTATGCAAAGAAGTCCGACGTAATGGACTCGACGCCAGCTGCCTCGTAAGGCCGGCGCAGGTCGACCGAGACGAGACGAATCGCGGATGCTCTGTGCCATTCGAGCGTCGGCGTCATGTTGGAGCCCACGTCGATCGCGGAAAGGGGCTTCGGGCAGTACTTCCGACAAATTGCTTGCGCAGCGTAGAGATAGATCGAGTACTTGCGCTTCTCCCAGTAGGCGTCCTTGGAGGGGCGAGCGGCGCCCGGAGCTGCGGTGTGCGGGTTGATGCTGGAGTTCATGTGTCACTCAAACGCGGTGGTCGTTGCGAGAAGACTTTCTTTCGTTGCCGAAACCTGGGAGGGCGCATTCCGCTCTTCCTCCGGCGACGACATGCCAGTCACGAGGGCCAGCCTTCGGCCGGTTCGGCGATGTCGAACATGTTACGCTGCGTCACCGCTTTGGCCCAGAAGGACTTGTCGTCCAAGTTTGCGTAGGGGTGCAAAGTCGCTCCTTGAGCGGGCTGGTTGGGTTGGTGGGCGCACACCACCAGAACCCTACTGCAGGGGCTTCTGGGCAAGTCCCCAATTGGGGCCCAGCACGCTCGCATTCACATATCCTCTGGCGGGAACCAGCAGTTCCCAGACTTTTCGGACCTGCTGCACCTTGCGTTCCTCCTCCGGATAGTCGGCGAAGAGTTTTTTGTTCTTCATAGCGGCCGGCGAGTTTGAGATCGTCCAGTTCAAGTCGTCAAACAGGACCCATCCGCCAGGTTTCAGCAAGAGGTCCACCAAGAAGAACGAAAAGCCCGTTCCGTCCCAGGTGTGGGCCCCGTCGATATAGCAAAAGTCGAAACGAGGACTTGGCTTCTGCTCGATCAGCCGCCTCAGTTCCCAAGTGAACGATCGCTGAGCATAGACCGGTGTTACTCGATGGCGCAGGCCCAGTTGGCCCAACACCTCGTCGATCGAGGGCGCGCGCCGTTTCGCGCGCTCATGGTCCATGGTCACGATGTGACCTGAACCGCGCTCCTCCAGGATCGCTGCCATGAAGGCCGTGCTCTTGCCATGAAAGAAGCCGAGTTCGAGCACACTCTCAATCCCATGTTTCCAGATCAAGTCGCGCAGGAGCCGCGCCTGGTCCAACCCCATGTATTTGAGATCGTGCCACTGGTGTGCAACCACTTCGATGTTCGAGCATGATTTTTGTAGGGAATCCGGCATTGACATCTCATCCTCCTGCATGGCTACTTCGAAAGCCACATACTCAACACCGATCAGTAGACCTGAACTAGCCTCTTGGTTTTGTTCAGTTCGGTCGCTATGTACTGGTACTTTGGCTTTCGCCCGAACCACCCAAGCATCTTCTCGGCATCCACGGGGTCGTGGATGTGGTACTTGCACTTTCCATTTTCCCACTTGAAGGGCACAGAAACTATGCAAGTCCGACCGGCTTCAAGAAGCTTCCTCGCAAACGGAGTCGGGTCGGGAATGTGCTCCAAGACCTGGAAGCATGTCACCAAGTCGAATGGCACGCCTGGGTCATATGCCAAGAAGTCCGACGTGATGGACTCGACGCCAGCTGCCTCGTAAGGCCGGCGCAGATCGACCGAGATGAGACGAATCGCGGATGCTCTGTGCCACTCGAGCGTCGGCGTCCTGTTGGAGCCCACGTCGATCACGGAAAGGGGCTTCGGGCAGTACTTCCGACAAATTGCTTGCGCAGCGTAAAGATAGATCGAATCCTTGCGCTTCTCCCAGTAAGGGTCCTTGGACGAGCGAGAAGCGACAGCGGGAGCCGAGGTATGTAGGTTGATGCTGGGGTTCATGTCACTCGATCGTGGTTGTCGCGAGAGGCGTTCCTCTCGTTGCCTGAGACTGGGAAGGCACATTTCGCTCTTCCTCCGGCGACGACATGCCAGTCACGAGGGCCAATCTCCGGCCGAACTGTTTGAGGTCACAGTTCCGCAGCACGAACTCGCGCGCCACGCTGGCCATCTCCATGTACTTCGTCTGCGAGACCCACAACGCAGCGATGACCTCGGCCACTTCCGACGGTTGCGCGTAGATTGCCGCATCGGCGAAGGTTTCCTTGAACTGTGGCGGGAGGATGACCGGAATCCCGCGTGCCATGGCTTCCATGACGGCGCGGCCAAACGCCTCCATGCACTGCTCGTGGGGATAGTGAATGTAGAAGTCGAGATCGTCGAGAAACTCCTGCGCAACCATGCCGTCGAATTCGACGACCTGCCAGTTCTCCGGCTGCGTGCCCAGCATCCGGATTGCGTGGGCGGCGCCTCCGAGAAAGCGGACGTCCCAAGCCTGCCCGACACCATACGCCTGGGCGAGCGCCTCCTTCGTCGACGGCCACTTCGTGTAGCTGTCCCTTCCATGGCGCCCCACCACGGGGCGCTTCCGCTCAGCGCCTCTCCACTGGGGTGGACGCTGGCACCAGGCATCCACATCGATCATCGGGTTCCAGGGTCGCTCGTAAGGTGTCGGATAACGCGGGTCCGCCGCCATCAGCCGCTTCACCCACGCGGAGATGGGAATCCAGATGCCCTCCATGCCGAACAATGAGCGCAGGCGCTGGCGCACGTCGACGGGGTCGTACTGGGGGTCTTCTCCAGTGAGGAGGCGGTTCGCGAACTGGTTGATAACCACCAGGACGTGCTCGGTCTGGATCTTCGGAAAAGGCTCGACCTGATGCGCCAGGATCGCCGGATAACCAAAGAGCACGACGTCGCAGGACACGACGTCGGTGGGGCTCAGGATGTCGATGCCGTGCGCCAGGGCGGCGTCGAGCAAACTGGGCTGCATAGGCGTGGCGGCAGACAGCGAGTATCTTCGCCAGTGGAATATGGCAACCTTTAGTCCACTCGACGCCGCGGCCAGCACATAGTTCAATGTTGACACGAACGCACCGCCGCGCATCGCGAAATCCGAGATCACCACGATGTCGTACCGATGGTGCGGCTTGCGCTCCGTACGGTTTCCCACAGGCACCACGAATGGCCGCCGATTCGGCGATGAGTCGAAAGGCAACTGGTCAAGGCGCAACTCGGCGTGCCATCGCCTGTACGCTTCGCGATAGTTGCGACGAAGACCGTAGAACAGGGTGCTGACATGCGTGGCTTTCGAACGGGTCAGCGAGTCGGGGCGCGTCAGCGAGAACGCCAGCAGTTGCGCCTGCGGAAGCTTGATGATCGCATCCTTGCCATAGATGGTCTGGATTCGCGCATGAAACTCCGCATCCGCGCTGATCAGGACGTCATCCCAGTATCCGATCGCGGCGAACAGTTCGCGCCGGAACATCAGCGACGAGAAATTCACGTCATAGAGAGTTCCTTTCGGCATCCAGGGTCCAATGACCTCAAGTTGCTCGCCGACACGAACCCAGTGACTGATGGTTGCCACGGCCTGCGGGTGAGCCAGCAGTGCCCCAACCTGGTACTCGATCTTCTGAGGATGCGACCAGTCATCGCTGTCGTGGACCGTGATCAAGTCGCCGCTCGCCTCTCGCGCTCCTGCATTGCGCGAACGATAAGCGCCGACATTCTCCCGGTTCCGCAGCAAGCGAACCCGTGGGTCGCCGGCAGCGATCGTGGAAACAATCTCCACGGTGTCGTCGGTACTGAGGTCATCGACGACGATGATTTCAAGATTGCGCCAAGTTTGGTCGAGCAAGCTGGCAAGCACCCAGCCGATCGAGGCTGCGGAGTTGAACGTCGCCATGACCACCGACACCCTCAAATTCTGCTCGGCCGGACCCGACACGGGACGTCCGCGCAGATTCGCCAAGCTTAGGGGCTGCTTCGCGTCGCGCAGTTCGAGTGGCGACAGGCCCGCCGCCCCCAGAAGGTTGTTAAGCGCGCGCAACTGCAGCTCCTCGGCCTCGCGCGGGGACTTTCCCTCACGCAGCGCCTGCAGCCGCAGCACCGTCGACTCGAGCAACGCATAGTCCGGTTTCGTCCGCGACTTGAGGCGCGGAGCGATGACCGCGGCCGCAAGGTCGGCCCGTCCGGAGGCGATCAGGCTTTGGGCCTTCGCCAGTCGCAGGCGGTGCTGAGCCTTGTCCGCGAAGCGCTCGGCCACTTCGACATTCGTCACGACCGCGCGATGGTCGTCGTTGAAGTAATGCCATTGAGCGATGTACCAAGCGGCCCATTCACGGTCCGCTCCACTCGCACCCGCGTCGTCCCGCAGTTGTTCGAGTTCGGTCAATGCGTCGCGCGAGTAGCCCCAACGCTTAGCCCCTAGATCCTTCACGCGTGCACGACCGGCTTCACCAGCAGCAACGTCTGCGTCGTTCGGCGTCTCCGACGTAGCCGCCACGGGTATCACAGGGTCGCGCGCACGACCGCCTCCGCCACCGGGAACGTCGCCGTCGTTGGGTGTTTCCGGCGCAGCTGCGCCGAGTATCACGGGGTCGCCATGCCGCGTCTCGAAGGCGAGGGGTTCGTTGCGACTAAGGATCAGAACCACGAAGTCGCCGTGCGCACGCGCGATAGCGATGCGCACCCGCGCGCGGGATTCGGCGAACTCGATCAGCGGTGTATCTCGGTCGGCAGCCAGGCGCAATGAAGTCCTCAGCGTCTGAACTTGCCGCGACGCAGGCGCCAGAGGTGACCCACCGATGGCGGTGACGTGAAGCAGATCGTCCCCAGACGTGCCGGCTGCACTGATTTCGAGCTGGATGGTCGACGCGAGCCCGCCCTTGCTCGAACAGGTGCGGCCGTAGATCGTGTGCGCTCCGCCTCCAGCCTCGAGAATGGCGAACCGCGGCACCCGAGACAAGGGCAACGTGAGAGTCTCCTTGTCGGCCAGCATCGTAAGCGGCACCTCCGCAGGAGGAATCGATCTCCCTGGCGGAGTGTGTGTCTCCTCGTGGACAGCGCGCCACACGGCGACGGGCAAGCCCAACCACTTGCTGGGCGACCGCACCCCGTTGTAGACGGCCTTGCCCGCGCGAAAAGCCCGCCGGTTGCGCAGTGTTTCAAGTTCGGTTCGCACTTTGGCCGCCTGCTTCAGTGCTGCCTCTTCGCGCCGAACCTGATCACGCGCCAGATCGAAAACCTTCCCGGCGGTCGCTTTGTAGCGACGGAGGTCTTCCGACTTCGCGGCTACCGCCGCTTGGAAGGCTTGCCGCTCCTGCGTGACCTGAGCCAGCTGGCTCGCGAGCGAACGCAATTCGCCCCGCAGGCGTCCCTGATCCATGACGGCTTCCTTGGCGGCTTCCTTCGCGGCCGCCCCCGCGGCTGTGGTTTGCGCGAGCAACTCCTCCGCCCGGGCCGCTTCCGCGCCCAGCTGCGCACGCAGTACGGCCGCTTCTTCGGCCGACTTCTCCTTCAGCTGTACGAGCTCGCCGCGAAGC
>CAYUPF010000029.1:14687-29271 GCA_964446545.1 uncultured Rubrivivax sp.
GACGTGATCTGACGCTCGAGCGCCGTCACCTCGTTCACCGCATTGCTCTTCATCTCGTCCAGCGCCGCAACGTCGGTTGCGAGCTGCTCCGCCCGGGCCGCTTCCGCGCCCAGCTGCGCACGCAGTACGGCCGCTTCTTCAGCCGACTTCTCCTTCAGCTGTACGAGCTCGCCGCGAAGCGACGTGATCTGACGCTCGAGCGCCGTCACCTCGTTCACCGCATTGCTCTTCATCTGGTCCAGCGCCGCAACGTCGGCTGCGAGCTGTTCCGCCCGGGCCGCTTCCGCGCCCAGCTGCACACGCAGTGCGGCCGCTTCTTCGGCCGACTTGCCCTTCAGCTGTTCGAGTTCGCTGCGGGTCTGAACCAGCTCACGGGTCAGACGATAGGGATTGCCTTCGGCGAATCTTTGGCTGAAGAAGGCGACGTTCACGCGTCTCAGCAGCGGCGAATCCTCCATCCACTCATGCTGTTGCTCGTAGATTCTGAAGATCCGATACCCGTGCAGGTGCAGGGCGTCCTCGATGTCGCGGTAGTAGCACTGCTGCCGCCCCTCGCGGGAAAGTCCTGCCTCGATGTAGATGCAGTCTGCCCGCTGCTCGGCGAGCAGCGTTCTCGCACCCTCCAGAACCTGGAGTTCAAAGCCTTCGACATCGATCTTCAGGATCGAGACGCGTCCTTCGGAGAAGGACTCGGACAGCAGATCGAGGGTGCTGCACTCGACGTCGAAGAGACCCGAATCGTCCGTGGGCGCAACCGCATCGCCATCGACCTCCGAAATGACCCGTGTCATCGTTTTTGCAGCGTGCATCCGAACTCGCCCTGCGCGAGCCCCCATCGCCATGTTGTGGTAGTCGACCGAATTGCCGGTGAACTTCGCCGCATGGGCTTTGGCGCGGTTCAATGCGCGCGAGTTGGGCTCGACCAGATGGGCTTCGCGGACCTGCAGGCCGGACTCCAGGAGGCGCTCGAAAGTCGTCCCGTTGAACGCCCCCACATCGACGTAAGTGATGCGGCGTTGGTAGAAAAAGGGCGCGATGTCCTCGAGGAACGCGTCAATGCCTTGCGCGGTGGATTTCATTGGTGCTCAAGCGTCTCAGTGGTGACGGCGCGCCGCAGCGCGCGTCGAACGGATCGGGCCGAAGTGAAAGGTGGCTCTGTTGAATTTCGAGTGGGTTACCGGGCATGAGGGTTGATCGCGTTGAAGTCGAGCTTGCCGGCGATCAAGAAGATGGCCGTCTTGATGGTGGACAGGCGCGCGAAGCCACGAGCGCGGCGCTTGGCGGCCTGGAACAGGCCGTTGATGGCCTCCAGGAAGCCGTTGGTCTGGCGCGTCTGAGCCCAGGCCACGATGCCCTCGATGTGACGGCCACGAGCGCCGCTACGTCTTTCATGGGCTCGACCTTGGAGCGCATCACGCAGGTGCACCAATGTTCGAGCATGGCGCGCACGACATTGATCTGTTTGCGCTCCAGGATTTCGCGCAATCGCTCCTTGTAGAGCCAGGCCCGGGCGGTGCGCACGGTGGTCATCTTGGCGATCAAGGCGTCCAGGTCGGCCGCGGCCTCGGGCTTCAAGCTGCAGCGATCCTTGAGCAGCGACCAGCGCATGCCTTTGAGCGACTTGTCGGTGCGCTGCTCGATGCGGCGCATCTTGTCCACCGCCGTGCTGGCATGCCAGACGACGTGGAACTTGTCGAAGGTGATGCGCGCGTTGGGCAGTTGCGTGCTCACGCCCTTGATGAAGGCCGGCGACATGTCGATGCTCACCGAGTCGATCTGCTCGGGCGGGCAGCCATGGTCATCGAGATGGGCCACCAACTCCTTGATCGTGTTGGCGTCGCGCCCCTCGGTGACGAACAGCACCCGGCGCTCGAGCGCATCGGCAGCCAGGGTGATGTAGTCGTGGCCTCGGGCACGCGAGGTCTCGTCGATGGCCAAGGCCTTGACCTGGCTGAAGTCGGTCAAGCCCAGCGCGATATGCACGTAGCGCTCGCACACCGCCAGAACGCGGTAAGCCGATTCGCCCACGATGCGCGCCACCGCCGCGAACGGCATCTGCTGGGCCAGCATCAGGATCAGCGCCTCGAACAGCAGCGTGAAGCCCGACAGCCGCCCGGCGAAGTCAGGCTCGACCAGGCGCACCGAACCGTTGGGCAGCTTCACGCGCGGCGTGCGCACCTGCAGGTGGCACTCATGCTGGAAGAAGTTCAAGTGCCGATAGGTCTTGGGCACCGTGTCGTGCACCGCATGCTCGCCTTCATGCCCGGCAATCTCGAAGCGCGTACCGGGCTTGAAGTCCACCAACACCGTCAGCACCTTGGCCGCCTCGTCAAACTCCACCGCGTCCACCGACCACGGTGCGGCGATACCCAACGCCGCTTCAAACAGCTTGGCCGTCATCCCAGCTCCCCGATTCGGTGCTCAACATGACCCAAGACTACCCACTCGGAACTCAAGAGAGGCTGAAAGGTGGAGCTATTTGCCCAAGCGCGGCGCACCTGGATACGCGACGAAGTTGTCGAAGTCGGCGTATACAGTGGTGAACTTGCCGGCTTGATCGCGCGGCGCCCATTCCGGGCTTTGGCCACCATGGAAAGTCGAGAAGATGAACTTGGCAACAAGCGCAGAATTGCCGCTGACCGCTCGATAGCGCAGATCGCTCCGTTCGGCGACGGGCTGATTGTCGACGTAGAGCCTTACCGTTCCGTCCCGCTTGTCTGGGGAAGAATTGACCTTGACGTGGATGGTGATGTGGTAGTAGCGATCCTTCTGAAAGAAAAAACCCTTGGCCAGGATCGGATCACCCGTGCTCTTGGGCTGATCTTGGTGGTAGACGTAGGCGTCCAAGCCGCCGCGTGTCAGAAACATCGGCCTCACGCTCCAGCGGTCGGCCTTTCGCCCGTGACCGCCGGTCATTGGCTGCTCAGGCCCCAGGCCCGGAAGCTTGCCGCCCTTGACGAACTGGAAGTCGCGGTCGAAACGGACGCTGTACTCCAAGGTGTATTCGGGTGCCGGATTGGCCAGATCGCATTGGAAATGCACCCGTTCGCTTCCTCGCTCGAACCCACGGTACGCAACTCTGACGCCCCGAGACCCGTCGGTGCCGTAAGGGCCGACGGCGATCTGCGACTGCTTCTTGGCGTTGTCTTCGACGCACCGCCAAGTGGCGGTGGATTCGAAGTTCGCTGTCAGTTCCTGGGCAACAACCTGCAGCGGGATTGCCAGCGCTGCCGCCTGAATGAGCACATAAACCAGTTTCATCATTTTTCTACCAGCCAGCTTGCAACGTTGGATGATAGCGTGCTCGATCTGAGTTCTGCGCTCCATCGGCACCGCCTCCCAGGAGAGCCGTGGCCGGGGTGGATGGAACAGCAGCGTCAGTTGCGTCGCTCGCGACGACGACTTGGCAATGGTCGACATGAGCACTCCCGGAGCAGACTGCTCCAGGTGCTCAGCGTACATGTTCACGGGGTATGCCGCGACGGCGCGACTGTAGGGGTCATGCGTCAGTGGTCGCGCGCCGTTGGTGGCACGCCGCTGGCGGTCAACCCGTCGGTGCGACGGCCACCGATGCGGTGCGTGGCATCAAGCTCGGCGGCGCGGTCTTGGCGATGAACGCATGCACGGCCTCGTGCATGAAGTCCCACAGGTCCACGCCCTGTCGCAGGCAGGTTTCATGAACCGTGAAGCCGCGGGCCAGGAACTGGTCGCCGCGCAGTGAGCGCGTAGGCCCGGAGATCTTGCGCTTGAGCACGAGGCTGCGCAGCGCTTGCTCGGCCGCGTTGTACGTGTTCAGGGGGTACTGCACATCATCGGCCAGCTCACGCCAGTCGAGTCCGCCGAGCGACTTGAAATACTCTTTGCAAGTTGCTGATTTGATTGCGATACTTTGCCGGTGCAGGTCAAGCCGACGAGCGCGTTGCTGGTGGACCCAGCCGAAGCTGGGGTGGCGCAGCTTCCGCAAACGGTACCCGAGTGCCACGCCGTCATCGCACAGTTGATCGAACGCGTGAAGCTGCTCGAAGAGCGCGTCAATCTGGATTCCAGCAACTCCTCCAAGCCACCGTCTTCGAACGGCCCCGGCAAGCTCAACCGAGCGCAACGCCGTGCCAGCGATCGCAAGCGTGGCGCGCAGCCCGGACACAAGGGCCACAGCCGGGCCATGCTCGACGAAGCCGAGGTGGACCGGCTTGTGCACTGCAGACCCCAGGCGGTTTGTGAATGTGGTGGACAGGTCGAGTTGACGGGTTTGCCGCAGCGCCATCAGGTCTTCGAGGTTCCGCCGATGCGCTCGCAGGTCGATGAATACCGCATCTACAGCGGCCGCTGCACCGGTTGCGGCAAGCCGCACGCGGGCGTATTGCCGACCGGGGTACCCAAGGGTCAACTCGGGCCCAGGGCACTGTCGCTGGTGGGCGTGCTGGGCACACGGTATCACCTCACACAGCGCAAGATCCGCAATCTGCTGGACCAGTTGATGGGCTTGAGTTTCAGCGTCGGCGCCATCTCGCAGGCGCACGGCAAGGTCGCCCAGGCGCTGAAGACACCGGTGGCCGAAGCGAGCGCATCGCTGCGCAGGGCCGATGCGCTGTGGATGGACGAGACCCACTACCCGCGCGAGGGCATCGCCAACTGGGTCTGGGCGGCGGTGCAACCGCTGCTGGCGGTGTTTGCGATCTACCCATCGAGGGCGCGCTACGTGATCCTCGACTTCATCGGCGACAAGAGCACCGCAGCGGTGACCTCGGACCGCTATGCCGGCTATGCGTTCATCGACACCGAGCGTCGGCAAGTCTGCTGGGCGCATCTGCTGCGGGACTTCAATCGAATCGGGCAGCGCAAGGCGCTGGCCGGGCGGATCGGGCGCAGGCTGCTCGGGCTGGGACTGGTCATGTTCCGCAGGCGCGACAAGGGCCGGTTGGCCGGTCAGAAGCTCGACGGATTGAAGTGGCGAGTGCGCGCGACGCTGGAGCGTGGCGCGCAGCGTACGTGTTCACGAGGTGCAGGAGCGCCGTTTGAGGTAGCCGGCCGTGACGGATGCTGTCCACGCGCGGTCGCGCAAGGCAAACTGAAAATTGCAGGGGCGACTCGATAGACGATCATCCTTAAAGCGAGGTCGTCTTCCTTTTCACCGAGCAGGCCGCCCTGCAATACATGGCCTAGGGTGGTGTCGCCACGTTGATCGAATATTTCTTGAGCGGAACGATTTGAAAACCAATCGAATAATCTATATTAGCAGTTCGCTATGGCGTGAGATTCGTCGTCGTAGTCTCGATTTTCTTGCACACTTGCAGCGCAAGAAGAGTAACTCTGGTTATCTATTTATTGCGATCAATGGAGCAGGGCTCGGACACTTGACTCGCTGCCTTGCAATTGCCAGAAGACTCCGGGAGCAGACACCTAATGAAAAAATTGTCTTTGTGACGACCAGCATCGCAGTACCCTTGGTACATCAAGCAGGTTTCGTATGCCACCATATACCGCCATTCGCGTCTATTGGCAATGATGTTTCGAGTCGACAATGGCACGATTTGTTCTACAACAACCTTACCGCCGTCCTAAAATTACATTCACCCTCAACGCTGATTTTTGACGGCTCAATCCCCTATGACGGAATGCTACGGGCTATGAAAGATTTCACGAAAATGAATCGTGTATGGATCAAAAGAGGTTTATACAAATCCGCCGTTGATTCGAACAAGTTACTTATGTATACTAAAAAATTTGATCTCACGATAAACCCAGGTGAGTTGAATGATGATGTTCGCGAGAAAAATGTTCAATCTATTACATCAGTTGATCCAATCCTGATGCTTGACCACAAGGAGATGCTGGATAGAGGTACAGCGAAAGGATTGCTCCGACTACGTGAAGGAACTCCAGCTGTATTCATACAACTCGGAGCAGGCAACATCAATGAAATTTCTGAACTGCAGGAAAAAGTAGTATTGGCATTGAAGAAGATTGGCGCACAAATTGTCTTGGCACAATCACCGATAGCACTTAGGAAATCTATCCACTCGTTGGCGGATAACACGCTTTTCGATTTTCCAAGCAGCAGGTACTATGAGGCGTTCGACTTTGCGGTGCTTGCAGGCGGATACAACTCTGTTAATGAAGCCGTATTTCTAGGGCTTCCGGCGATCTTTATGCCAAACATGACAACAGTTGCCGACGATCAGTTGAGACGATGTTATGCAGCCAAGACCTATGGCGATTACGAAGTATTGGAAATCTTTGACGAAGAAAAATTACTGCAGATGGCCTCTTATCTCATCGACAGGAAGCATCACCCTGCAAAAACAAAACCATCCTTTAGAAATGGCGCTCAGCAAGCAGTCGAGTTGATTGTCAATCTCGCTGATTCAAGAAAAGGGGCTGCCTCAAGGAGGTAGCAGTTCGCACCGTCACAGGTGCTATCACTTATGAGCGTCGCAGCGCGCCACCCGCTGATAGCAGGCTTGTATCAGGTCGGCCCGATCGGTCCAGGTCGGCACTTGCACGGCCGGTCGATGACGCGGCCAGCTGTCGAGTACCTGGTCCAAGCGGTCCACCGCGTCCAGATCGGCGATCTCGTAGCCATCGGGCAGCGTGTCGGCTAGCGCTTCCGCCATGACCCGGCTGACGAACAACGGGCGTCCATGAGCAAGCACTTCGAAGGGCTTGATGGCCGGCACCAGGCGCGTCAGGATGTCGTCGCGGCGCGGCAGCATGACGGCGTCCATCGCGGCGTAGTACGACGGCACTTCGTCAGGCGATACCCGCCCCGCGAACACGACCTGAGATCTGGCACCTAGCTCGGCCACCAGGCGGCGAAGCCCGGCCTCGTGATTGCCGCCGCCGGCGACGAGCAGGAACGGACGGTGCGCAGCGGGCGTCCTGGCATGTGCGCGGATCAGCGCGTCGAGCCCCTCGTATTCGACGATGGCGCCGAGATAGCCGATGACCTTCGCGGACGCCGGGATCCGATGTCGCTCGCGCACCGCCAGCGCAGCCCGCTCCTTGTCCTGCTCGTTGCCACCGGGCGCATGAGTGGCATTGCCGACGATGCTGATCTTGTCCGCGGGTATCCCACGCTCGACCAGCCACCGCCGCAACCCGTCCGACAGGGTGATGACATGGTCGACGGCCGCGCAGGCGGCGACTTCGCGCCGCTCACAGTAGCGGTAGTGCTCCGTGCGGTCGTAGCCGGGCTCCGAGAAGGCCCGCGTCAGGTGCCAGAGTCCCCTCACCTCGTAGATCGACGCAATGCCCAAGGCGCGCCCGGCCGCCGCCGCTGCGGCACCGTTGAGGTAGTTCGACGCGGCATGAACGACCGACACGCCGTTGGCGGTGGCCAGCGCCTGCAGGCGGCTGGCATAAGCATCGATGTAGCGACTTTCGGGATCGCGAAGGGTGGCGCGGGGCTGCGGCTCCAGCTGGAACCGCAGCCCGCGGTACTCGACCTCGCTGCACGTCGGCATGTCCCGGTGGTGGGCCAGATCCCATGGATAGCCAGGCCGGGTGGTGATCACCGGCGCGACGCCACGTGCCTTCAGGGCAGTGATCAGTGCCACCGATCGCGAGGCATAGCCGGACGGGTCGAAGGCGCCACAGCTGTGCAGCGCAAAGAGAACTCGGTGATTGAACGGCGCGCGCACTGCGGCCCGGGGCACCGTTGGCTCGGCAACGCGATCGGAAGCCTCCGCAAACGTTGCCATGTCGGCGAGACGATCGCGCAACCGCACCGCTTCGGAAAAACGCGGGCCTGCATGCTCGAGCATCGCCAAGGCCGAGCGGATATGCCCGCGCTTGGCTTCGCGTGCGGCACGCAGCACCGGATGCAGCCGGGCGGCCGTCCAGGCCAGATGCTGCGCACGTGGGCCCATGCGACCGGAAAGTGCGTCGGCGGCCTTGCCCCGCAGGCTGGCAAGGATTCTCTTCATGCAACGCAGGACGCCATTGGAGGTTGAGCCGCCAGCCCACGCTGTTCCAGCCACGCGAACAACGGGCCCAGCCTTGCCGACCACGAGTGCGAGGCGAATTGCAACTCGCGGGGGCGTTCGGGCCTGGGTCCTTCCGCAAAGGCCTTGACGGCCTGCAGGAACGCATCGGCCGTGCTGCAGATCTTCAATGGCGTGGGCAGGTCGGGTGGATATTGGCAGCCCTGCGTGCCGACCACCGGCAGTCCGCAGGCCGAATACTCGAACACCTTGAGCGGACTCACCCCACGGATCAGCTCGCCGTGCCGCGTGAAGGAGAACGGCACGATGCCGACCCGGGCATGGCGGAGGTAGCCGGCCAGCGATTCGTGCGGCCGGTTACCCAGCAGATGCGCACCCGCTGCGCGCAGCCGCTCGAGCGATGCGCCTTCGAAGGGACCGATGATGACCCAGCGGAACTGCGCCAGCTCGGTGATGCCTCGCACCATGAGATCGATGTCGAGCCGGTGTTCGGCTGCGCCGACATAGACGACGATCGGTCGATCGTCTCCGAGGTACTCGACCGGAACGGGGGCGTCGCCGAGGAACCGGTCGAGCCGAATGCCATTGGGCACGATCAGCGTGTGACGCACGCCTTGGCTTGTCATATGCAATGCCGAACTTTCGGTGGTGCAGATGGTGAGGTCCGCGCGGCGCGCGAACTCCACTTCCCGAGCCGAAAAGTCGGCGCCTGCACCGGGAAACCCCGCCAAGTTGTCGGCCCGGCGAAAGAGGATCAGTCCGGGCGAGACTGCACGCACCAAACCCTCTTGCAGGAAGTGGTCCGCGTAGGCGACTTGAGGCCGATCGAAGCCGGCCCGCCGCAGCGCGGCAGCGACCAGCGGCCGGCTCAACCACGAGGCCGCGCTGACGACCCTACGACCTCGAAAACCCGGTGTCGCCCCCCACGGCACGGGCGCGAAGGGCACGTAGTGCCAGATGCCCGACGCCGCATCGATGGCCCCGCCGGAGCGCCACGACGCCATGCGTTCGGCGACGTCCACGCCCAGGCCCATCAGATGGAGTGGACTGACCGGCGCAGAGATGAAGCCGACACGCCAGCCGCGCTCGGCAAAGCAACGGGCGATGTGGTGGCTGCCCACCTGGAAACACGAGTTCCAGTGCTGGGTCGAGGCAAACAAGGCCGCGGGGGCCGTCGCCGCAGGACGATTCGCAAGGGTTCTGATAGTCGTGGTCCGTTCACGACCTCTCGGAGCTGCCGCCCGTACGAGGGTCACCGAAGCTCGAGCAATCTGCCCGGCTATCCTCGATTGTCCAGCAACTTTTGCGGCCCACCGGTCAGGTGCCGACGAGCCGGCGGTAGAGATCCAGCACACGCTGCGCCATCAGCTCGGCGCGAAACTCCGCCTCGTAGCGCCGCCTCGCGGCCGAGCCCATGAGGCGGCGCAGGTCCGCCTCTGCAAGCAATTCATGCAATGCATCGGCCAGCGCGACCGGCTCACGCACCGGGACGTTCAGCCCGGTATGGCCATGCACGTTCACCCAGGGCACGCCGGAGCCGGCAATGTCGGTGGCGACGATCGGCTTGCCCATGACCATCGCCTCGACCATCGCCACGCCGTAGGCCTCGGCACGCACCGTCGACGGCATGCAGAACACGTCGCAGGCTTCGATGTGGCTGGGCAGGTCGCCTGCACGCACGTGGCCGAGCAGGTGCACCTTGTCGCTCAGGCCGCGCGCGGCGATCAGATCCCGGTAGACGGGAAGCAGCTCCCCGTCGCCGCCGATCAGCACCACGCAATCGTCGGACAGCCTGGCGGCGGCATCGATGAGCACGTCGAAGCCCTTGTAGTAGGTCATGCGGCCGAGCGAGAAGATCATGCGCCGCCGGCCGTAGCGCTGGCGCAGGGTGTCGGCCTTCACGCTGCAGGCGGCGGGTCGGTTGTCGGTGATGCCGATCGGGATCATGTGCACCTTGTCGCGCCACGGCACCAGCGCCGGGGAGGATTCGGCATAGGGCGGGCTGGTGGCGACGATGGCATCCGCGCGCCGCAGCAACCAGTTCTGCAGCGGTTCGTAGGCGCGCAGCGCAATCCGTTGGCGAATCACGTCGCTGTGCCAGTGCACCACCAGGGCGCAGCGCGGCCGCGCAGCCCAGACAGCCGCGGCAGCCATCGGGTCCGGCATGTGCACGTGCACGACATCGGCCTCGCCGGCCATGCGCCGCAGCAGCTGCGGCATCGGCGGCGCGATCGACGTCGACTGCAGCATGCCCAGCGTGCCGGCACGCACGATGGCATAACCGCCCTGTGCCACCTGGTGCACGCTGTGCCGCTGGTGGCCGGAGCACAACACGTCGGTGCGCACGCCGAGGCGGTTCAGGCCCTCGGTCAGCTCCCAGGCGACCGCCTCGATGCCGCCCATCACCGGCGGGTAGAACTTGCTGAGCTGCAGGACCTTCATGTCGCGCCGTCACCCACGCCGGCCGCGCGCAGGGCCGCCAGCAGCGCCGCGGCCGACGCCGACCACGGGTAGGCTGCCACGCGCCGCGCACCAGCGGCGCGAAGGCGCGCACGCAGATCGGCCTCGGCGCACAAGCGCCGCAGCGACGCAGCGATATCGTCCACGTCGCGTGGATCGAAATACAGCGCCGCGTCGCCGCAGACCTCCGGCAACGAGGCGGTCCGCGCCGCGGCGACCGGGCAGCCGCAGGCCATGGCCTCCAGCGGCGGCAGTCCGAAGCCCTCGTACAGCGACGGGAACACCAGCGCCAGCGCGTTCGCGTACAAGGCCTTCAATCGGGCATCGCCGAGTTCGCCGACGCGCACCACCCCGGGCGGTTCGGGGCTCGCCTGCCCGGCAAACACCGCGGCGTGGCGGCCGCCGACGATCACCAGCTGCAGCCCCGGCTCGTCGGCCAGCCGCGCAAACGCCGCCAGCAGCGCGGCATGGTTCTTCGTGGGGTTGTCGCTGCCGACGGCCAGCAGGAAACGCTGCTCGCACAAGCCATGGCGGTCGAGCACGCTGTCGTCGGCGTCGATCGTGTCCAGGTGGTCGGCACCGTTGGGCACCAGCGCGAAGCGCGATGCATCGACATGCAGGTGCAGCGCCAGGCGTTCGCGCGAGAAGTTCGACACCGTCAGCAAGGCCAGCGCCCGCCGCGCGACACGCCGGAACAGCCAGCGGTACCAGAGCCTGAAGCGGCGCGTGTAGGCCTCGGGATGATCGAAGACCGCGGCGTCGTGCAGCAGGCACACCTGCCGGCGGGCCAGCGCCGGCGCCGCGCCGGCCAGGTTCAGCAGCACGCCGTCGCGCGCCGCCCAGGGCAGCACGCATTGCTCCCACAGCAGCGTAGGCAGCCCGGTCGGGCCGACGCTGCGGGCTTCGATGTGCCGCAGGCGCGGCAGCCGCGCCCCCGGCGGGCACAGCAGCACCCAGCGGCCGCCGGCGCGCGCGTCCAGCGCCTGCACCAGTTGCGCGGCCACGCGCTGCACGCCGGTCGTGCGCTGCGCGGTGAACTTGCCGTTCAGGTACAGGCGCTGCGGCGCCATGCCGGCGGCTAGCGGCAAAGCAGCCGATCCAGCACCTCGGCGATGCGCTCGCCCGTGCGCCCGTCCCACTTGTCGGGAATGGCGCCTTTCTTCCACTGGCCGGCGAACAGCCGGTCCAGCGCCGGCTTCAGCGCCGCCGGGTCGGTGCCGATCAGCTCGTTGGTGCCGATGGTCACGGTTTCGGGGCGCTCGGTGGTATCGCGCAGCGTCACGCAGGGCACGCCCATCACGGTGGTTTCCTCGGTCACGCCGCCCGAATCGGTGATCACGCCGCGCGCATGTCGCACCAGGTAGTTGAACTCCAGGTACGGCTGCGGGTCGACCAGCCGCAGGCTGGCCGGCTTGTCCGGCAGCGCGGCCAGCGTCTTGGCGGTGCGCGGATGCACCGGGAACACCACCGGCAGCTCGCGCACCGCCTCGCCCACCGACCGCAGCAGGCGCGCAAAGCCTCCGCTGTCATCGACGTTGGCCGGCCGGTGCAGCGTCATCACGAAGTATTGGCCTGGCTGCAATCCGGCATCGGCCCAGAAGGCCGGCGCCCGCAGTTGTTCCATGTTGGCCAGCAGCGTGTCGATCATGGTGTTGCCGACGAAGAAGATGCGCTCGTCGTCCACGCCCGCTTTGCGCAGGTTGGCGTTGGCCACCTCGCTGGTGGTGAAGAACCAGTTGGTGATGGCGTCGGTGACGAGACGGTTGATCTCTTCCGGCATGCCCCAGTCGCCCGAGCGGATGCCGCCTTCTACGTGGGCCACCGGCACGCACAGCTTCTGCGCGGCGATCGCGCAGGCCATGGTGGAGGTGACATCACCGACCACCAGGCACAGGTCGCTGCGTGCCTTCAGCAGCAGTTGCTCGTAGCGGATCATGATCGCCGCCGTCTGCTCGGCCTGCGTGCCCGAGCCGACCTCGAGGTTGACATCGGGGTCCGGAATGCCGAGTTGCCTGAAGAAGTCGCCCGACATGCGCTCGTCGTAGTGCTGACCGGTGTGGACCTGGCGAACGCGCAGCCGGCTACCCGCTGCCTGGCGCGCCTTCACGGCGCGCAGGATCGGCGCAATCTTCATGAAGTTGGGTCGCGCCCCGGCAATGATGTCGATCAGGGGGTCGGTGACACTCATCACTGGGCTTTCTGGGTGTAGGGGCAGGCGTCGCGGCGCAACCCGCTATTTTAGGCGAGCCGGCCATCTCGGGGCTTGGCGTGGCGCCGATGCCGGCTTCGTCCGGCTGCACCCGGCTCTCGGTGCTGCCACCGGTGATGCGGCCAGCCGTCTATGCCTTCCCAAGCATGTGCTTCCAACGTGCGTTGGCGGTGGTGAGTTCGCCGGCAGCGCCGCCAGCAGCGATCCATGCGGTGGTCGCTCTTGGTGTGACCGATGGCCGGCTCGATCGCCTGGCGCCGCTTGAGCCAATGCTGCATGTTGGGATGATCAGCACCGGTGCGACGGCTGCATCCACGCCGCGGAACCCGAGGTCAACGACGGCCGTGGTGGGCCTCACGCCGATGTCACGCCGACAATACGCCCGATGTCCCACACCGGCACCACCTCGACACCGGGCGCAAGCGGGTAGCGCCGCAGCACCGGTGCGACGACGAAGGCGCGGTCGATCGCCAGATCCTGCAAGGCCTGCCAGAAGCCTTTACTCGGCTTCGGCGACGCCGAGAACTTGATTTCGATGCCAACCTTGCCTGCGTGGCCTTCAACCACCAGGTCCAGTTCCGCTCCTGCGGCCGTGCGGTAAAAGCCGACCTGCGCGCCCGTGGGCAGCGCAGCCGCGACCTGCTCGACCACGAAGCCCTCCCATGAAGCACCGGCCACGGGGTGCCCTTGCAACTGGCGCACCGTCGCCAGGCCCAGCAGTGCATGCAGCAGACCGCTGTCGCGAACGTACACCTTGGGCGACTTGACCAGGCGCTTGCCCACATTGGCCAGATGCGGCTGCAGGCGCCGCACCATCAACATGTCGACCAAGGTGTCGAGGTAACGCCCGACGGTCGCGTGCGAGGCGCCACCCAGTGACCGGCCCAGTTGGGATGCATTGAACAGCTGCCCGTGCAGGTGCGCCAACATCGTCCAGAACCGGCGCAGCGTCTCGGCGGGTACGCGCACCCCCAGTCCGGGCAGGTCGCGCTGCAGGAATGTGGCGATGAGGTCCTGCCGCCACTGGAACGCTGCATCATCGCCGTGCGCCAGGTAGCTCAAGGGGTAGCCGCCGCGCAGCCACAGCGCCTGTTGCGTGGCCAGGTCGGCCTCGAGTTCCGCGGCCAGCAGCGGTGTCAGTTCCACATACGAGATCCGCCCCGCCAACGATTCGCCGGTCTGACGCAGCAGCGCACCGGAGGCAGAACCCAGCAGCAGGAAGCGGCCGTTGCGCCGGTCGGCATCGATCTCGGGCCGCAGGTCCGCGAACAGCTCCGGCATGTGCTGTACCTCGTCCAGCACGATCAGGCGATCGCGTTGCAGCGGCAAGAACAACTCGGGCCGGCTGAGCACCGCACGATCGGACTCGCGCTCCAGGTCCAGCAGGATCGCGCCTTCATGGCTTGTGGCGACGGCCTTCGCCAGCGTGGTCTTGCCGACCTGTCGCGGCCCGAGCAATGCCACCGCCGGGTATTGCTGCAGACGTCGCTCGACGATGGCTTGCAGATGGCGCGAAATCATCATGGCATTTTGATCGCCTACAGATCAAATTGTAATGTTCATTTTCCTTCGATGCAGCCGACATCCGAGACATGCCGGTCCTTGCCCGTTCTGTGATAACCCGGCACCGAACGGACCAGTGCGTCTCGCACGGCGCTGTCTTCCAAAGCAGTGCCTGCGGCGCCGGCCGTCGAAAGCAATTCGTCGAGCCGCTGCGTTTGCGTGTCGAGCCGCGCGATGCGCAGGCGCGGCACTTTAGTGGGAAGGGTCGCGTCCTCGTCGGCCAGCAGTTCCTCGTACAGCTTCTCCCCCGGCCTCAAGCCGGTGAACTCGATCGATATCTCCTCCGGCGCATGCCCCGCCATGCGGATCAGGTCGCGCGCCAGGTCGACGATCCTCACCGGCTCGCCCATGTCAAGCACCAGCACCTGGCCGCTGTCGCCGATGGCCGCGGCCTGCAGCACCAGCCGCG
>CAYUPF010000030.1:0-26614 GCA_964446545.1 uncultured Rubrivivax sp.
TGGCGTCCCCTAGGGGATTCGAACCCCTGTAATCACCGTGAAAGGGTGGTGTCCTAGGCCTCTAGACGAAGGGGACTGCGCAATCACTTCCATCTGCTCGAACGATGCTTTGCGAACCGGCCGTTGGTGGAGGTAAGCGGGATCGAACCGCTGACCTCTTGCATGCCATGCAAGCGCTCTCCCAGCTGAGCTATACCCCCAAGGTCGTTCACCCGGCGCCGTTCAAACAGCCGCGCATTATATCCGCAGTTTCATATGCTTCTCAACCGCCGCAGCACCTGTTCGCGCGTGAACAACTCCAGCACCGCGTCGAGCGACGGCGTCTGGCTGCGGCCGCACACCAGCACGCGCACCGCATGCGCCAGTTGCGGCATCTTCAGGCCGTGCTCGCCGAGCGTGGCCTTGATGGCCGCGGCGATCGCGGCCTTGTCCCAGGCCACGTCGGCGAGCTTGTCGCGCAGCGCGATCAGCGCCGGCTTCACCGCATCGGTGACATGCGTGGCCAGGTCCTGTTCGCCGGGTTGCACGTCGACGTAGTACATGCCCGTCCAGTCGGCCAGTTCCACGGTGGTGGCGCAGCGTTCCTTGAACAGCGCGCACCGCCGCGCCAGGCGTTCATCGGCTTCGGCCTCGATGCCGCGCCGCGCCAGCTGCCGCGCCACCAGTTCGGCCAGCGACATATCGCTGCGCTGCTTCAGGTAGTGCGCATTGACCCAGTTCAGCTTTGCCGGGTCCCATTGCGCCGGGCTCTTCGCCAGATGGTGCCCGTCGAACCAGGCGATCAGCTGTTCGCGGCTGAAGAGCTCATCGTCGCCGTGGCTCCAGCCCAGCCGCGCCAGGTAGTTGACCATCGCCTCGGGCAGGTAGCCCTCGTCCTCGTACTGCGTCACGCTGACTGCGCCGTGGCGTTTGGACAGCTTGTCGCCGTCGGGGCCCAGGATCATCGGCACATGGCCGTAGACCGGCAGTTCGCCGTCGGGGCCGAGCAGCGTGCGCAGGATGTTGATCTGCCGCGGCGTGTTGTTGACATGGTCGTCGCCGCGGATCACGTGGCTGATGCGCATGTCCCAATCGTCGACGACGACGCAGAAGTTGTAGGTGGGTGTGCCCACGCCATCGGGCGTGGTGGCATCTGCGCGCGCGATCACCAGGTCGTCGAGTTCGCGGTTGGCGATGCTGATCGGCCCTTTGACCAGGTCGTGCCAGCTGATCACGCCGTCCTGAGGGTTGCGAAAGCGCACCACCGGCGGCACGCCGGCCGGCACCGCGGGCAGCACCTTGCCCGGCTCGGGCCGCCAGCGCCCGTCGTAACGCGGCTTTTCGCCGCGCGCACGCTGCGCCTCGCGCATCGCGTCCAGCTCTTCGCTGGAGCAGTAGCAGCGGTAGGCCGTGCCGGCGGCGAGCATCTGCACGATGACCTCGCGGTAGCGCTCGATACGCTGCATCTGGAAGAACGGGCCTTCGTCGTGCTCCAGTTCCAGCCAGCGCATCGCGGCGACGATCTGGTCCACGGCCTGCTGCGTCGAGCGCGCCACGTCGGTGTCTTCGATGCGCAGGATGAAGTCGCCGCCGAAATGCCGCGCGAAGGCCCACGAGAACAGCGCCGTGCGCGCCGTACCCAGGTGCAGGAAACCGGTCGGCGACGGGGCGATGCGGGTGCGCACGCGTCGCTGACTCATTGGACTACCTTCCGCGCTGCGCGCTCCAGGATGAGCGCTTGGGAGCGGCCCGGCGCGCTCATAGCTGGCCCAGCCCGCGCTGCAGATCGTCGCTGATGTCGTCCACATGCTCCAGGCCCACGGCCAAGCGGATCATGCCCTGGCCGATGCCGGCGGCTTGGCGCTGCGCCTCGCTCAGCCGGCCGTGCGAGGTGGTCGCGGGGTGGGTGATCAGCGACTTGGTGTCCCCCAGGTTGGTGGCGATGCTCAGCACACGCGTGCTGTCGATCACACGGAAAGCCGCGGCACGGGCGGTCTCGGGATCGTCGGCGCGCACGTCGAAGGACAGCAGCGCACCGCCCAGCCCGGACTGCTGGCGCATCGCCAGTTCATGCTGCGGGTGCGAGGCCAGCCCCGGGTAGTACACCCGCGCCACCGCAGGGTGGCGTTCCAGCCACGTCGCGACCGCCAGCGCCGCCTCGCTCTGCGCCTTCATGCGCAGCGCCAGCGTCTCCAGCCCCTTCAGCACCACCCAGGCGTTGAACGGCGACAAGGTCATGCCGGCGGTGCGCAGTGTGGGGCCGAACACGTCGCGGATCAGCCGGTCGGCGCCGCACAGCGCGCCGGCCATCACCCGGCCCTGGCCGTCGAGGTACTTGGTGCCGGCATGCATCACCAGGTCGGCACCCAGGGCCAGCGGGCGCTGCAGGACCGGCGAGCAGAAGGTGTTGTCCACCGTCAGCAGCGCACCGGCATCGTGTGCGATGCCGGCCAGCGCCGCAATGTCGCAGACATCGGTCAGCGGGTTGGTCGGCGTTTCGGCGAACAGCAGCCGGGTGGACGGCCTGATCGCGGCACGCCATTCGGCCAGATCGGTCTGCGACACGAAGCTGGTGTCGACGCCGAACTTGGCGAACTCCTTGGCGAACAGGCTGATGGTGGAGCCGAACACCGAACGCGAACACACCACGTGGTCGCCGCCCTTCAGCAGGCCCATCACCAGCAGCAGGATCGCGCTCATGCCGGTGGCCGTGGCCACGGCGCCTTCAGCGCCTTCCATGGCGGCCAGCCGGATCTCCAGGCTGCGCACCGTGGGGTTGCTCGTGCGCCCGTAGGTGAAGTCCTCCATTTCGGCAAAGCGCCGCGCCGAAGTCTCGGCATCGGGCTGCACGAAGCCGCTGCTGAGGAACAACCCCTCGCTGTTCTCGCCGTGCTGGCTGGGTGCCAGCGCGGTGCGCACGGCCAGTGTCTCGGGGCGCAGGCCCTCGGGCAGCCGGGCGCGGGCCTGGCGGGCAGCCTCGTCGTCGCTGTCGATCATCGTCTTCTCAAAGTGAATCGGCGCCGTGCAGCGCCAGCCGGCTGCGCTCGCCGGCGCTGTCTTCGTCGTCGTCGCGGGCCATGTTGCGCTGCGCCTCGATGGCGGCGAACTCCGCCACGGAGATGTCGCCGGTGACGTAGTGGCCGTCGAAGCACGAGGCCTCGAAGCCTTCGAGCTTCGGGTTCAGCGCGCCGACCACGCGCTTCATCGCATCGACGTCCTGGTAGATCAGCGCATCGGCGCCGATGTATTCGCGGATCTGCTCGATGCTGCGGTCGGCGGCGATCAGCTCCTCGCGCGTCGGCATGTCGATGCCGTAGACGTTGGGGAAGCGCACCGGCGGCGCGGCCGAGGCCATGTAGACCTTGCGCGCGCCGGCTTCGCGCGCCATCTGCACGATCTCCTTGCTGGTGGTGCCGCGCACGATCGAGTCGTCCACCAGCAGCACGTTGCGGCCCTTGAATTCCACGCCGATGGCATTGAGCTTCTGGCGCACGCTCTTCTTGCGCACCGCCTGCCCCGGCATGATGAAGGTGCGGCCGACGTAGCGGTTCTTGACGAAGCCCTCGCGGTAGGGCTTGCCCAGCTTCTGCGCCAGCTGCATCGCCGACGGCCGGCTCGATTCGGGGATCGGGATCACCACGTCGATCTCGTTCGGCGGCATCGTTGAGATCACGCGCTGCGCCAGCGTCTCGCCCAGGTTCAGCCGCGCCTGGTAGACCGAGATGCCGTCCAGCACCGAGTCCGGCCGCGCCAGGTAGACGAACTCGAACATGCAGGGGTTCAGGCGCGGGTGCTCGGCGCATTGCTGCGTGTGCAGCCGGCCGTCGACATCGATGAAGATCGCCTCGCCCGGCGCCACGTCGCGGTGCACGTGGCGGCCGGTGCCTTCGATGGCCACCGATTCGCTGGCCACCATGTATTCCGGGCCTGCGTCGGTCTGCAACTCGCCGATGGCCAGCGGCCGGATGCCGAAGGGGTCGCGGAAGGCCAGCAGGCCATGGCCGGCGATCAGCGCGATCACCGCGTACGAACCCCTGATGCGCTTGTGCACCGCCGCCACCGCGGCAAACAGCGCCTGCGGCGTCAGCGGCAGGTCGCGCGCGGCGACGCCGATCTCGTGCGCCAGGATGTTGATCAGCACCTCGGTGTCGCTCTCGGTGTTGATGTGGCGCCGGTCGATGCGGGCCAGCTCGCTCTTCAGCGCCGGCGCATTCGTCAGGTTGCCGTTGTGCACCAGCACGATGCCGAAGGGCGCGTTGACGTAGAAGGGCTGCGCCTCCTCCTCGCTCCAGGCATTGCCGGCGGTGGGGTAGCGCACCTGGCCCAGCCCGATGTTGCCCGGCAGCGCGCGCATGTTGCGCGTGCGGAAGACGTCGCGCACCATGCCGCGCGCCTTGTGCATGAAGCACTTGGTGCCCTGCATCGTGACGATGCCGGCCGCGTCCTGGCCGCGGTGCTGCAGCAGCAGCAGCGCGTCGTAGAGCAGCTGGTTGACGGGCGACTGGGAGATGGTTCCGACGATCCCGCACATGGTTGCGTGTCCTTCAGCTCAGGTCGGAAGAAACTGCGCGATGTCCCGCGGCAGCAGGGGCTTCAGGCCCTGCATCGCCACCGCCAGCCATTGCACGCCCTGCGAACGGTGCCACTCCGGCGAGGTGGCCGCCGGCGTCAGTGCCACCCCGGTGGCCAGCACCATCAGCAGCAGCACGCCGCGCAGCAGTCCGAAGGCGGCGCCGAGCACGCGGTCGGCGCCGCGCAGCGGCGTGGCATTGACCAGCATGCGCAGCACGCGCGAGGCCAGGCCCCAGCCGATGAGCACGGCCATGAAGGCGACTGCGAAGCTCGCCGCGTAGTTCAGGTTGGAGTCCGGCTCGCCCAGCGGCAGGTGCGGCGCCCAGATCGGCGCCAGCCACTGCGCAGCGAAATAGGCCACGACCCAGCCGATCAGCGCCAGCACCTCGAGCACGAAACCGCGCCACAGCCCCAGCCCCAGCGACAGCAACAGCACGCCAAGCATCACCAGATCGACCCAGCCGAGTTGCTGCATCACAGGCTCAGGATGTTGGCGGCCATGCCGCTGCTCTTGATGCGCGCGGCAGCCTTCTCGGCCTCTTCGCGCGTGTCGAAGGGGCCGACGCGCACGCGCGTGCGTGCGCCGCCTTCGGTTTCGACCACCTGGGTGTAGGTCTTCAGGCCGAGTCTTTCGACCTTCTGCCGCGCCTCGCGCAAGGTGGCGGCATCGGAGTAGGCGCCGGCCTGCACGACGAAGCGCGCCGGCTTGGCCTCCGATGCCACGGGCGACGGCGCGGCGGCCACGGGCTTGCCTTCGAGCAAGGCCTGCGCGCGCTGCGCCTCGCTGCTGTTGTCCGGCGCCGGCGCGCTGGCCACCGGCGCGGGGCGCGGCGACGCTGCTTCCACAACCGGTACTGCCGGGGCCGGCGGCGCGGCGGGCGCGGGTTCGGCCACCACCGGCGCCGGGGCCTGTGCAAGCGGCGGCGGCGTGCTCCTGGCCGGCGGCAAGGTCAACGGCGGTGCGTTGTCGCGCGACGGGATGACGATCGGGATGTCCACCGAGATCGGGCGCGGCTGAGTCTCGAAGAGCAGCGGGAAGCCGACGATGCCCACGCCCACCAGTACGGCCGCGCCGATCAGGCGCCGGCGCGCGCGCGTGCGTGCCACCTGTACCGAGGCGGCCTCGTCGACGGCATGGGCCGGGGCCGGGCTGTCTTTGCGCTTGAGGAATGAAAGCACTGGCTGGAGTCCGCTACGGTGGTGGGCCAAGGCCCGTCGGGGCGCACGGGCCTGTCTGCCTTGGCTTTCAGCCGCTGTGTGCGCCGCGTGTGCGCGGGACGCCGTCCTTCAGCACGCCACCGACACAGAGGAACGAACCGAAGACCACGATTCTATCAGCGGGGTCCGCCGCAGCCAGGGCGGCACGCAGGGCCTGCGAGGGCGAGTCATGCCGGCTCGGCTGCTGCGCCGGCAGCTGCGCGCGCACGATGCGTTCAAGCGCCTCGGCCTTGGCCGCGCGCGGCAGCGGCAGGTCCGTCAGGTGCCAGTGGTCGATCAGCGGCGCCAGCCGCGACACCATGCCGGCGATGTCCTTGTCGTGCATCGCGCCGAACACCGCATGGGTGCGCGGATAGAAGCCCATCTGGTCGAGGTTGAAGGCCAGCGTGGCCGCGGCCTGCGGGTTGTGCGCCACGTCCAGCACCAGCGCCGGCTGCCCCGGCACGATCTGGAAGCGCCCGGGCAGCTCCACCGTCGCCAGGCCGTTGCGTACCGCCTGGGCGCTGATCGGCAGCCGATCGCGCAGTGCCTCGAACACCGCCAGCACGCCGCTGGCATTGAGCAGCTGGTTGGCACCGCGCAACACCGGATAGGCCAGCGCGTTGCGGCGCCGCCCGCGCCCCTGCCACGACCACTGCTGGCGGTCGCCGCCATGGCTGAAGTCGCGCCCCACCAGCCACAGGTCGGCGCCGATGTCGGCGGCATGGCGCAGCACGCTGGCCGGCGGCATCGGGTCGCTGATCACGGCCGGCCGGCCAGCGCGCAGGATGCCGGCCTTCTCGAAGCCGATCGACTCGCGGTCGGGGCCGAGATAGTCCATGTGGTCCAGGTCGATGCTGGTGATGAGCGCGCAGTCGCCGTCGATGGCATTGACCGCGTCGAGCCGGCCGCCCAGGCCGACCTCGAGAATGGCCACGTCGATCGGCGCCCGCGACAGCGCGCGCATGATGGCCAGCGTGGTGAATTCGAAGTAGGTCAACGGAATCTCGCCGCGCGCTGCCTCCACCGCCTCGAAGTGCGGCAACAGTTCCGCGGCGGCCACGCTTTGCCCGCCGATGCGGCAACGTTCCTCGAAGTGCACCAGGTGTGGCTTGATGTACAGGCCGGTGCGGTAGCCGGCATGGCGCGCGATGGCTTCGAGCATCGCGCAGCTCGAACCCTTGCCGTTGGTGCCGGCCACCGTGACCACCGGCACGTCGAAACGCAGGCCCAGGCGCTCGCGCACCGACGCGACGCGCTGCAGCGTCATGTCGATGCTCTTGGGGTGCAGTCGCTCGCAGTGCGCGAGCCAGTCGTCCAGCGTCACATGCCGCGGTTTCAGGCCACCGCGTCGGCGCTTTGCCGTTGCAACATGGCCAGCGCGCGGGCGATGGTCGAGCGCAACTGGCGCCGGTCGACGATCATGTCCAGCGCGCCCTTGCCGATCAGGAACTCGGCGCGCTGGAAGCCTTCGGGCAGCGTCTCGCGCACCGTGTTCTCGATCACGCGCGGGCCGGCAAAGCCGATCAGCGCCTTCGGCTCGGCGATGACCAGGTCGCCCATGAAGGCGAAGCTGGCGGACACGCCGCCCATGGTCGGATCGGCGAGCACGCTGATGTACGGCAGCCGCGCCTTGGCCAGGTGCGTCAGCGCGGCATTGGTCTTGGCCATCTGCAGCAGGCTGAGCAGCCCTTCCTGCATGCGCGCGCCGCCGGTGGCGGTGAAGGACACGAAAGGCACCTTCTGCTCGATGGCGGTCTCGACGCCGCGCACGAAGCGCTCGCCGACCACCGCGCCCATCGAACCGCCCATGAACTCGAACTCGAAGCAGGCCGCGACCAGCGGCACGCTCATCACCGCGCCGCCGAAGACCACCAGCGCGTCGGTCTCGCCGGTGGCTTCGAGCGCGGCCTTCAGCCGCTCGGGGTACTTCTTGCTGTCCTTGAACTTCAGCGCGTCGACCGGCAGCACTTCCTGGCCGATCTCGTAGCGGCCCTCGGGGTCGAGGAAGGCGTCGAGCCGGGCCCGTGCGCCGATGCGATGGTGGTGGTCGCATTTGGGGCAGACGTTGATGTTCTGCTCCAGGTCGGTCTTGTACAGCACCGTCTCGCAGGACGGGCACTTGATCCACAAGCCTTCGGGCACCGAGCGGCGTTCACTCGCCTCGTTGTGCTGGATCTTCGGCGGCAGCAGCTTTTCCAACCAGCTCATGCTTTAGCTCCTTGTTCTTTGGCGTCCAGCGCGGCACGGATGCCGGCCATGAAGGCCTCGCCGGCGCGGGCCACATTGTCGCGCGGCTCGGCCTCCAGCACCTGCACCAGGCGGGTGCCGATGACCACCGCATCGGCCACCTGCGCCACCGCACAGGCAGTGGCAGCGTCGCGGATGCCGAAGCCCACGCCCACCGGCACGCTGACGTGCTTGCGGATGCGCGGTACGGCTGAAGCCACGCCGGCGGTGTCCAGATGGCCCGCGCCGGTCACGCCCTTCAGCGACACGTAGTACACGTAGCCGCTGGCCAGGCGGCCGACCTCGCGGATGCGTGCGTCGGTGGAGGTCGGCGCCAGCAGGAAGATCAGGTCCATCCCCTTGGCGCGCAAGCCGGCGGCGAAGGCCTCGCATTCCTCGGGCGGGTAGTCCACCACCAGCACGCCGTCGACGCCGGCTTCGGCGGCGGCGGCGATGAAGGCGCCGGCGCCGTGGCGCTGGTCGTAGCGCTCCACCGGGTTGGCATAGCCCATCAGCACGATCGGCGTCTTGTCGTCCTGGCGCCTGAAGCTGCGCACGGCATCCAGCACCTGCACCATGCCGATGCCGCGTGCCAGCGCGCGTTCCGAGGCCTTCTGGATCACCGGGCCGTCGGCCATCGGGTCGGAGAAGGGAACGCCCAGCTCGATGATGTCGGCGCCGCCACGCACCAGCCCATGCATGATCTCCGGCGTGGCATCGGCATAGGGGTCGCCGACCGGCACGTAGGGGATCAGCGCCTTGCGGCCGCGCGACAGCAGTGCATCCAGCGTGCCCGCGATGCGGCTCATAGCGCGTCCCCCTGCAGCGCGGCGACGGTGCCGATGTCCTTGTCGCCGCGGCCGGACAGGTTGACCAGCAGGTGCTGGTCGGGCCGCATCGTCTTGGCCAGCTTCATCGCATAGGCCATCGCGTGGCTCGATTCCAGCGCCGGGATGATGCCTTCGGCACGGCACAAGTGGTGGAAAGCGGCCAGCGCCTCGTCGTCGGTGATGCCCACGTATTCGGCGCGGCCGATGTCGTGCAGGTACGCGTGCTCCGGGCCGACGCCGGGGTAGTCCAGGCCGGCCGAGATCGAATGCGTCTCGATGATCTGGCCGTCGTCGTCCTGCAGCAGGTAGGTGCGGTTGCCGTGCAGCACGCCGGGTGAACCGGCCGAGATCGACGCCGCATGCTTGCCGGTGGCCAGCCCCAACCCGGCAGCCTCGACGCCGATCAGGCGCACGCCTTCATGCCGAATGTAAGGATAGAAGATGCCCATCGCATTGCTGCCGCCGCCGACGCAGGCGATCACCGCGTCGGGCTGGCGGCCGGCCAGTTCCGGCATCTGCTCGATGCACTCGTCGCCGATCACGCGCTGGAAGTCGCGCACCATCTCCGGGTACGGCGCCGGGCCGGCGACGGTGCCGATGATGTAGAAGGTGTTCTCCACGTTCGTCACCCAGTCGCGCAGCGCCTCGTTGAGCGCATCCTTCAGCGTCTTGCTGCCCGACTCCACCGGCACCACCTTGGCGCCCAGCAGGTGCATGCGGTAGACGTTGGGGCTCTGGCGCTTGATGTCCTCGCTGCCCATATAGACCACGCATTCCAGACCGTAGCGCGCGCAGATGGTGGCGGTGGCCACGCCGTGCTGGCCGGCACCGGTCTCGGCGATGATGCGCGGCTTGCCCATGCGCCGCGCCAGCAATGCCTGGCCGATGGTGTTGTTGATCTTGTGTGCGCCGGTGTGGTTCAGGTCCTCGCGCTTCAGGTAGATCTGCGCGCCGCCGAGTTCGCGGCTGGTGCGCGCGGCGTGGTAGATCGGGCTCGGCCGGCCGACGAAGTGCTTGAGCTCGTGGCGGAACTCGGCCTGGAATTCGGCGTCGTTGCGGTAGTGGGCGTAGGCGGCCTTCAACTCGTCCAGCGCGTGGACCAGCGTCTCGGCGACGAAGCTGCCGCCATAGGGCCCGAAATGCCCGCTCGGATCGGGCTGTTGATAGTTCAGCATGATGGGTGTGATTCCTCAGGGGATGGCGGCGGCGCGGGCATCGGCCTCGCGCACCGCATCGCAGAACCGGCGCATCGCCTGGGCATCCTTGATGCCCTTGGCGCTTTCCACGCCAGAGCTCACGTCAACGGCCCAAGGCCGGACGCGAAGCACCCCGTCGATCACGTTGGCAGCATTCAACCCACCAGACAAAACGACCGGAAGGGGCACGCTTGGAGGAATGAGTGACCAATCGAAAACCTTTCCACTGCCGCCGTAGGCCTCGACATGGGCATCGAGCAGCAAGGCCTGTGCGCTGCGGAAGCGCTTTGCCCAGTCTAACAAATCGAAGCCCGGCGCCATGCGCGCCGCGCGCAGGTAGGGCCGGCCCGGCGCCTCGCACTGCGCCGGGCTCTCGTCGCCGTGGAACTGCAGCAGGGCCTGCGGCACGGCAGCCAGCGCCGTCTGCAGCTGCAACGGCGTGGCGTTGACCAGCAGCAGCACCGGCGTGACGAAGGGCGGCAGCCGACGCGCCAGCGCGGCGGCATGCGCCGGCGGGACGTAGCGCGGGCTCTTGTCGTAGAGCACGAAGCCGATGGCGTCGGCGCCGGCCTGCACTGCGGCGGCTACATCGGCCTCGCGCGTCAGGCCGCAGATCTTGATGCGCGTGCGCATTCAGGGCAGCCAGTCCATCGCCGGCGTGTGTTCGGGAATCGCATGCCGGGCATCGTAGTACGGGCCGACGAAGTACAGCCCGTCGGGCGCAAAGGTGGGCGCGGCAGCGTCGCGGCTGCGCGCGGCCAGCACCTCGGCCATCCAGCCGGGCGGTTGGCGGCCCTCGCCCACCGCCAGCAGGCAGCCCATCAGGTTGCGCACCATGTGGTGCAGGAAGGCGCTGGCATCGAAGTCGAAGCGCCAGTAGGCGCCGCGGCGTTCGATGCGGATCGCGCGCATCGTCTTCACCGGCGACAGCGCCTGGCATTCGGCGGCGCGGAAGCTGCTGAAGTCGTGCTCGCCGATCAGCAGCGCCGCCGCGGTGCGCATCGCCTCGCCGTCCAGCGGCCTGAAGCTCCAGCCGCACAGCGCATGCTCCAGCGCCGGGCGCACCGCCGACTGCAGCAGCAGGTAGCGATAGCGCCGGCCGATCGCCGAGCGCCGCGCGTGGAAGTCCAGCGCCACCGGCTGGCACCACTGCAGCGCGATGTCCTTGTCCAGGTAGCGGTTGCTGCCGCGCACCCAGGAGAAAGGCTCGCGCTGCACCGGCGCATCGACATGCAGCACCTGGTTCAGCGCATGCACGCCGGTGTCGGTGCGGCCGGCGCAGACCGTGCTCACCGGCGCGGCGGCAAATTCGCTCAGCGCCGCCTCGACCCGGTCCTGCACGGTGCGGCCGTCGGGCTGCGATTGCCAGCCGTGGTAGGCGCTGCCACGATAGCTCAGGCCGAGCGCCAGGCGCTGCGTTTGCGGGTCGGGCATGGGCGCATTGTGGGCCACGCGCCAAACGGCGAAGGGCCCCACGAGGGGCCCTTCGAGGCGAAGCCGGGCGGCTTCAGTGCAGGCTGTCGAGCATGCCCTGCGCCTTGCTCTTCAGCGCGCCCTCGGCGCTGCCCAGCACCTCTTCGAGCAGATCGCGCGCCCCTTCCATGTCGCCGATCTGGCGGAACTCCTCGGCCAGCTCCAGCTTGCGCGCCAGCGGGTCGGCATCGTCGTCGCTGAGTTCGAAGGACGGCAGCGACGCGGCGAAATCGTCCTCCGGCAAGGGCGCGGGCCGCGACGGTGCGCCGCCTTTGTCGTCGTCCAGCGTCAGTTCGCCGAGGTCGAAATCCAACGCGTCCACGGTCTCGGCCCGGGCGGCCGGCTTGGCTACGCCGGGCAGGTCGATCGAGAACGGCGTGTCGTCGGCGATGGCCGCACCGGTGGTGAAGGGCCGAGTCACTTCCACCGCGCCGGGCGAGGTGTCGCTGCTGGTGCGCCCGTCGAGTTCGAGGTCCAAATCCAGATCCACGCCGGGCGTGGCTTCGTCCAGCGACCCGGGTTCGGTGATGGGACCGGCCGGCGCCTTGGCCTGCGCCGAAGCGGGCATGGTGGTGGCATCGAGCGGCTCGACCAGGCGGCCGCCTTCGCGCACCAGCATGTCGGGCTGGCCGCCTGGCGCATACAGCGGATTGTCGGCATCGATCTGCCGGCCCAGCTCCTGCGCCTTGTGCCATTCCTCGCTGTCGGGCCCGGTCAGCGCAAACATCTGCCCAGCGAGCAACTCGAAGCCCTTGGTGTCACGGCGCTTGGCATAGACCTCGAGCAGCTTGCCGCGCACCGCCAGCCGGTCGGGGTTGGCGCGCATCGCCTCCTTGAGGATCTCCTCGGCCTGCAGGTCGCGTCCATAGGCCAGGTAGACGTCGGCCTCGGCCACCGGGTCGACGTCACCGATGGCATCGAGCTGGCTCAGCGAATAGCTCATCGACGAGGCCGACGAGTTGGCGCTGGGCGCATCGTGGGTATCGATGCGCTGGCCGCCACTGGCACCGAAGAAGGAATCGGGTTGCAGCCGGCTTTCCAGGAACGAGGTTTCGCGCTCGCGCTTGCGCAGCCGCCCGCGCAGGCGGTAGGCGCCGAGGCCAGCGAGCAGTGCCACCAGCACGCCGGCGCCCGGCAGCAGCAGCGGGTTGTCGAGCAACGAGTCCAGGAAGCCAGGCTCCTCGGCCGCGGCCGGTGCTGCAGCCTTGGGCGCGGGCGGCACCGCCGCCACCACCGGTGCCGAAGCAGGCACCGTGGGCGCAGCAGCAGAAGCCGCTGCCACGGTTGCCGCCGCCGGCACCGTGGCCACCACGATCGGCGCCGAGGCCGCCGGCGTGGCTGCAGTCGGTGCCGCAGCGGCGACCGGGGTGGCCGCCGAGGCTGCGCTTTGCAGTTGCTTCAGTTCCTCGACATTGCGCGACAGCTCTGCCACGCGCGTCGCGGCGTCCTTCTGCTCGGCGTCCTTGGACAGCGCCGCTTCCGGCGCCGAGGCCTTGACCGCACCCTGGCTCAGCGTCAGCTTGTCGGGCGCGGGCGAGGCCGCCTGCTTGTTGTCCTGTACCGAGGCCTGCACCGTGCCCGTGGCCTGGCGCGCCGGCTCCTCGGTCTTCTGCGTCGTCACGCCCGCGGCCAGTTGCTGGCGGTATGCGGCGAAGTCGGCGCTCTGCGCGCGGATCATCTCGCGCGCCTCCGCGGCGGCGACCTGCTGCGCCTGCCCGGCCGACGGGATGGTCAGCACCTCACCGGCCTTGAGCAGGTTCATGTTGTTGCCGATGAAGGCATCCGGGTTGCCGCGGAACAGCGCCACCAGCATCTGGTCCAGCGACACGCTCTGCGGCTGCACGCTCTTGGCGATGCGACTGAGCGAATCGCCAGGGCGCACGCGGTACTGCTCGCCGCCGGCGGCAGCCACCTTGGGCGCAGGCTCCGCTGCCTCGACCCGCGGCGCGGGGCGGCGTTCGGGGCTGGGCGCGGCAACGGGGGGCGGTGCCGCCTGCGCCATACGCGGCGCAGGCATCGGTGCGGGTGCGGCCGAGATCACCGGGGCCACGACCGGCGGCGGCGCCGCAGCCATGTTTCGCGGCGTGCCCGGCGGGTCGAGCAGCAGCGTGTACTCGCGCACCAGACGGCCACTGGCCCAGTTCATTTCCAGGATAACGTCGACGAAGGGTTCGACGACCGCGCGGTCACTGGTCACGCGCAGGTACGAACGCCCGTCGGGCCGCTTCAGCAACTGTACCTGCGTGCCGGGCAGCACCGAGTTGTAGTCGACCCCGGCGGCGCGATAGGCCTCGGGCGGCGCCACGCGCAGCACCAGCGTGCCGGCCTCCTCGGCGGACAGGCTGGTGACGTCGATCTCTGCGCGCAGGGGCTCGCCCAGGGCCGACTGCACCCGCAGCTGGCCCAGGCCCAGCGCCTGCGCGTTCAGCCCCCACAGGCATGCGGTGGCGATGGCCAGCCCGCTCAGCGCGAAGCGCCCTGCATTCAACTTGCGGTGTTTCAAAGCGTCTCCCCAAGGTGCGCGCTGGAGCCAAGTCTCCATCACCCACCAACATCGGCCAATCTGGCCAGCCCACGAGCCCGGACCCGCTGCGCAAACGCGAGCTAAATCACATTGCCGACAAGCATATAGGCTCACCTGCTCATGCAAATGCTGATGTTCAGGGCCAAACCGGGCTGATTCGGGCCTTTGTCGCACCTTGTTGCCTCGGGGCAACGTCGAGTCATCGCCTCAGGCCTCCAGCAGGATGCGCAACATACGCCGCAGCGGTTCGGCCGCACCCCACAGCAGCTGGTCGCCGATGGTAAAGGCACCCAGATACTGCGGACCCATGGCCAGCTTGCGCAGCCGGCCCACCGGAATGTCCATCGTGCCGGTCACGGCCACCGGCGTCAGCTGGCGCACGCTGGCCTCGCGCGTGTTCGGCACCAGCTTGACCCAGGCGTTGTCGTGGGCGATCAGGCTTTCGATGTCGGCCAGCGGCACGTCCTGCTTCAGCTTGAGGGTCAGCGCCTGGCTGTGGCAGCGCATGGCGCCGACGCGCACGCAGATCGAATCGATGGGCGTGGCCTGGCCGGCAAAGCCCGGGCCGCGGCCAAGGATCTTGTTGGTCTCGGCGCCGCCCTTCCACTCTTCCAGGCTGGTGCCGTCGCCGCGGTCGGCGTCGATCCACGGGATCAGGCTGCCGCCCAGCGGCACGCCGAAGTTGGCGACCTCGTCGTCGCCCAGCGCGCGCTGCTTCGCCACGACCTTGCGGTCGATCTCGAGGATCGCCGAGGCCGGCTCGTGCAGCAGGTCGCGCACCTCGGTGTGCAGCGTGCCGTACTGCGTCAGCAGCTCGCGCATGTGCTGCGCGCCGCCGCCCGAAGCCGCTTGGTAGGTGGTGCAGGTCATCCACTCGACCAGGTCGGCCTTGAACAGCGCGCCCACGCCCATCAGCATGCAGCTGACCGTGCAGTTGCCGCCGATGTAGTCGCGCACGCCGCGGCGCAAAGCGTCCTGGATGACGTTCAGGTTGACCGGGTCGAGGACGATGACCGCGTCGTCCTGCATGCGCAGCGTCTTCGCGGCATCGATCCAGTAGCCCTTCCAGCCGGCTGCGCGCAGCTCGGGGTAGACCTTCTTGGTGTATTCGCCGCCCTGCGCGGTGATCACGATTTCGCAGCGCTTCAGCGCGGCGATGTCGTAGGCGTCGAAGAGCTTGTTCTCGTTCTTCGCCTCGGCCGGGGCGGCGCCGCCGGCGTTGCTGGTGGAAAAGAACACCGGCTCGATCAGCGCGAAGTCGCCCTCGGCACGCATGCGCTCGAGCAACACCGAGCCGACCATGCCGCGCCAGCCGACGAGACCCGTGAGAACCTGCTTTGTCATTTGAATCGCCCCATGGTGATGAAGATCTCTGCTTCCCGGCTCGGTTCGCCGGGTGCAGAAGGGGCGAAACGAGACCGAGCCGAACTAGCTCTTGGTAATCGTCCTGGTGGTGCCGCGCAGTGCCGCGACCACGGCGTCGCCCATTTCGCGCGTACCGACCTTTTGCGTGCCCTCGGACCAGATGTCCGGCGTGCGCAACCCGCTGGCCAGCACCTGCTGGACGGCCGACTCGATGCGGTCGGCAGCCTGGGCTTGTTGGAGCGAGTAGCGAAGCATCATGGCAGCGGACAGGATTGTAGCCAGCGGGTTGGCGATTCCCTGGCCGGCAATGTCCGGCGCGCTGCCGTGGCTGGGTTCGTACAGGCCCTTGTTGCGTGCGTCCAACGATGCCGAGGGCAGCATGCCGATCGAGCCGGTGAGCATGGCGGCCGCATCGGACAGGATGTCGCCGAACATGTTGCCGGTGACCACCACGTCGAACTTCTTCGGCGCCTTGACCAGCTGCATCGCGGCGTTGTCCACGTACATGTGGTCCAGCTCCACGTCCGGGTACTGCGCGTGCACCTCGGTGACCACGTCCTTCCAGAACTGGAAGGTCTCCAGCACGTTGGCCTTGTCGACGCTGGTCACGCGCTTGGACCGCTTTCGCGCCGCCTGGAAAGCGACATGGGCGATGCGCTCGATCTCCGGCTTGCTGTAGCGCATGGTGTCGAAGGCTTCTTCGGTGCCGGGAAAATGCCCGTCCACCGCCACGCGGCGGCCGCGCGGCTGGCCGAAGTAGATGTCGCCGGTGAGCTCGCGGATGATCAGGATGTCCAGGCCGGCCACCAGCTCCGGCTTCAGGCTCGATGCCGCCGTCAGCTGCGGGTAGCAGATGGCCGGGCGGAAGTTGGCGAACAGCCCCAGCTGCTTGCGCAGCCCCAGGATGGCCTGCTCGGGGCGCAGCGCGCGTTCGAGCTTGTCGTACTTCCAGTCGCCGACCGCGCCGAAGAGGATGGCGTCGGCCGCCTTCGCCAGCTTCAGCGTGGCTTCGGGCAGCGGGTGGCCGTGGGCTTCGTAGGCCGCGCCGCCGACGGGCGCGGTCTCGGTCTCGATCTTCAGGTCCAGTGCGTTCAGCACCTTCACGGCCTCGGCCATGATCTCGGGGCCGATGCCGTCACCGGGCAGCAGAGCAATCTTCATCGATCTTCTTTCTGTGTCAGGCCAGGTTGCGGTGGGCCAGCCAGGGCATCTTCGTCAGCCGCTCGGCTTCGAAGGCGCGGATCTTGTCGGCATGGCGCAAGGTCAGGCCGATGTCGTCGAAGCCATTCAGCAGACAAAACTTGCGAAAACGCTCGACCTCGAAGGGCAGTTCGCTGCCATCGGGCTTGACGATCACCTGCCGCGGCAGGTCGATGGTCAGCGCATAACCGACGAAGCCCTTGACCTCGTCGAACAGCTGCGCCACCTGGGCTTCCGGCAGCTGAATGGGCAGCAGGCCGTTCTTGAAGCAGTTGTTGAAGAAGATGTCGGCATAGCTGGGCGCGATCAGCGCACGGAAGCCGAACTGGTCCAGCGCCCAGGGCGCATGCTCGCGGCTGGAGCCGCAGCCGAAGTTCTTGCGCGCCAGCAGCACCGACGCGCCGGCATAACGCGGCTGGTTGAGAACGAAATCGGGGTTGGGCTTGCGCGACGCCGGGTCCTGGCCGGGTTCGCCCTTGTCCAGGTAACGCCATTCGTCGAACAGGTTGGGGCCGAAGCCCGAGCGCTGGATCGACTTCAGGAACTGCTTCGGGATGATCGCGTCGGTGTCGACGTTCTCGCGGTCCATCGGGGCGACCAGGCCCTTGTGCACGGTGAAGGCTTGCATGGGGCTACTTCTTCTTCGCGGCGTTTTCGATGCTGTCGCCGGCGATCGAGATGTCCTTGCCCATGCCGGCAATGGTGTTGCAGCCGGCCAGCAGCGCCAGCACGGCGAGGCAGGCAAACAGTTTTTTCATGTCCATGCTCCTTGATCAGACGAGGCGGCGCACGTCGACGAAGTGGCCCTGCAGCGCAGCCGCTGCCGCCATGGCCGGGCTGACCAGGTGCGTGCGTCCGCCGTTGCCCTGGCGCCCTTCGAAGTTGCGGTTGCTGGTGGAGGCGCAGCGCTCGCCGGGCTCCAGCCGGTCGGCGTTCATCGCCAGGCACATGCTGCAGCCGGGCTCGCGCCACTCGAAGCCGGCCGCCTTGAACACCTTGTCCAGGCCCTCGGCCTCGGCCTGCGCCTTCACCAGGCCGGAGCCGGGCACCACCATCGCCAGCTTGACGTTGGCTGCCACCTTGCCGCCGACTTTTCTGACGACGGCCGCCGCGTCGCGCAGGTCCTCGATGCGGCTGTTGGTGCACGAGCCGATGAACACCTTGTCCAGATGCACGTCGGCCAGCGGCTTGTTCGGCTCCAGGCCCATGTAGGCCAGCGCGCGCTCGATGGCGCCGCGCTTGACCGCGTCCTTCTCCTTGTCGGGGTCGGGCACGCGGTCCTCGATCGACAGCACCATCTCGGGGCTGGTGCCCCAGGTGACCTGCGGGCGGATCATCGCCGCGTCCAGCTCGACCACCGCATCGAAATGCGCACCCGGGTCGGACTGCAGCGTGCGCCAGTAGGCCACCGCCTGGTCCCATTCGACACCGACGGGCGCGAAGGGCCGGCCCTTCACGTAGGCCAGCGTCTTGTCGTCCACCGCCACCAGCCCGGCGCGCGCCCCGGCCTCGATGGCCATGTTGCACACCGTCATGCGCCCTTCCATGCTGAGCGCACGGATGGCCGAGCCGCCGAATTCGATGGTGGTGCCCGTGCCACCGGCGGTGCCGATGCGGCCGATGATGGCCAGCACGATGTCCTTGGCGGTCACGCCGCGCTGCACCTGGCCCTCGACCTTGATCAGCAGGTTCTTCGCCTTCTTGGCCAGCAGCGTCTGCGTGGCCATCACGTGCTCGACCTCGCTGGTGCCGATGCCGTGCGCCAGCGCACCGAAGGCACCGTGCGTGCTGGTGTGGCTGTCGCCGCAGACCACGGTCATGCCCGGCAGCGTGGCGCCCTGCTCCGGCCCGATGACGTGCACGATGCCCTGGCGCTTGTCCAGGAAGGGGAAGTACGCCGCCGCGCCGAAGGCCTTGATGTTGGCGTCCAGCGTCACGACCTGCTGCTTGCTGGTCGGGTCGACGATGCCGTCGTAGCCGCGCTCCCAGCCGGTGGTGGGCGTGTTGTGGTCGGCGGTGGCGACGATGGAACTGGTGCGCCAGAGCTTGCGCCCGGCCAGGCGCAGGCCTTCGAAGGCCTGCGGGCTGGTGACCTCGTGCACCAGGTGGCGGTCGATGTACAGCACCGAGGTGCCGTCTTCTTCGGTGTGGACGACATGGTCGTCCCAGAGCTTGTCGTACAGGGTGCGGGCGGTCATGGGGCGGTCTTCACCTTGGAAGGAGTGGATTGTCGCGCGGCCGGGGCCGGCGCGTGCGGGTCGGCGGCCGAGGGGCACAGCACGTGGACGAACTTCTGCAGCGCCGGCGGCAGCACCGGCTGCTCGCGCACCGCCAGGCGGTACTCGCGCTCGGCCAGCTCGTCCTGCAGCTCGAGCACGGCCACGTCGAACAGCCGCGCCAGCCGCTCGGCCACGGTGGCGGGCAGCACGGCGACGCCCAGGCCGGCCTCGACCAGCTGCACGATGGCGTCGAAGCCGCGCACGTGCAGCCGCGCGTCGAGCCGGCGGCCCAGCGCCTCGGCACGCTCGCGCATGCGTTCCTGCGCGGCGGCGCCCAGGTGCAGGCCGACCAGCTCGAAGTCGAGCAGCGCGTCGAAGCCCACTGCGGTGCGCCGCGCCAGCAGGTGGCCGCGCGGCACCACCACCGCCAGGCGGCTGCGGGCATAGGGCCAGTGGCGCAGCCGCGGGTCGTGCACCGGCGGCACGAAGATGCCGACATCGGCACGGCCTTCGGCCACCGCCGCCTGCACCTCGGCGCTGGTCAGGTCTTCCAGGCTGATGCGGATGCCCGGATGGGCGCGCGAGAAGTCCGCCAGGTCGGCGGGCAGCGCCTCGGCGATGGCGCCGGCGGCGGCGGCCACGCGCAGATGGCCCTGGATGCCGCGGCCGAATTCCAGCACCTCGCTTTCCAGTGCGTGCAGCTGCGCGCGCAAAGAGCGCACATGCCGCACCAGCGCATGGCCGGCCTCGGTGGGCTCGACGCCGCGCGCGCGGCGCTCGAACAGCGGCACGCCCAGGCGTGTTTCCAGGTCGCTGAGGCGCTTGCTGGCGGCTGCCAGCGCCAGGCGTTCACGCGCGGCGCCGCGCGTGATGCTGCGGGTTTCGGCGATGGCGAGCACGAGGTCGAGGGTCTGCAGGTCGAAGCGCATGGCAGCGCCCGGGGGCGGTGTCGAGACCCCATTTTCTCACGAAGGCTTGCAGATCAATCAACCTTGACGTGAAGTAACCCTTCGCCAAACGCGAAGTCAACCCAGTGCAGCAACCACCTCCGGCGGCGCCTGCACCAGCTCGATCAGCACACCCTCGCCGCCCAGCGGGAACTGCTCGTTGCCCTTGGGGTGGATGAAGCAGATGTCATGGCCGGCCGCGCCCTTGCGGATGCCGCCGGGCGCGAAGCGCACGCCGTGGGCCGTCATCCATGCCACCGCCTGGGGCAGGTCGTCGACCCACAGGCCGACGTGGTTCAGCGGCGTGCCGTGCACCGCCGGCTTCTTGTCCGGGTCCAGCGGCTGCATCAGGTCGACCTCGACCGCATGCGCGCCCTCACCCAGCGCGCAGATGTCCTCGTCGACGTTCTCGCGTTCGCTGACGAAGCTGCTCTTCACGCTCAGGCCGAAGATGTCGACCCACAGCGAACGCAGCTTTTGTTTGTCCGGCCCGCCGATGGCGATCTGCTGCACGCCGAGGATACGGAAGGGCTTCGTTTCATTCATGCCATCTCCTTCAGGCGAAGCGGATGATCGGCTGGTCCACCGTCAGGCTTTCGCCCTTGGCCGCCAGCAGTTCGGCCACGGTGCCGTCCTGCGTGGCGGTGAGGATGTTCTCCATCTTCATCGCCTCGATCACCGCCAGCCGCTCCCCGGCCTGCACGGCCTGCCCCGGCTGCACCGCGATGTCGGCCAGCAGTCCGGGCATCGGCGAGAGCAGGAACTTGCTCAGGTCCGCCGGCGGCTTGAAGGGCATCAGCCGCAGCAGCTCGGCGGCACGCGGGCTCAGCACCATGGCCTCGACCGCACGGCCGTTGTTCGCGACGCGCAGCCACACGCCCTGGCGCTCCAACTGCACCGTGAAGGGCTGGCCGTTGCAGCTGCCGCTGGCACGGATGTCGCGGAAGCGCCAGTCGCTGGACAGCGTGTAGCTGCGCTCGCCCACCGTCACCAGCATCTGGCCGTTGGCCTGCACCGTGACCGGCTGATGGCGATGCTGGCCGTCTTCTGCCTTGACGACGACGACGAAGCGATCGTCGATGCGCACGCCATGGCCCGGCAGCTGGCCGCTGATGCCGGCCGCGCGCCGGCGGTAGGCGCGGTTGGCGGCCGCGGCAATGGCCAGCAGGAAGTCCGGGTCCTCGTGCGTCACGTCGCCGGCGCGGAAGCCGCTGGGGTAGTGCTCGGCGATGAAGCCGGTGTTGAAGTCGCCGGCCACGAACTTCGGATGCGCCAGCAGCGCCGACTGAAACGGAATGTTGCTGGCCACGCCGCGGATCACGAAGGCATTCAGCGCGGCGCGCATCTTCGCGATCGCGTCGTTGCGGTCCCGCCCGTGCACGATCAGCTTGGCGATCATCGAGTCGTAGAACATCGGGATCTCGCCGCCCTCGTACACGCCGGTGTCGACGCGCACGCCGCCCACGACGGCGCCCTCGGCGCCGTCACCGGCCGAGTTCGCGGGCATCGGTGCTGCCGCTTCCATCGTCGTTGCCGGCGGCTGGTAGCGCACCAGCCGGCCGGTGGACGGCAGGAAGTTGCGGAACGGGTCCTCGGCATTGATGCGGCACTCGATCGCCCAGCCGCGGCGCTGCAGATCCTCCTGCCTCCAGGCCAGCTTCTCGCCGGCAGCGACGCGGATCATCTGCTCCACCAGGTCCAGCCCGGTGATGCATTCGGTGACCGGATGCTCCACCTGCAGCCGCGTGTTCATCTCCAGGAAGTAGAAGCTCTGGTCGGCACCGACCACGAACTCCACCGTGCCGGCGCTCTGGTAGTCGACCGCCTTGGCCAGCGCCACCGCCTGCTCGCCCATGGCCTTGCGCGTGGCTTCGCTGATGAAGGGGCTGGGCGCTTCCTCGATCACCTTCTGGTGGCGGCGCTGGATCGAGCACTCGCGCTCCCACAGGTAGAGCACGTTGCCGTGCGCATCGCCCAGCACCTGGATCTCGATGTGGCGCGGGCTCTCGACGAACTTCTCGATGAACACGCGGTCGTCGCCGAAGCTGTTCTTGGCCTCGTTGCGGCAGGCCGTGAAGCCCTCGAAGGCCTCCTTGTCGTCGAAGGCCACGCGCAGGCCCTTGCCGCCGCCGCCGGCGCTGGCCTTGATCATCACCGGGTAGCCGATGTCCCTGGCGATCTGCACCGCGCGCTCGGGCGTGTCGATGACATCGTTGTAGCCGGGGATGGTGTTGACCTTGGCCTCGAGCGCCAGCTTCTTCGAAGCGATCTTGTCGCCCATCGCGGCGATCGAATGGTGCTTCGGGCCGATGAAGACGATGCCCTCTTCCTCCACGCGCTTGGCAAAGCCCTCGTTCTCCGACAGGAAGCCGTATCCGGGGTGCACGGCCTGCGCGCCGGTGCTCTTGCAGGCCTCGATGATCTTGTCGGCGACGAGATAGCTCTCGCGGCTGGGGCTGGGGCCGATGAACACCGCCTCGTCGGCCAGCTCCACGTGGCGCGCGTCGCGGTCGGCGTCGGAATACACCGCCACCGTGGCGATGCCCATCTTCTTCGCGGTCTTGATGACGCGGCAGGCGATCTCTCCGCGATTGGCGATCAGGATCTTCTTAAACATGCTGCACCTCGATCGTGGAGAACTCGCCTGTGCGCGCTACGCGCGCCATGCAATCTGGCTTCGCCGCAACGGCCTGACGGCCGTTGTCTCCGCGATTCGCGATCAATATCTTCTTGAACATGGCCAGCCCTTAGAGAGGAATGTTGCCGTGCTTGCGCCACGGGTTGTCGAGCTTCTTGTCCTTCAGCATCGCCAGGCTGCGGCACACGCGCTTGCGCGTCTCGTGCGGCTGGATCACGTCGTCGACGTAGCCGCGCGCGCCGGCGACGAAGGGGTTGGCGAAGCGCGTCTTGTATTCGGCCTCGCGCGCCGCCAGCTTGGCGGCGTCCTTCTTCTCCTCGCGGAAGATGATCTCCACCGCGCCCTTCGCGCCCATCACCGCGATCTCGGCGTTGGGCCAGGCGAAGTTGACGTCGCCGCGCAGGTGCTTGGAACTCATCACGTCGTAGGCGCCGCCGTAGGCCTTGCGCGTGATCACCGTCACCTTCGGCACCGTGCACTCGGCATAGGCGTACAGCAGCTTGGCGCCGTGCTTGATGATGCCGCCGTACTCCTGGGCAGTGCCGGGCATGAAGCCGGGCACGTCGACGAAGGTCACGACCGGGATGTTGAAGGCGTCGCAGAAGCGTACGAAGCGCGCCGCCTTGATGCTGCTCTTGATGTCCAGGCAGCCGGCCAGCACCATCGGGTTGTTGGCGACGATGCCGACGGTGGAGCCTTCCATGCGGCCGAAGCCGATGACGATGTTCTGCGCATAGTCGGGCTGCAGCTCGAAGAAGTCGCCGTCGTCGACGACCTTGACGATCAGCTCCTTGATGTCATAGGGCTTGTTCGGGTTGTCGGGCACCAGCGTGTCCAGCGACAGGTCCAGGCGCTCGGCGCTGTCGGCGCCCGGGCGCGACGGCGGCTTCTCGCGGTTGTTCAGCGGCAGGTAGTTGAAGAAGCGCCGCAGCATCAGGATCGCCTCGACGTCGTTCTCGAAGGCCAGGTCGGCGACGCCGCTGCGGCCGGTGTGCGTGCCCGCGCCGCCCAGTTCCTCGGCCGTCACCTCTTCGTGCGTCACCGTCTTCACCACCTCGGGGCCGGTGACGAACATGTAGGAGCTGTCCTTCACCATGAAGATGAAGTCGGTCATCGCCGGGCTGTACACCGCGCCGCCGGCACAGGGCCCCATGATCATGCTGATCTGCGGGACCACGCCGCTGGCCATGACGTTGCGCTGGAACACCTCGGCATAACCGCCAAGCGAGGCCACGCCTTCCTGGATGCGCGCGCCGCCGCTGTCGTTGAGGCCGATGACCGGCGCGCCGACCTTCATCGCCTGGTCCATCACCTTGCAGATCTTCTCGGCATGCGCCTCGCTCAAGGCGCCGCCGAAGACGGTGAAGTCCTGGCTGAAGACGAACACCAGCCGGCCGTTGATCATGCCGTAGCCGGTGACCACACCGTCGCCCGGCGGCCGGTTGTCCTGCATGCCGAAGTCGGCGCAGCGGTGCTCGACGAACATGTCCCATTCCTCGAAGCTGCCTTCGTCGAGCAGCAGCTCCAGCCGTTCGCGCGCCGTGAGCTTGCCCTTGGCGTGCTGCGCGGCGATGCGCTTTTCGCCGCCGCCCTGGCGCGCGGCTTCGCGCTTGCGTTCGAGTTGTTCAACGATGTCGTGCATGGATCACCTTCGGGCCGGTGGCCGGGTTGTCGTCGGGGAGGTCGGCGGCGAGCATCAAGTCCACCGCCAGTTGAAGAATCGCCATGTGCCGGCGCCAGCCCTGGCCGTCGCCGGCAGGCAGGCGCTGCACCCAGCGCAGGCGCCGCGCGGTGTCGGCGACGATCCGGCGCTCGGGCGCGCGCTCGCGCGCCAGCTCGGCGCGCAGCAGCGCGATGCATTCGGCCTGCGGCGCCGGCATCCTGCGGCGGAATGCCAGCGCGCTGGAATGCAGATATGCCAGCCAGTCGCGCGCCTGCGCCTGCGGCAGCGTCATCACTTCGAGCGGGTCGTCCTCGAAATCGATCATCGCCAACGTGTCGCCGCGGGCGATGAAGTTGCGCGCGAAGGCCTGGCTCAGGTACTGGTCGCGCGCGTGCAGTTCGACCAGCGTCCTGAGGCCGCGCTGCCACCACGGCAGCGCGCTCTCCTGCTGCAGCAGCCCGTCGAGCCGGGCCTTGCCGAGCCAGCCCTGCACGAAGAACTCCTCCTCCACGTGCAGCAGCCGCGGCACCGCCACGCCGGCGGCGGCCAGGGCGCGCAGGCGATCGACCTCGATCTGCTGCGCGCGCGCGCCGCCGGACGCCGGCGCGGCTTTCAGCTGCGGCAGCCCGGCCAGGCGCGCAAAACCGTTGAGCAGGTGGTAGCGTGCGCGCCGACGCGTCGCGCGCTGGCCCTTGACGACGATGCTGCCGGCGCCGGTGCCGTGCAGCAGCTCGACGCGATGACGGCGCCAGCCGCTGCTGGCGCGGATGCGCCGCAGGTCTTCCGGCGTCACGAAATGGCCCTCGGCGCCGCGCGCCGCGGCGACGGCTTCGGCAGCACCGTGCGCGCTCACGCCGCGCCCTCCTGCGCCGCGGCGCCCAGACCCATCGCCGCCAGCAGCCGGCGCGCCGCCACCGAAGCGATCAGCCGCCCTTCGCCCACCTGCTGCAGCGTGGCCGGCAAGGCGGCGCGCACATCGGGGTGCTGGCGAAAGGCGGCGCGCAAGCCGGCGTCGATGCGTTCCCACATCCAGGCCTTGGCCTGCTGCCGGCGCCGCAGCGCCAGCTGGCCGGACGCCGCCTGCAGTTCGCGGAAGCGGCTCACCTGCCGCCAGAACTCATCCAGGCCCTGATGCTTCAACGCGCTGAGCTGGATCACCTGTGCGTGCCACAGCGCCGCGTCGGCATGCTCCGGCCGGCCCTGCTGGCCGATCAGCCGCAAGGCCGAGGTGATCTGCGCGCGTGCGCGCGTGGCGGCGTCGGGGTCGATGTCGGCCTTGTTGATGACCACCAGGTCGGCCAGCTCCATCACGCCCTTCTTGATGGCCTGCAGGTCGTCGCCGGCGTTGGGCAACTGCAGCAGCACGAACATGTCGCTCATGCCGGCGACCGCGGTCTCGCTCTGGCCGACACCCACCGTTTCGACGATGACGATGTCGTAGCCCGCGGCCTCGGCCACCAGCATGGCCTCGCGCGTCTTCTCGGCCACGCCGCCGAGCGTGCCCGAGGCCGGGCTCGGCCGGATGAACGCACGCTCGTGCACCGACAGATGCTCCATGCGCGTCTTGTCGCCGAGGATCGAGCCGCCGGACACGCTGCTCGACGGGTCCACCGCCAGCACCGCGACGCGCTGCCCGTGCGCGATCAGCCACAAGCCCAGCGCCTCGATGAAGGTGCTCTTGCCCACGCCCGGCACGCCGCTGATGCCCAGCCGGAAGGAACCGCCGGAATGCGGCAGCAGCGCGTCCAGCAGCGCGTCGGCGCGCTGGCGGTGGTCGGCGCGCGTCGATTCCAGCAAGGTGATGGCCTTGGCGATGGCGCGGCGCTGGCGCATCGGCGCGCCGCGGTCGATGACCGCATCGCGCAGTGCAGCGTCGTCGGGCACGAGCAGGCTCATCACAGGATCTCGAAGGCGCGGCCGTCGGGCAGGCGGTAGCGAGCGAAGTCGCGCGTGTCCAGCGTCAGCACGCGGCCCACGCCGGTCTCGGCGGCCAGCCACACCGGCGATGCGTCGGCCAAGTTCATCTCGGTGCGCGGTCTTTGCGTCCAGCGCACCATCAATTCGACCAGGCCTTCCAGAGCCTCGGGCTCGATCGGGAAGACCGAGAGCGCACCCGCCGCGACCCAGCGCAGCATCGTGTAGCGCCGCGGCACGTCGAGAAGATGCGAGGCCTCGACGACGCAGGGCCAGGTGATCGACAGCGTCCACGATTCGGTTTCGGCCTGCCGCAGGATGTCTCGGTAGTGCTGCCCGTGCGGCTGCCGCTCGCCGAAGGCGGCGACGATGGCGCTGTTGTCAACGAGCGCTGCCGACGCCATGCTTTGCTTTCAGTCTGGCGCGCAGCGCCTTCTTCGACGCGTCGGTGTCGTAGGGCTGCTCGCGCGAGCTGCCTGGGTCCGGCACCGGGCCGTAGACGCCGGTGCTCTCCTCGGCCATCAGCCGCTGCATCAGCTCATGCGGGTTCTTGCGCCCGAGGGCCCGCTCGACCGCGTCGATGACGAACTGCGACTTCGTCTTGCCCAGACGTTTGGCTGCCGCATCGAGCTCGCGCTCGAGCAGCGGATCCATGCGGACGGAAACGG
>CAYUPF010000030.1:26714-28281 GCA_964446545.1 uncultured Rubrivivax sp.
GTTCACCGCATCGCCCGGATCTGCTCGAGCACGTCCTTCGCGCTCGCCGGGATCGGCGTGCCCGGGCCGTAGATGCCCTTGACGCCGGCGGCATAGAGGAAATCGTAATCCTGGCGCGGCACCACGCCGCCGACGAAGACCACGATGTCGTCGGCGCCCTGCGCCCTCAGCGCATCGATGATCGCCGGCACCAGCGTCTTGTGGCCGGCGGCCAGCGTGCTGACGCCCACCGCGTGCACGTCGTTTTCGATCGCCTGGCGCGCGCACTCCTCCGGTGTCTGGAATAGCGGCCCGATGTCGACGTCGAAGCCCAGATCGGCAAAGGCGGTGGCCACCACCTTGGCGCCGCGGTCGTGCCCGTCCTGGCCGAGCTTGGCGATCATCACGCGCGGGCGGCGGCCCTGCTCTTCGGCGAAGGCCGCGATCTCGGCCTTGAGCTTGTCCCACCCTTCGGCGGAATCGTAGGCGGCTGCATACACACCGGTCACCTTCTGGATGTCGGCGCGGTGGCGCCCGAAAGACTTCTCCAGCGCATCGCTGATCTCGCCGACGGTGGCACGCGCGCGTACCGCCTCGATGCTCAGCGCCAGCAGGTTGCCCTGGCCGGAGCGCGCCGCGGCGCTCAGGCCCTCCAGCGCCGCCTGCACGCGCTGGCCGTCGCGCGTGGCCTTGATCTTCTGCAGCCGCGCGATCTGGCCATCACGCACCTTGACGTTGTCCACCTCGAGGATGTCGACCGGGTCTTCCTTCGCCAGCTTGTATTTGTTGACGCCGACGATCACGTCCCTGCCGGCATCGATGCGCGCCTGCTTCTCGGCGGCGCTGGCCTCGATCTTCAGCTTGGCCCAGCCAGAATCGACGGCGCGTGTCATGCCGCCCATCGCCTCGACCTCCTCGATGATGGCCCAGGCCTTGTCGGCCATGTCCTGCGTCAGCCTCTCCATCATGTAGCTGCCGGCCCAGGGGTCGACCACGCTGGTGATGTGCGTCTCCTCCTGCAGGATCAATTGCGTGTTGCGGGCGATGCGCGAGCTGGTCTCGGTGGGCAGCGCGATCGCCTCGTCGAAGCTGTTGGTGTGCAGGCTCTGCGTGCCGCCGAAGACCGCGGCCATCGCCTCGATCGTCGTGCGCACCACGTTGTTGTACGGGTCCTGCTCGGTCAGGCTCCAGCCGCTGGTCTGGCAGTGCGTGCGCAGCATCAGGCTCTTGGGCTTCTTCGCGCCGAAGCCGCTCATGATGCGGTGCCACAGCCCCCGCGCGGCGCGCATCTTGGCGATCTCCAGATAGAAGTTCATGCCGATCGCCCAGAAGAAGCTCAGGCGCCCGGCGAACTCGTCCACGTCCAGGCCCTTGGCCAGCGCGGTCTTCACGTATTCCTTGCCGTCGGCCAAGGTGAAGGCCAGCTCCAGCGCCTGGTTGGCGCCGGCCTCCTGCATGTGGTAGCCGGAGATGCTGATCGAGTTGAACTTCGGCATGTTCTGCGCCGTGTACTCGATGATGTCGCCGATGATGCGCATGCTCGGCTCGGGCGGATAGATGTAGGTGTTGCGGACCATGAACTCCTTGA
>CAYUPF010000031.1:0-27911 GCA_964446545.1 uncultured Rubrivivax sp.
CAGCACCTTGATCATGGCGCGGATCAGCGGCCGGGGCGTGTAGTACTCGCCGCCGTTGCGCCCGGCATTGCCCATGTTCCTGATCTTGGCTTCGTACAGGTGCGACAGCTCGTGCTTCTCGGTCTGCGAGCCGAAGCGCAGCTCGTCCACCAGGTCGATGGCGTCGCGCAGGTTGTAGCCGCTGTGGATCTTGTTCTTGATCTCGCCGAAGACCTCGCCGATCTTGTACTCGATGGTGTCGGGTCCGCTGGCGCGCTGCTTGAAGCCGGCCAGGTACGGGAACAGCCTGCCGTTGACGAAGTCGCGCAGGTCGTCGCCGGTCATCGCGGCGTTGTGGTCCAGCCTGCCGTCGGCCGCCTTCGGTGCCGCCCAGTGTTCCCAGCGGTAGGCCTCGCCCAGGATGAAGCTGTAGGGCTTGCCTTCCAGCGCGGCCTCGTCGGACTTGTCCCGTTCCAGCGCGTCCAGGTACTTCAGGAACAGCAGCCACGACGACTGCTCGGTGTAGTCCAGTTCGCTGGTGCAGCCTGCGTCCTTGTGCAGGATGTCGTCGATGTTCTTGAAGGTCTGCTCGAACATGGGCTCAGGGCCGCACCAGGCCGGCCATCGCCCGGGACGCGTCACTGTCCAAGGCCTCGAGCCCTGCGGCGACACCCTCGCGGTCGGCCGCACTGCGGTTCTGGCTGACCTTCCACTTGCCCTGCAGGCTCGTGATCCGAATCTCGATGCCGACGATGGCGCGCAGCATCTGCTGGATGTAGTCGGCCGGCGCGTCCTCCACCTGCCAGCGCTGCGCGCGCGAAGCTTCGTGCGTGGCGGTGAGCCGGCCCACCAGCGCGCGCAGCCAGGCGGCGTCTTCGGTCGCGCGCAGCGTGCCGCGCGCGTGCACGACGGCGTAGTTCCAGGTCGGCACCACCTTGGCCGTCTCGGCCTTCGACGCGTACCAGGAGGGCGTGATGTAGGCCTGCGGGCCCTGGAACACCGCCAGCACCTCGGCACCTGCCGCCTCGCGCCACACCGGGTTGGCGCGCGCCACGTGGCCGCGCAGCGTGCCGTGCTCGCCGTCGCCGTCGCCGCGGTCCCACAGCAGCGGCAGGTGCTCGGCCGTCAGGCCGTCGGCCGAACTCCAGGCCAGCGTGGCCAGCGGATGGGCCGCCAGCAGCCGCGCGATCGCCTCGGTGTCCGGCTGCTCGAAGTGCTTGGGCAGGTACATCAGGCGTCCCGCTGGATCAGCTCGATCTTGTAGCCGTCGGGGTCGGTGACGAAGGCGATGATGGTGCTGCCGCCCTTCACCGGCCCGGCTTCGCGGGTGATCGCGCCGCCCAGCGCCGCGGCCTTGGCGCGCACCGACTCGCAAGTGGCGGCGACGTCGGCCACGCCGACGGCGATGTGGCCGAAGGCGCTGCCGAGTTCGTACTGGTCGACGCCGTAGTTGTAGGTCAGCTCGATCTCGGCCTGCTCCGGGTTGCCGGCGTAGCCGACGAAGGCCAGGTCGTATTTCTGCTCGGGGCGCTGCGTGGTGCGCAGCAGCTTCATGCCCAGCGCCTGGGTGTAGAAGTCGACCGAACGTTGCAGGTTGCCGACGCGCAGCATCGTGTGCAGCAGTCTCATGCGGAGTCCTTGGTGGAAGAGGAGGGCTCGGCGATTGTGCCGCCGGCCTGGCGCAGCGCCTGCAGGCCGGGCTCGACGCCCTCGCCATAGGCGGCGCGCCAGCGCTGCATGATGCTGGCATTGGCGTCCAGGCGCGAACCTGGCAGGCCGTCGTCCACATGCCAGGCGGCGATGCGCGACTCCACGCCGAAGTGCTCGGTGGGCCGCAGCTGGCCCGGCTCGTCCAGGCTGCCGGCCGACAGGTCGATGTTCTCGCCGTCCAGGAACTCGAAGCTCAGCGGCGTGCCGCAGCGGCCGCAGAAGCCGCGGCGCGCGATCTTCGACGAGGCGTAGTACGCAGGCGGGCCCTTCAGCCAGCGCAGCTGGTCCTTGCGCAGGTTCAGGTACGCGGCGCGGATGTTGCCGAAGGCCAGCTGGCACATGCGGCAGTGGCAGTAGTAGCCGTCGCGGTGCGTGGGCGCGGCTTCGTAGCGCACCTGGCCGCACAGGCAGCCGCCTTGCAGCGGGGGCAGGGCCGTGTCCATCGTCACACCGGCGGCATGGTGTAGTTCAGCGCCATGCGCCCGCCGTCGATCACGACGATCTCGCCGGTGATGTAGCTGGCCGCGTCGCTGAGCAGAAAGGCGACGGCCTCGGCCACCTCTTCGGGCTCGCCCAGGCGGCGCATCGGCGTGCGGCTCATGATGCGCGCGCTGGCCTCTTCGCTGGTCAGCACCGCGGCGCGCGCCAGTTCGGTGGCGATGGTGCCCGGCGCCACTGCGTTGACACGGATGCCATGGTCCACCAGTGCCAGCGCCATGACGCGCGTCAGCTGGTTGATGCCGCCCTTGCTGGCGTTGTAGCTGGCGATGCTGGGAATGGCCAGCGTGGCGTTGACCGAACTCATGTGCACGATCGCGCCGCCGCCTTGGCTCCCCATGTGCCGTGCCACCGCCTGGCCGACCAGGAACGCGCCCTTCAGGTTGACGCCGAGCACCGCGTCCCAGTCGGCCTCGCTGATGTCCAGGAAGTCCGCGGCCTTGAAGATGCCGGCGTTGTTGACCAGCGCCTGCACACGGCCGAACTCGGCCAGCGTGGCGGCCAGCGCGGCATCGACCTCGGCCTTCTTCGAAACGTCGCAGTGCAGGTACAGCGCGCGCCGGCCTTCGCCGCGCAGGGCCTCGGCCAGCGCCTGGCCGGCGGCATCGTCCACGTCCCATAGGGCGACCGCGGCGCCGTCGCGCGCCAGGCGCCGCGCACAGGCCGCGCCGATGCCTTGCGCCGCGCCGGTGACGATCGCGCTGCGGCCCTGCAGCTTGAAATCGACTTCCGACATACCCGTCTCCTTTTCTCCGTTCCCTATTGCCCCTGGCGGTCCAGCCAGATGCCCAGGCCCTGTGCGTTCAGTGTCAGGTCCATGTCCAGCGCCTCGGCCACGGCGGCGTCACCCAGCGTGCAGCCGTGTGCGCGCGCGTCGTGCTGGTACTGGCGTTGCAGCGCCTGGCGCAATCGCTGGTCGCGGTCGGCACCGGCGGGCGTGGCCTGGCCCAGCGCCACCAGCCGGTCGATGCCGGCCAGCAGCTCGCTGCCCAGCCGCGCCACGTCGCCGACGCGGCCGTAGTGCGTCAGGTACATCGCGTGCGGCCGCCTGGCCAGCAGCCGCTGCACGGACGCACGCAGCGCCGGCGGGTCGAACTGCACCGGCGTCGAGATCGCCAGGATCCAGGCCCCAAGCGCGCTGTCGAATTCGCGGTAGCTGACGCCGAAGGTGTCGCCGGCAAACCAGCCGCCGCTGGCCTCGTCCCACAGGCAGTGGTGGTGCTGCGCATGGCCCGGCGTGTGCGCGAACTCCAGGCGGCGCGCGCTTAAGCGCACGGCCATGCCGTCCTCGGTGGTCGTGATCCGGTCCGCATCCACCGGCAGCAGCGTGCCGTAGTCGCGCGCCACCGCTTCGGCGCCGTAGATCTCCAACACCGCCTGCTGCAGCGCCGACGGGTCGACCATGTGGCGCAGGCCGCGCGGGTGAAGCAGCATGCGCGCGGCCGGCAACTCGCGCATCAGCAGCCCGGCGCCGCCGGCATGGTCCAGGTGCACGTGCGAAGGGATGACCCAATCGACCGCGTCGCGCGGCAGGCCCAACGCCTGCAGCGTGGCCAGCAGCCGCGGCACCGCGAAGTTGGTGCCGGTGTCGAAGAAGGCGGCGCGGCCTCCGTCCACCAGCAGGTAGGCGGCGTCGTAGCCCGGCCGGTGGTAGCCGGTGTCGATGCACCAGATGCCGTCGCCCAGCGCGCTGGCGAAGGGCGGCAGCTCAGGCATTGCCCAGCAGGATCCACAGCCGCGCGATGTCGGCGCTGCCGTCGTTGCCCTGCACGCTGCGCAGCGTGGCCGCGGCCTTGGCCTTGGCCTGCTCCGATTGTTGCTGCGCCAGCCCCAAGCGCAGCTTGGCGTCTTCGGGCCGCTTCAGCCCGCCCTTGGCGATGCCCTGTTCGATCAGCGCGATGCCCTTGTCGACCTCGCCCATGCTCACGTAGACGCTGCCGGCCTGCACCAGCGCGTTGCCGTCCCTGGCCGCGGCCGCATCGGCGGCGCGCGCGGCGATGGCGGCGCTGCTTTCGGCGTCCTGCTTCAGTGCCAGGTCGCGCAGCCGCTGGTGGCGTGCGGCCTCGGCGCCCGTGCCCAGTGCGCCGCTGGTAAAGCCGCGTTCGACGATCTTCTTCGCCTCGGCCGGCAAGCCTGCCTGCAGTGCAAGCTGTGCCATCTCCATGAAGTCGTCGGTGCTGCTCATCGTGCCGCTGGCCAGCTTGAGGCGCATCACGTCGAGTGCGTAGCGGTCGGCGAAGCCGCTCTTGCGCGGCAGCCGGGCCAGGTAGGCGGCCCAGTATTCCTTCTTCGGGTAGTGCGCCAGCAGCTTGCTCAGCGTGGCGTTGTAGGCCGGGTTGTGGGTGCGCTGGTAGGCATCGGCCAGGCGCAGCAGGTCGGCCTCGGCCGGCCGCTGGCCGGCCTGTTCGGCCGCGCTCACCGCCGCCGCGGCGTCGCGCGCGATCGCTGCATAGTCGCCCGACTGGCTCTGCATCCAGGCCTGCAGCTGCTTGAGCTGCGCGCTGTTGCCGCCGGCCTGCTGCGCGCGGACGATCCAGGCTTGCGCCTTGGCGAAGTCCTTGGTCTGCGCATAGGCATAGGCCAGCGATTCGGCCACCTGCGCCTGCTCGGCGGTGGACAGCTTGCCGCTGGCGAACACCGCTTCGAAGGCGCGGATGGTGGTGGCATGGTCGCCGACGCGCTGTGCGGCGGCACCGCGCATGCGTTCGAGGGTCAGCTGCTCGGCCGGCGTCTTGTTCGGCACCGCGTCGGCCTCGCGCACCTTGGCCAGCGCCTCGCGCGACTTGCCGGTCTTGAGCAGCTCGCCGGCCTGCTGCAGCGGCTTGGCGACTTCAGGGCGCAACGCCTGCGCTGCGGCCAGCGTGCACAGGCCGGCGCACAGCAGCGCCGCAGTCCAGATATGCAGTCGTGTCGTCACAGGAATTGTTCGTTGCCCACGATGCCGATTTTCGTGACGCCCAGCCGCTGTGCCGAGGCCAGGATCATCGCCACCACCTTGTAGGTCACCAGCTTGTTCGGCCGCAGGTGCACCTCAGGCTGGTCGGCCATCGCCGCCACCGTGGCCAGCTTGGCCTCGAGTTCGTTGCGGTCGGCGACGATCGAGCCGTTCCAGCCGATGGTGCCGTCGAAGTCGACATCGATGCGCACGATCTGCGGCGGCGTGGGCGGCTGCGTGCTCGGGCCTACCGGCATGTTCATCTTCACCGCGTGCGTCTGGATCGGGATGGTGATGATGAACATGATCAGCAGCACCAGCATGACGTCGATCAGCGGCGTCATGTTCATCTCGATCATCGGCTCGTCGTCGCTGCCGGAACCCAGGTTCATGGCCATGTGCGCACCCCTTCAGCGTGTCGCCGCACCGGCCGGCGGCTCGGTGATGAAGCCCACCTTGTAGATGCCCGCGCGCTGCGCCGCCAGCACGACGCGGCCCACGCTTTCGTAGCGCACCTCGCCGTCGCCGCGGATGTGCACCTCGGGCTGCGGCTCCTTGACCGACTCGGCCTTCAGGCGAGTGACCAGCGTCTCCGCGTCGGGCATGTGCTCCATGCCCCAGAAGATCTCGCCGTCGCGGTTGACGGCGATGACGATGTTCTCGGGCTTGGTCTGCGTCGGCAGGTTGTGTTCCTTCGGCAGATCGAGCTGCACGCTTTGTGTGACCACGGGGACGGTGATGAGGAAGATGATCAGCAGCACCAGCATCACGTCGACCAGCGGCGTGGTGTTGATGGTGGCGTTCATGTCGTCCTCGTCGCCGTCGGCGTTGGCCAGATTCATCGCCATGATGGTCTTTCGCGTCGCGCGCTCAGGTGCGCTTTCCAGCCAGCAGCACGTTGTGCACGTCGCTGCCGAAGGCACGCACGCGCTCCATCGCCGTTCTGTTGCGGCGGATCAGCCAGTTGTAGCCCATCACCGCCGGCACCGCGACGCCCAGGCCGAAGGCGGTCATGATCAGCGCCTCGCCCACCGGGCCGGCCACCTTGTCGATGCTGGCCTGGCCGCTGATGCCGATGGCGGTGAGCGCGTGGTAGATGCCCCAGACGGTGCCGAACAGGCCGACGAAGGGCGCGGTCGAGCCGACCGTGGCCAGGAAGGCCAGGCCGTCCTGCAGCCGGCTGTTGATGTTGTCCATGGCGCGCTGCACGCTCATCGACACCCAGGTGTGCTTGTCGATCTGCTCGACCAGCGTGCCCTCATGGTGCTCGCTGGCGTTGACGCCGCTCTCGGCCACGTAGCGGAAGGCGCTGCCTTCGTCCAGGCTGCCGATGCCGGCTTTCACCGAGCCCGCGCTCCAGAAGGTCTTGGCCGCAGCCTCGGCGCTCTTCATCAGCTTGCGCTGCTCGAACAGCTTGGTGAAGATGATGTACCAGCTGCCCATGCTCATGATGATCATGATGATCAGCGTGCCGCGCGCGACGAGGTCGCCCTGCGCCCACAGCGCCGCCAGGCCGTAGGGGTTGGCGACGCTTTCGTGGGCCACCACCGGCGCGGCCGCGGCGGCGGCTTCGGAAGCGGCCTGGGCCAGGGCCAGCTGCGGCAGGCTCAGGCACAACGTCAGGCCGGCCAGCAGTGCAGCCAGCGCTTGTCGTGCACGCTGCGGCTGGTGTTGGGAATGCGAGAAGGACATGGTTTCTCCAATGATCAATCGGTCAGCTTCCAGACGTATTCGATGCGTCCGCTGAGTTTTTCGGGCTTGCCGTCCAGCGTGCCGGGCGTGCCCTTGCAGGCCTGCACGGCCTCCAGCGTCATGCGGTCGAGCATCTTGTGTTCGCGCGTCGTGCCGCTGGATCTTTCGACGCGGGCGTCGCTGATGACGCCGCGGGTGTCCATGGTGTAGACCACGATCACCGAGCCCTGCGCCTCGGCGCGGCGCGTGGCGGCGTTGTACTCCGGCTTGGCGCAGGCGTTGAAGTCCAGCTTGGGCGAGGTGCGCACCGGCGGCGCCGGCGGCGCGGGCGGTGCCGGCGGGGCGACGACCACCGGCGCGGCCGGCTCGATGCGCACCGGCGGTGCCGGCGGCGGCGCCACTGGCGTGGTGGTGATGACCGGCGCCGGTGCCGGCGGCGGTGCCACCTGCACCTCGGGCGGCGGCACGAAGGACGGCGGCGGCGGCGCCGTGCGCGGCGGTGGCGGCAGGTTGTCCGGCGGTGGCGGGGGCGGCGGTTTCACCTCCTCGATGATCTTGGTCTCGATCGGCGCGCGCACGACCTCGACGACCTTGCGCGACAGCCCGTAGACCAGCAGCATGCCCAGCAATACATGCAGCGCCACCACCACCGACAAGCCGATGACGTGCTTGCCCGGGTTGCGTTGCTGTTGCGCGTAATCCAAAACAAACCTCCGCTGGCGCCCACACCGATGGGGGGGCTGCGCTGCATTTGTGGGTGGGTGCGGCGCCGCGCGCCGCAGGCGGCAGGGCACGCCGCCACAGGGCAAACACTATATCGCGAACGGCGACGGCCCCACCCTGCATGCGTGTACGCTTGCCCCTTCTCGGCAATCACACACCGACTGGAGCAACACGTGGGCAAGGCACTCGAAGGCAAGGTGGCGATCATCACCGGCGCGGGCTCGGGCATCGGCCGCGCATCGGCATTGTTGTTCGCCAGCGAAGGCGCGACGCTGGTGCTGGGCGACAAGACCGAGGCCGTGCACGACACCGCAGGCCAGGTGCAGCAGGCCGGCGGCCGCGCCAGCGCGCTGCAGATCGATGCCGGCGTCGAGGCCGACGTCGCCAGGCTGGTGGCCAGCGCGCTGGCCGAGCACGGCCGGCTCGACGTGGCCTTCGCCAACGCCGGCGTGTCCGGCGGCATGGCCGGCATCTTCGAGCTCACGCCCGAGCACTTTGCCGAAGTGCTGCGCGTCAACCTGATCGGCCCGTGGCTGATGGTCAAGCATGCCGGCAAGGCCATGGCCGATGCGGGCAAGGGCGGCTCGATCATCTGCACCGCCTCGGTGGCGGGCATCCGCTCGGGCGCCGGCGGGCCGGCCTATTCGGCCTCGAAGGCCGGGGTCATCAACCTGGTCCAGGTGTCGGCGCAGCAGCTGTGCGAGACCAACGTGCGCGTCAACGCCATCTGCCCGGGCCTGACCGAAACCGGCATGACCAAGCCGACCTTCGACTATGCCAAGGACAAGGGCGTGACGCACAAGCTGGGCAAGCTGAACCCGCTGCGCCGCGCCGCGCAGCCCGAGGAGCTGGCGCAGGCGGCGCTGTTCCTGGCCTCGGCGCAGTCGAGCTACGTCAACGGCCAGGCGCTGGTGGTCGACGGCGGGCTGTCCAGCTCGCACCCGGTGACGCGGCAGCTCACCGGCCAGACGGCCGTCTGAGCAAGCGGCTTACAGCAGATCTTCGGGCACCAGCAGCGACATCAGCCGCAGCCCCCAGTGGCCCAGCCGGTCGGCATGCGGCTCGCGCCGGTGCACGACCAACTGCCCGCCTTCGTTGGCGAGCCACTCGATGCGGTCCTCGGCCGGGCTCAGGCGCAGCCGGTAGTTGCTGCTGGTCCACAGCCGCTGCAGCAGCGCGGCTGCTTCGGCGGCGAGCGCCGGGCTGTCGATGGCCAGCGCCAGCTCGGTGTTGAGCCGCGACGAGCGCCGGTCCATGTTGAGTGAGCCCACCAGCAGCCAGCGCTGGTCGACGATCGCCAGCTTGGCATGCAGCCGCCCCAGCGAGGAGCGCGCCGCGCCCAGGTCCGGCGCGTGCTCGCCATGCGCCGGGCTGAGCTCGGACAGGCGCACGCCCATCTTCAGCATCGCCAGGCGGTAGCGCCGGTAGCCGCGATAGGCCAGCGGCTCATCGGTGGCGCCCAGCGAGTTGGTCATGACCGCGATGCGGATGCCGCGCGCGGCGGCCTGCTGCATCAGCGCCAGCCCGCCCGGCCCGGGCACGAAGTAGGGCGAGGCGATGCTCACCTCGGAACGCGCCGCGCTCATCAGCGCCAGCGACTGCGCCATCGCCTCGCCGGGCTGCAGCCGCGCGTCGGCGCGCGAGGCCTTGCTCGGCGCATCGGCGAAGACGCGCGCGCTGGCGAAGTGCAGTGCGAGCCGGCCACGGCGGATCTGCGCCGCGGTCTCGTCTGCCGCCGCGGCTTCGACCGGCGCCGCCGCGGCGGTGGGCGCGACCGCCTGCGCCAGCGACAGCAGGCTGCGGGCCGGATAGGCGGTGTCGTCGTTCCAGAAGCGGTCGAAGAGCTGGGCCAGTTCGCCCAGCACCGGCCCGGTGGCCAGGATGTCGAGGTCGACGAAGTTGGCGACGGCACCGCGCATGAAGTAGTCGTCGCCGATGTTGCGGCCGCCGGCCAGCGCGATGTGGCCATCGGCGATGAGCAGCTTGTTGTGCATGCGCCGGTTGATGCGCTCGAACTCGTGCAGCGAGCCGAGCAGCCGCCGTAGCAGCGCGGCGCCGCGCACCGGCAGCGGGTTGAACAGCCGCACCTCGGCCATGACATGGCGGTCCAGCGCTGCCAGGCGCGCCTCGTGCGCGCCAGCGTACAGATCGTCCAGCAGCAGGCGCACGCGCACGCCGCGTCCGGCCGCCGCGTGCAGCGCGGCGAGCAGCTGCTCGCCGCTGGCATCGTCGCTGATCAGGAAGTACTGCAGGTCCAGCGAGCTGCGCGCGCCGTCGATCAGCGCCAGCCGCGTGGCCAGCGCGTCGGCGCCGTCGGCCAGCAGCCGGAAGCCCGAGAGCTGTAGCTGCTGCGGCGGCGTCGAGGCCTGCACCAGGCGCGCCAGCGGCGTGTCTTCGGCCACGGGCAACGACCAGGACGCGGGCCGTTCCACGCGCTGCGGCAGGCTGCCGCAGCCGGCGACGACGAGGCTGCCCAGCAGCACGGCCAGGGCGGCGGCGCGTTGCCAGCCCCGCGACGCGGTGGGCCGGGCGGGCCGGCGGGCATCGAGCGTGGCGGCAGACATCGTCATCTCCTGGGGGCAAGGGCGGGCCATGCCCGGAAGCATCGGTGTGGGCGGTATTCGTGCCATGTCGCGCGGCGCCTGCCGTGTTGCCGGCAGGTAGGCGTACGGGCGCCATGTATCCGCCATGTATCCGCGAGGTGTCGCGCTGGAAATGATGGCCCGTAGCCGCGCCCTGCGGCCTAGACTGACGGCCGATGGCTGCCGCCGAGCAATCGACCCCGCGCTCCGAACCCGCCGGCTGGGACGAGGCCGCGAGGGCGATGTTCCGTGCCGCGCAGGCGGTGGCGCGCTGCGGCGGACCGCAGCTGTTTGATGATCTGGTGCGCGAACTGGCCGACACGCTGCGCGTGGCCACCGTCTTCGTCGCCGTGTTCAGCGACGAGACGCACCGGCAGATGCGCACGCTGGCCGCGGTGCTGGACGGCCGAGCGCTGCAGAACTTCGACTACGTGCTCGAAGGCACGCCCTGCGCCAAGGTCGTCGGGCGCGCCTTCCGCCACGTGACGAGCGGTGTTGCCGCCGAGTTCTCGCCCGGCACGCTCTTCGCCGCGAAGGGCATGGATTCCTATGCCGCGTTCCCGCTGTCCGACAGCGCCGGCAATGCGCTCGGCCTGCTCGTCGCGATGGACCGCCAGCCGATCGGCGACGGCGCATTGGCCGAGGCGCTGTTGAAGATCTTCGCCGGACGCATGGTCGCCGAGATCGAACGCAGCCATGTCGACGAGGCGCTGCGCGCGGCCGCGCTGGCCGTGTCCAGCACGCGCGGCGATTCGGTCTTCGTCGAGCTGGTGCGCCTGCTCGCGGCCATCCTGCGCGTGGAGGTGGCCTTCATCTCGCGCCACGAGAGCGAGGACCCGCAGACGCTGCGCATGCTGGCGATGCAGTGCGACCAGCAGATGCTGCAGGACGTCCGCTACCCGATCCGGGGCACGCCCTGCGAAACCGTGCTCGGCCAGCAGTTCCGCGTCTATGCCGACCGGCTTCAGGAGTGCTTCCCCGACGACACCGATGCGCAGTTCCAGGGCATCGTCAGCTACGCCGGTTGCCCGCTGGCCGGCCAGGACGGCACGCCGCTGGGTACCGTTGCCATCGCCTCGCGCGCGCCGCTGGTGCACGTGGAGCGCCTCGAGTCGGTGCTGCAGATCTTTGCCGTGCGTGCCGCGGCCGAAATCGAACAACTGCGCGCCACCGAGGCACTGCGCCGCTCGGAGGCCAGCTATCGCGCCATCTTCGAGGCGGCCGAGGACGCGATCTTCATCCACGACTGGGACAGCGGTGCCATCGTCGACGTCAACCCGAAGGCCTGCGCCAGCTACGGCTACACGCGCGAGGAACTGCAGCAACTGTCGGCGGCCGACATCAGCGCCGACGAGCCGCCCTTCGACGCCGCGCATGCGCTGCAGCAGCTGCGGCTGGCCAGGCTGGGCCGCTGCCCGCCCTTCGAATGGCGGCGCCGCAACAAGGACGGCAGCCTGCACTGGGACGAGGTGCGGCTGAAGGCGGTGCAGATCGACGGGCGCCGCCACATCCTGGCTTTCACGCGCGAGATCACCGAGCACAAGGCGGCGCTGGCCGCGCTGCAGGCCAGCGAGCAGCAGTACCGCGCGCTCTTCGACAGCAGCGCCGACGCGATGGGGCTGTGGAACCAGGCGCTGTGCCTGGTGGACATCAACCAGGCCTTCACGCGCATCAGCGGCTGGACGCGCGAGGACGTCATCGGCCACCGGCTCGGCGACCGCGAGGGCGAGCCCGAACTGGAGCAGCGCATCGCGCTGATCCGCGCCGCGCTGGCCGGCCGCGAAGGCCGCATCGAGACGCGGGTGCCGTCCAAGGACGGGCGGCGCTTCGAGGTCGAGGTGCGCTACATCCCGGTGCGCTTCGGCGGCGTGGACCACGTGCTGTCGGTGGCGCGCGACATCACCGAGCGCAATGCCGCGCTGGCGGCGCTGCGCTCGCGCGAGGAGCAGTACCGGGTGATCTTCGATGGCAGTGCCGACGCGCTGGTGCTGTGGGACAGCGGGTTGCGCAGGGTCGACGTCAACCCGGCATTCACGCGGATGTTCGGCTACACGCGCGAAGCATCCATCGGCCAGCCGCTGCCGCACAACAGCGACGCGCAGGCGCGGGCCGAGCGCGTGACGCTGATGCGCGCCGCGCTCGCCGGGCAGGAAGGGTCGATGGAGACCTACGCCGTGCGCAGCGACGGCAGCCGCTTCGACATCGAGCTGCGCTACCTGCCGATCCGCTACGGCGGCGAGCCGCACGTGCTGGCGGTGGGCCGCGACATCACCGAACGGCACCGTGCCGAGCAGGCGCTGCGCGACAGCGAGGCGCAGTACCGCGCGATCTTCAACGCCTCGGCCGATGCGCTGGTGCTGCGCGACGCCGACTTCCGCATCGTCGACGTCAACGCCACCTACGAACGCATGAGCGGCCTGCCGCATGCCGAGGTGCTGGGACAGGACCGCGTGCTCGCCAATCCGGCCGAGGTGGCACCGCGCATCCGCGCGCTGCACCAGCGCGCGCTGGCGGGCGAGACGATCGAGCTGGAGGTGCCGTTCCTGAGCCGCGACGGCGTGCGCTACCAGATCGAACTGCGCGGCGTGCCGATCCGCCATCGCGGCCAGCCGCACGTGCTGTACATCGGCCGCGACATCACCGAGCGCAAGCGCTCCGAGCAGGCGCTGCGCGACAGCGAGGAACAGTACCGCGCGATCTTCAATGCCTCGGCCGACGCCCTGCTGCTGCGCGATGCCGAGCACCGCGCGGTCGAGGTCAACCCGGCCTACCTGGGCTTGAGCGGCTACGGCCGCGACGAGGTGCTGGGCGCAACCCGGGTGTTGACGCAGAGCGATGCGCTGCTGCAGCGCGAGTACCGCCAGCAGCACGAGCGCGCGCTGGCCGGCGAGACGCTGCGCTTCGAGGTGCAGGCCACGCGCAAGGACGGCACGCGCTTCAACGCCGAGGTGCGCGGCGTGCCGGTGGCCTACCGCGGCCAGCCGCACGTGCTGTACGCGGCGCGCGACATCACCGAGCGCCGTGCCGCCGAAGGCCAGCGCGAGCGGCTCGAGGCGCAGCTGCGCCAGGCGCAGAAGATGGAAGCCATCGGCCAGCTCACCGGCGGCATCGCGCACGATTTCAACAACATCCTGACCAGCGTCATCGGCTACCTGGTGCTGGGCCAGGAGCGCGCCGGCACGCTCGGTGACGAGCGGCTGCAGCGCCAGCTCGACAAGGCGCATCTGGCGGCGCAGCGCGCACGCGAGCTGATCGCACAGATGCTGGCCTTCGCGCGCCGCCAGCGCGGCGAGCGCCGCGTGCTGCCGCTGGCGCCGCTGGTGCGCCAGACCTTGCAGCTGCTGCGCTCGACGCTGCCGGCCTCGGTGACGGTGAATGCGGTACTGCCGCCCGACGATGCCGGCCCCTGCGTGCAGGCCGACGCGGTGCAGGTCGAGCAGGTGCTGTTCAACCTGTGCATCAACGCGCGCGACGCCATCGGCGAGTCGGGGCTGATCAAGGTGCGGCTGCGCGAGTCGGGCGGCGGTTTCAGCTGTGCCTCGTGCCGCGCGCAGTTGCAGGCAGGGCGTTGGGTCGAGCTCAGCGTGGCCGACAGCGGCACCGGCATCGCCGCCGACACGCTGGAGCGCATGTTCGAGCCCTTCTACTCGACCAAGGAGGTCGGCCGCGGTTCGGGCATGGGCCTGGCGATGGTGCACGGCATCGTGCACGACCATGGCGGCCATGTGGCCGTCGAGACCGCGGCGCAGGCCGGCTCGGTGTTTCGCGTGCTGCTGCCGCCGGCGCAGGCCGAGCCGCAGTCCGAGCCCGAGGCCGCGGCACAGGCCCCGGCCGGCCGGCCGCTGGCTGGGCGCGTGATGGTCGTCGACGACGAGGCCATGGTCGGCGACTTCATGGCCGAGCTGCTCGAAGGCTGGAACCTGGAGGTGGTACTGCAGCGCGACCCGCGCCAGGCGCTGGCCTGGCTGGAGCAGTCGGATCAGGCGCTGGACCTGCTGATCACCGACCAGACCATGCCGCACTTCAGCGGGCTGCAGCTGGCGCAACGTGCCGGCAGCCTGCGCCCGGGCCTGCCGGTGCTGCTGTACACCGGCAATGCCGAGGCCATCGACGCCGCCGAGACACAACGCCACGGCGTGTGCGGCGTGCTGCGCAAGCCGGTCGATGCCGATGCGCTGCATGCGCTGATGCAGCACTGCCTCGACAAGTCGCGCGGTGGTGCGGCACGCTGACTGCGGCGAGCCCATACCCGATCGATACAAAGCCGCGGCTGCGCGACACGCCGCCAATACCGGCGCCCTGCAGACTGCTTCGCATGCCGCGGTCGCGGCAAGAAGCGGAGGTCGCCATGTTCAGCCATCGCCCACACGTCGCCACACCCGGCCTGCGCTCGCGTGCCCCGTTGCCGCCCCATGCACCACCGATGCGCGCACCGGCCAAGCCGATGCTGACGCAGCGCGGGCTGCCACGCCGCTGGTGGTGGTGCCTGTCGCAGGCGGCGTGCCCGACATGGCGTGCGGCCGTCTGACGTGCTGTTTGGCGCCGCAGCGCAGCTCGAACTTCAGCAGGTGCTTCCAGTCGATGGAATGCGACGACCCGTGCAACGTCCAGCGTCGGGCACTCGAATGGCGCGGATTCGGGGCGGCTCTCGAGATCGTTCGGGTGGTCGGCAGCAAGGAGACACGGGGCGTTGTCGCACCGTATCTCGACAAGGCGGCCGATTCCACGCGGCCTGGACCTTTCATCCCGATGCCACCGGCTCGATGAGCTTGCGTGGCTTGCGGGTCGCCGGGGTCTGCCGAGCCGCCGGCAGCGCGGCCCGGCAGGGCCACACCAGCGCGGCTGCGGCGAGCGCCAGCGCGATGTCCACGCGCCAGCTCCAGTCGTCGCTGCCGCTGACCTGTGCCGCCCAGCCGCCGAAACCGATGCCGACGAAGCTGCCTATCTGGTGCACCAGCATGACCACGCCGATCAGCGTGCCCAGGCGCTGCACGCCGTGCTGGCGCGCGATCAGCTGCGAGGTCGGCGGCAGCGTGGCGATGAAGCTCGCGCCCATCAGCACGGCGAAGCCGAGCAACACCAGCGGTGTGGTCGGCAACAGCAGCAGCGCCGCCACGCCGGCGGCGCGCAGCAGGTGCAAGCCGGCAAGCAGGCGCGCCGCATCGTGCCGTGCCAGCGCCATGCCGATGGCCAGGCTGCCGGCGATGTTGGCGGCGCCGGCCAGCGCGATCCAAGGGCCGGCCAGCGCAGCCGGGAAGCCGCAGCGCTCGATCACGCCGGGCATGTGCACCGACAGGAAGCCGACGTGGAAGCCGCACACGCCGAAGCTGGCGGCGACGCGCCGGAAGCGCGCATCGCGCAGCGCGTCGGCCACCGGCTGGGAGCGCTGCGCCGGCGCACATCGCGGCGCGTGGCGGAAGGACAGGGCCAGCGGCAGCGCCAGCAGGCTCAGTGCGGCGGTGGCGGCCAGCGCCCAGGCCCAACCGCGTTGGGTGATGGCCCATTGTGTGGCCGGGCCGAGCAGCAGTTGCCCGGCGGATGCGCCGGCGCCGACCAGCGCCACCGCCATGCCGGCGTGCGCCGCCGGCACGGCGCGGTTCAGCGGACCCAGCAGCAAGCCGTTGCTGGCCACCGCGCTGCCGACGGCAGTGCTGGCGACCAGTGCGGGCAGCACCACCGCGCGTAGCGGCCAGGCGGCCGGCAAGGCGGTGCTCAAGGTCAGCAAGACGGCACCGGCGACGATGACACGCGCGGCACCGAAGCGGTCGCTGAGCACGCCCAGCAGCGGCTGGGCGAAGCCGATCGCCAGCTGGCCCAGTGCCAGCGCGAAGCTCAGGCTGGCCAGGCCGATGCCCGAGGCCGTGTTCAGCGGCGACAGGAACAGCCCGAAGGCCGTGCGCGAGCCGGCCACCAGCGCCGTCAGCGCGGCGGCGGCCAGCGTCAGGCGCCACGCCGCGGCGTTCATGGCGAGGAGCGCATCGCCGCGCGGCGCGTGGCCGGCGCGGCGCCGTTCAGCTCGGCGACCAGCGACTGCAGCTCGCTGCGGTGCACGCCGATGTCGTGCAGGATGTGGTCGTCCAGCGATTCCAGCTCGCGCAGCGCGGCGCGGCGGCGCCGGCGGCGCTGCCAGGCGGCGGCGGTGGAACGCAGTGCCGCGACCACGGCAAACACGAAGCGCTGCAGCGCGGTGGGGGCATGAAGGGTCTGGACCGAAGTGCTCATGAGGTTTCTCCTTGGGGTGGGGGCCCGGGCCGGCCGGGGCGCGGCCCGGGCCTTGGGCTCAGGCGGCCATCGGCAGTGGCGCCTGTTGCGGCACGGCGTAGCTCAGCGGCGCCAGCGCGGCCTGGATGCGTGCGCCTTGCGACTCGTCGACCAGCGCGAACAGCACTTTCTGGAAGCGCGGCTCCATCGCACCGGAGACGATGTATTGCCAGCGGTAGGCCTTCAGCACCTGCGCGTGGATCTGCTGCTGCTGCGTCTGGCTGAAGGCGGTGCCGGCGATGGCGATGAAGTAATCGGCGTCGGCTGCGGCCTGCGCTTGCAGGATGCCGTCGACCGCGCCGACCAGCGCAATCAGCTCGTCGACCGCGGCGTCGCGCTGCGCGGGGCTGAGCCGGGCGTCCTCCTCGAGCAGCGCCAGCTCGTCCAGGATGGCGTGCTGCGATTCCTCGCGCCAATGGAACAGGAACACGTCCTTCCACAGCGGCGACAGGTCGGCGTCGGGCTCGATGCTGGCGCGGTAGTGGGCCTGCGTGAACAGCTCGATGTCCAAGGTCAGCGCCAGCACCGCCCAGGTGCTCGCGCCGAGCACGGCCTGCGCGACCGCGTTGGCATCGGCGGTCATCACGTAGCCGGCGGGCATGTCGGCGGCCATCATCGTTTCCAGGCGGCGGAACATCGCCTGGTGCTTCAGCTCCTCGTCGGTCATGCGCACCAGCGCTTCCAGCGCCACCTGGTCGTCCAGCGCCTTGGCATGCGCCACCTGCATCACCTTGGCGGCGATGAAGCGCTCGGCCAGGCCGAAGATGTAGGCGTAGCTGCGGCCCTGCACCTGGCTGAGCAGGCGCTGGTCGGCCGGGCTCAGGAAGCCCAGCTCGTCGACCAGCGACAGGCCGGCGGGCAGGAAGGTCCTGGCGTAGTCGAAGCCGCGGCCGCGGATGACGTCGCGCTCGATCTCCCAGCGCACGCGCTTGGATACTTCGATGACCTTGGCATAACGCTCGGTGTGGGTGTGGCTTGCAATCATGGTGAAACTCCTGGTTGGCTTGGGGGTGGACCGGCAGCGGCCGGGCCGTCGCGCGGGGCCGCTGAGCCCCTGGCAGGCAGTCTGGGCAGCGCGGGTATCGGTGCTGCGTCGCGTTGGCGCGCGTGTGTAGCCTCGGTGTTGCGGCGCTGCGATCGCGCGCACCGATGCATCCGGCGCGTATCCGCCCGCGCACCGCAGCGCGCGCTTTGTTGCCGTGGTGTATCCAGGGCTACCGCGGGCGCGGGGCGCGCGGCAGAATGGCCGCATGGAAACGCGCACGCGCCTGCTCGTCGTCGACGACGATCCGTCGGTGCGCGCCATGCTGCGCGAGTACCTCGAGGATCATGCCTTCGTCGTGGCCGAGGCCGGCAGCGGCGCACAGATGCGCGAATGCCTGGAGCGCGAGCTGCCCGATGCCGTGCTGCTGGACCTGCGCCTGCCCGGCGAGGACGGGCTGACGCTGGCGCGCTGGCTGCGCGAGCACTACGACCTGGGCATCATCATGGTCACGGCCTCCAGCGACGTCATCGACCGTGTCGTCGGTCTGGAGCTCGGCGCCGACGACTACATCGCCAAGCCCTTCGACCCGCGCGAGCTGCTGGCGCGCGTGAAGAGCGTGCTGCGCCGGCTGCAGGCGCGGCCGCCGTCCGAATCTGCGGCCGCAGCCGCGGCGCCGACGGCTTCGCAGCGGCGCGCCTTCGGCCGCTGCCAGATCGACCTGGAGTCGCGCCGCCTGTTCGAGGCCGACGGCAGCGAAGTCCCGATGACGGCGATGGAATACGAGCTGCTGCGCGTGTTCCTGGCCAACCCGAACCGCGTGCTGTCGCGCGACCAGCTGCTGATGCACACGCGCAACCGCGAGTGGGAGCCTTTCGACCGCTCCATCGACATCCGCATCGGCCGGCTGCGGCGCAAGGTCGAGCCCGATCCGCAGGGCGAGCCGCGCTGCATCCGCACGGTGCGCAACGCCGGCTACATGTACGTGCCGTAGGCGCTCATACCGATTCGCGATCAAGCGCAAGAAGTGGGCTGCGGCTCACGGCGCATTGCTGAACTTCGCAGTCCGCAGTCCGCTGTCCGCAAGGTCTCAGCGTGGCAAAGCCGGGCCCGGGCAGGCCGCGACGCTTCGCCGAGGCGGTAGTCCGCGCCACTGCCCAGTGGTGCTCGTCCCGTGGCCTCGTTGCCAACGCACTGCGCGAACTGCGTTCGCTGCGTTCAAACAGTCGCGATGAAGTCCGAGTACGAGGCGCGCTGCGCGCTGGCCATGGGCCCCGTCTTTGCGGCAGCGCTCGTGGTGGTCGACGCGAACAAACCCCGCTTCGATCTCGCGCCGGGCGGTACCCGGCAGGGGCGATTTCTGCGGCGACGAGGAGCGCAGCGCCGGGCTCAGCGGATGCGCCGCGCCTCGATGTAGAAGCGCTTCTCCTGCGCCTCGCCCATCGAGAAGGTCTTGCGCGGCAGCGGGCCCTCGAGCACCACGCGCTTGAGCAGCGCGCTCTTGGCGACGGCGGCCAGGTGCAGTCCGACATGGCCCGGCTGCTGCCCCAGGCGCTCGAGCACGTCGTCGCCGTGCACGTAGTCCACCTGTGCGGCGCCGCCTTGTGCGATGAAGGCGTCGACGCAAGCCTGCAGCGTGCCCACCGCCAAGGACGAGGGGGCGTCGCTGACTTCCACCACCGCGAAGCGCGCGCCCGGCCCGACCAGCCCGAAGGCTTGCAGCGGCGCGGCCGTGGCCTGCACGCGCTGGCGCATGGCTTGGGCCGTGGCCACGTCGTCGATGCGCACGCGTGGGCCGAAGTTTTCGCGCAGGGTCCGGCGCAGGTCACTACGCACGCCGAACAGCAGGCGGTGGATCGGCTCGAAGGCCAGCGCCGGATCGTGGATGTTCACCACCTCGACCAGCGCGTAGCGGCTCGGGTGCTGCGGGCCCACGGTGGCCTTGGCCTGCTGCCAGATCGACTGGGCGGTGGCCAGCGAATGGTTGCCGTCGCCGACGGCGAAGAGCATCGGCGGCGTGCCTGCCGGCAGCGCGTAGCGCGCCTCGAAGGCGCGCGGCTCGGCCAGCGCCTGCAGCGCGCGCACGAGCTGCGCGCCTTGTGCCGCCGTGAGCGCATGGCCGGCGACATGGCCGCCGTCGCCCATCAGCGCGGTGTCGTACAGCGGGCGCAGTGCATCGCGTGCCGCGGCCACCGGCTCGATCACGCTGCAGGCCGGGTCGTCGATCAGCACCAGGATGTGCGGCAGCTCCAGCTCGGCCTCGCGCCGCACCTCGATGCGCGGCGCCAGGCGTTCGACGATGGTGCCCTCGGTGGGCCGGATCAGGCTGGTGGAGCTGGGACCGAAGTCGTAGTGCTCCAGGTCCAGTTCGAGCATCAGGCCGCGCCGCGTGTGTGCGCCGATGCGGCGTTCGACCAGCACCGCGCCCTCGTGCTCGACGAGCAGACCGTCGCTCAGATAGCGGCGCATCGCCGCATGGATCCGCGCGATGCGCGCCGGCGCATCGGCCGCGCCCAGGTAGACCTCGGGGAAGATCAGCTGCAGCGTCGACGCTGCGTCGCCGACCTCGCGCTCGACCTGCTGCCAGTACTCGGGTTCGGCGGTGTACTGGTCGCAGGCGACCACCGCCCATTTCGCGAGGTCGATGCCCGGCCGCGGCAGGCAAAGCCGCGGCAGCCTGAATCCCGTGCTTGCGTGCATGCGCTGTGCTGGTTGCTGAGGTACGGCGATGGTAGCGAGGCCGGATCCGTCCCGGCCACGGGATCTGTCATCCGCTGCACAATGTCGGCCCATGGCAAACATCGTATCCCTCCTCAAGAGCGAGATCTCGCGTGTCGCGCGCAAGGAAGTGCGCGGCGAGACCGCGGGTCTGAAAAAAGCGGTCAGCAGCTACCGCAGCGAGATCGCGGCGCTGAAGCGTCGCGCGCTGGCACTGGAAGCCGAACTGCGCCGGCTCGGCAAGGCCACGGCCAAGGCCTCGCCCGTGGCGGTCGAAGAGCGGGCGGCACGGGCTCAGCGCTTCAGCCCCAAGGGCCTGGCGTCGCAGCGCAAGCGCCTGGGCCTGTCGGCGCTGGAATGCGGGCTGCTCGTCGGTGCCTCGGGCCAGTCGATCTACAACTGGGAAGACGGCAAGGCCCGGCCGCGCGCCAAGCACCTGCAGGCGCTGGCCGCGCTGCGCGGCATGGGCAAGAAGGACGCGGCGGCGCGGCTGGCCGAACTGCGCGCGCCGTAGCCGCGTTCAGCGGCCCTTCAGCTGCGGCGCCGCCGGCCCGCCGGGGCGGTACGGCCCAGCCTGCATGGCCGGGACAGCGCGTGGATGCAGGGTCCGCGGTCCAGCGTCAGCCGCAGCTGCCTGTTGTGCATGCGCCGAGCGTGGCGCGCAGGAGCCGTCATGGCCGTGCGCGCGGTTGGGAATGGCATGATGGCCGCGCAAGACGATAGGCGAGGAGAGCGCGCATGAGCTACGCCAATGGCCGCCTGATCCACGATGCCGACAGCCACCTGATGGAGCTGGACGACTGCCTGGACGCGTTCTTCACGCCGGCGCTGCGGCCGCGCTTCCACGCCAGCGCCGGCTACCGCGCCGCGCTGCAGCGCAATTTGCGGCCAGGGCGCTCGCTGCGGGCGCATGCCGACGCGGCGTTCCGCGCCGGCGTCGACGCCAACCTCCTGCTGCGCAAGAACTACGAGGCCCATGGCGCCTTCATCGCCGCCGACCGGCCGCATGCGCTGGACCTGCTGGGCTTCGCCAGCCAGCTGGTCTTCACCACCTTCTGCCTGGGCAACTTCGGCCTCGACCAGGGCGAGGACATGGTGCTGTGCTACGCCGCGGCCGACGCGCACAACCGCATGATGGCGGCGTTCTGCGCGGTCGATGCGCGGCTGCTGGCCACCGCCTACGTGCCGTTGGAAGACTTCGAGCGCGCCCGCGCCTGCGCCGCCGCAGCGATACGCGGCGGCGCCAAGGCGCTGCTGGTGCCGTCGTGCTGCCCGCAGCAGCATGCGCCCAGCCATGTCGCGCTGGATGCGGTGTGGGCGCAGGCGCAGGAAGCGGGCATGCCGGTGCTGTTCCACGTCGGCGGCGAGGACAAGATCAACCCGGTCTACAAGCTCAACGGCCTGCCGGCAGTGCCCGACTTCCATGGCGGCGACGACAACTTCACCTCGGTCAGCTACATGCCGATCCCCAACGCGGTGATGCAGACCTTGGCCACCTTGATCTTCGACGGCGTGTTCGACCGCTTCCCGCGGCTGAAGTGGGGCGCGATCGAACTCGGCGCCGCCTGGCTGCCGGGCTGGATGCGCGCGCTGGACTCGGCGGCGCACGCCTTCATGCGCAACGAGACGCGGCTGCAGCAGCTGTCGGCGCGGCCCAGCGAGATCGTGCGCCGCCAGCTGCGCGTCACGCCCTATCCGCACGAGGACAGCGGCTGGATCGTCGCCAACGCCGGCGAGGAGGTCTGCCTGTTCTCGTCGGACTATCCGCATGTCGAAGGCGGACGCCATCCGCTGAAGCGCTTCGACGAGGCGCTGCAGGGCCTGGCGCCGTCGGCGGTGCGGCGCTTCTACGCAGACAACTTCGTCGACCTGATGGGCAACGGGCTGGCGCCGGCGCTGCGACGGCCGGTGTCCGTGCAGGCGGCCTGAAGGCGATGGCCATGCCCCGGCTGTGGGCCGGCGCCAGCGGCTACGCCTTCAAGGAATGGCAGGGCATCTTCTACCCCGAGAAGATCGCGCCCGAGGCCATGCTCGCCTGGTATGCCGAGCGCTTGCCGACTGTGGAGATCAACAACAGCTTCTACCGCATGCCCAAGGTGGCGGTGCTGGAGCAATGGGCGCGCTCCACGCCAGAGCGTTTTCGCTTCGCCATCAAGGCCTCGCGCCGCATCACGCACGAGGCGCGTCTGGCGCCCGACCTTGCCGCGGACTCCGTGGCGTATCTGTATCAGAACCTGGCGGCGCTGGGCGCAAAGCGCGGGCCGGTGCTGTTCCAGTTGCCGCCGTTCCTGAAGAAGGACGCGGCGCGGCTGCAGGGCTTCCTGCAACTGCTGCCCGAAGGCCACCGCGCCGCCTTCGAGTTCCGCCACGACAGCTGGTTCGACGACGAGGTGTACGGCCTGCTGCGCGCCGCCGGCGCGGCGCTGGTGCTGTCGGAGCGAGAAGACGCGTTGCCGCCGCCGCTGGTGTGCACGGCCGGCTGGGGCTACCTGCGGCTGCGGCTGGAAAACTACTCGCCCGACGATCTGGCGGCCTGGGCCGAGCGGCTGGCGCGCGCGCCGTGGCGCGAGGCGCACGTGTACTTCATGCACGAGCCGACCGCGCCCGGCTACGCGCAGGCGCTGCAGGCGCAGATGGCGCGGGTGCCACCCAGCCCAGCGCCTTGATCGCGGCCTTCAGCGTCTGCCTGCAGCCCCAATAGTCGCGCCAAGGGTCGGCCGACTGGAACGACAGGTGCTCGCGCGCATTGCGCACGTTCCACTGGTCGCTGCGCTTCAGCGAATCCAGCGCGTCCCAGGCCAGCGGCATCGACACGCCCATGCCGGGCCGCGCGCGCGCCGAGAAGGCCGCGGCCGTGGTCGCGCCGTGGTTGTTGCGCAGGTAGTCGACGAAGATCTTGCCCACGCGGTTGGCCGGCCCGGACTTGGCGACGAAGCGCTGCGGAATCACGCTCGACAGATGCTGCACCACCGCCTGCGCGAAGCCCTTCACCGTGTCCCAGTCGTCGCGCGGCATCAGCGGCACGACCACGTGCAGCCCCTTGCCGCCGCTGGTCTTGAGCCAGCACTGCAGGCCCAGCTCCTGCAACAGGCCGCGCACCAGCGCCGCGCCTTCCTGCACACGCTGCCAGCGCTCGCCTTCGCCGGGGTCGAGGTCGAAGACGATGCGGTCGGGCTGGCCGATGCGGCGCGACAGCGCGTTCCAGGTGTGGAACTCGATGACGTTCATCTGCGCCGCGCCGATCAGCGCCTTCTTCGTCGGCACCTCGAGCAGCGGCGCATGGTCGGGCCACAGCGCCGCGTCCAGCTGCTTGATGCCCGGGACCTGCAGCGCCTCGATGTGCTTCTGGAAGAACAGCTCGCCGCCGACGCCGCTGGGCCCGCGCACCAGCGAACACGGCCGGCCTTTCAGGTGCGGCAGCAGCCATTCGGCCATCGATTCGTAGTAGCGCACCAGCTCCAGCTTGGTGATGCCGGTGCTGGCATCGATGACGCGCTCGGGGTGCGACACCTTGATGCCGCCGACGACGCTGTCGCCGCCTGCGCGCACCAGCGCCGGACCGGCGGGCATGACCGTGCTTTCGCGTTGCACGCTCGTGGCGTCCTTGTCGGCGCGCAGGCCCAGATAGCGCGCGTGCCGCACCTGGCTGTCTGGCGTCCAGTCGGAGAACTCGATTTCGGCCACCAGCGTCGGCTTGACCCAATGCCACGCCGCCGGGTCGCGCACCGCCCAGCGCTGCGGGTGCAGCGGCTGCGTGCCGAAGGGCGAGGCCTTCAGCTCGATCTTCTTCAGCCGCGTCTTCAGCTGCGCGGCGGTCTTCGCGTCCCAGCCGGTGCCGACGTTGCCGACGTAGACCAGCCGGCCGGCGTCGTCGTGCACCGCCAGCAGCAGGCTGCCGACCTGGGCCTCGCCGCTGGAGCGGTCGGAATAGCCGGCGACCACGAACTCCTGCCGCAGCTTGTGCTTGATCTTCAACCACGTCTGCGTGCGGCGCGACTCGTACACGGCGTCCTTGCGCTTGGCGATCACGCCTTCCAGGCCCATGCGCCGCGCCGATTCCAGGATCGACGCCGCGCTGGCGTCGAAGTCCGCGCTGAAACGCAGCGGCCCGCCGTCATGGCCTTCGAGCAACTGCTTCAGCAACTGGCGCCGCGAGGCCAGCGGTACCCGGCGCAGGTCGTAGCCATCGAGGTAGGGCACATCGAAAAGGAAGTATTCAACGGCCTCGGTGCGCGCGCGATCGAAGGCGTTCTGCAGCGCGTTGAATTCCGGCGTGCCGCGCGCTCCGATCACGACGATCTCGCCGTCGAGCCAGGCGCTGTGCAGGCCCAGCTTCTGCAGCGCTTCCACCAGATGGGGCATCTTCGCGCTCCAGTCATGGCCGCCGCGCGTGATCAGGCGCACCTGCTCGCCGTCGATGCGCGCCATCACCCGGTAGCCGTCGAGCTTGATCTCCCAGCTCCAGTCGCCGGAGGTGGGCGCGGCGCCGGCCAGGCTGGCCAGCTGCGGCGCCAGCTTCGCCGGCAGCGGTGCCTTCAGCGCCCCGGCAGTGGCAGGTTTCAGCGGCTTGGCGATGACGCTGTCCGGCAGCGCGCTGAGCACGTCGTACTCGCTGCGCGGCCGCGCATGGCGGTCGCGCTTCTTGAACAGCAGCCAGGCCTCCTGCCGCTCGCCGGGCTTGGCGATGCGCACCAGTTCCCACAGGCCGAACATCTTGTGGCCGTGCAGCGTGAACACCAGCTTGCCGTCCTTCAGGCCCTGGTGCGGATCGGCCTGCGGCACCCAGGTGCCGCGGTCCCAGACGATGACGGTGCCGGCGCCGTACTGCTTCGGCGGGATCGTGCCCTCGAAGCTGCCGTAGGACAGCGGATGGTCCTCGACGTGGATCGCCATGCGCTTGTCGGCCGGGTCGACGCTGGGCCCGCGCGGCACCGCCCACGACAGCAGCACGCCGTCGAGTTCGAGGCGGAAGTCGTAGTGCAGCCGTGTCGCGTCGTGCTTCTGGATCACGAAGGACAGCGCGTTGCCTGTGGGGCCCACGTCGCCGCGCGGTTCGGCCGTGAGCTCGAAATTGCGCTTGGCCCAGTAGCGCGCCAGCGGATCGGCGGCGCTCCGCGGGGCGCTCACTGGACAACCCCCGCGCTTCGCACTGCGGTACGAGCCCCCTTCGGAACGGCCGGGCGGGGGCTCATGTCAGCCGTTTGTAGGCGCTGAAGTGCCGCAGCGCGCCGCGCGTGTCGCCGAGTTGCTCGCGCAGCCGGCCCAGGTTGTAGTGCGCGTCGGCCAAGGTGGGGTCCAGCGCCAGGCTGCGTTCATAGCTGGCGGCGGCCTCGTCCAGCCGTTCCAGGTGGTCGAGCGCGACGCCGCGGTTGAAGTGCAACAGCGCGGTATCGGGGCAATGCGCGACGGCCTGCTCCGACAGCGCGGCCAGCTCGGCGTGGCGGCCGACCTCGGCCCACATCGCGCCCAGGTTCAGGTAGGCCTCGGCCATGTCGGGCGCCAACACCAGCGCCTGCCGGTAGGCGGCTTCGGCCGCGGCCGGGTCGCGCGCTTCCAGCGCCACGCCGCGGCGGAAGTGCGCCGCGGCGTCGGCGGCCTGGTCCGCCGCGTGCTCCAGGAAGACCACGCTGCCGGCCAGCGGCGCCACGTCGAAGTCCATCAGCAGCTGGCCGCTGTCGGCCTGCCAGCGGCCGTCGCGGTCGCGCACCGCCACGTCGGCGCCGATGGCGGTGATGCGCAGCCCGGTCAGCGGCAGCTGCTCGGGCAACGAGACCCTCAAGGTCGCCAGCGAGCGCAGGATGCGCCGCGGCGGGATCTTCGAGGCTCGCAGCGCGTGCGCGGTGCGCAGCAGCATCAGGTCCTGGAAGCTGAAGCGCCACTCGTTGCGCGGCCCGCGCGTCGGCGCGACGAAGCCTGCGGCGATCAGCCCGGCGACGATGCGGCGCGACAGGCCCAGCGTCTGCTGGACGCGCTTGAGCGTGTAGCTCGACGTGTCGCCGGAGCGCGTCACTTCCGGGCGCGCGCGCGCGCCGGCGCGGCAGCCGGCTCGGCCTTGGGCGCGGCGGCGCGCCTGGCGCCCTTGCGCTCCTTGGGGGCGGCTGCTGGGGCCGCGGACGCGGCGGCTTCCACCACCACCGGCTTGGTGGCCGGCGCCTTCTTGCCCAGGCTGGCGCGCAGCGCTTCCATCAGGTCGATGACCTGCGCGGTGCTCGGCTCCTCTTCATGCGCCGAGGCCACCACCTGCTTGCCGGCGATCTTCTCGTCGATGGCCGCCAGGATGCGCTGCTTCTCCTCGTCGACGTACTGCGTCGGGTCGTAGCCGTCCTGCGTGATCTGCTCGATCAGCTGCAGCGCCAGTTGCAGCTCGGCCGACGACACCGACACCGGCTCGATGTCCAGGTCCTTCAGCGAGCGCACCTCGTCGGCGTAGAGCAGCTGCTGCAGCACCAGGCCATCTTCGACCGGCCGCACCTGCACCACGACCTGCTTGCTCTTCCACGCCCACCTGGCCAGCGCGCAGCGCCCGCTCTTGCGCATCGCCTCGGCCAGCAGCGCATAGGGCTTGCCGCCGCGCTTGTCGGGCGCGATCAGGTAGGCCTTGTCGTAGTACAGCGGGTCGACCGACTTCTCGGGGATGAAGGACATGATCTCGATCGCCGGGCTGCTGGCTTCTTCCAGCGCCTTCAGCTCCTCGGCCGAGAACAGCACGAAGCGGTCCTTCTCGAACTCGTAGCCCTTGACCATCTCGGCGCGCGGCACCACCGTCTGGTCCTTCTCGGACACGTACTGCTGCTTCAGGCGCGAGCCGTCCTTGGCCAGCAGGTTGAAGCGGACCGCGCTCGAGGTCTCGGTCGCGGAATACAGCTTCACCGGGATCGACACCAGGCCGAAGCCCAGCGTCAGCGAAGCGATCGAACGAGCTGCCATGGCTTGCATCTCCAGGGGCTGCACTTCGCGGGGCAGGGCGGCAGCGAAGCGCGAAGCCTGCATGGTAGCCACGTCAGCCTCGCGGCGCAGCCCCCACGCGCTGCCGCAGCCCACTGTACGGCCCACAACTTGTGGGCTGCGCGCGACGGTGGCATGCTCGCGGCCCGCCATGCCGCCCACCGAAGCCCAGAGCCTGCGCATCCAGATCGATGCCGACACTTCGGTATCGGCGCTGCTGCGCGTGCCGGTCGAGCCTGCGGCTGTGTTCGTCTTCGCGCACGGCGCTGGCGCCGGCATGGCGCACCCGTTCATGGCGAGCCTGGCCGAGGCCCTGGCCGAGCGCGGCATCGCCACGCTGCGCTACCAGTTCCCATCCATGGAGCAGGGTTCGAAGCGGCCCGATGCGCCCAAGGTGGCGCATGCAGCGGTGCGCGCCGCGGTGGCCGAGGCTGCGCAGCGCCTGACGGGCCTGCCCTTGTTTGCCGGCGGCAAGTCCTTCGGCGCACGCATGACGTCGCAGGCGCAGGCGCTGCAGCCGTTGCCGGGCGTGTGCGGACTGGTCTTCGTCGGCTTCCCGCTGCACGCGGCGGGCGAGCCTTCGGATCAACGCGCCGCGCATCTGTTCCAGGTCGATCTACCGATGCTGTTCCTGCAGGGCACGCGCGATGCGCTGGCGTCGCTGGATCTGCTGCGGCCGCTGCTGCAGCGCCTGGGCCCGCGCGCCACGCTGTCGGTGTTCGACGATGCCGACCACTCGTTCCACGTCAGGGCACGCAGCGGGCGTACTGACGCGCAGACGCTGCAGGCGATTGCCGACGCGGCGGCCGCGTGGATGCGGGCGCATCGATGAGGTGCAAGGGGCGCGCGAGCCAGGTTGCAGAACTCCGAAGTCGTATGGGACTAG